>JAMOVV010000109.1 GCA_027067385.1 Desulfarculaceae bacterium
GCCATGGACCCCACCACCGGCTGGGACCAGTCGGCCATGGCCGGCCTCACCCCCTACCTGCCCGAAGACCTGGCCCGCCTCCAGGCCCAACTCGCCGACCCGGTCTGCCGCCCGGCAGAGCCGTAACCACCGGCGACCATTTATCGATTAACCCCCGTCCAGGCCCAGGGCCCCCAGCAGGCCGGCGGCGTCTGGTAGCACAATATCGGCCCCGGCCGCGTTAAGGTCCGCCGCGCTCATGCGGCCCGAGGCCACCCCCACCGCCAAACACCCGGCCGCCCGCGCCCCGGTTACGTCAATGGGATGGTCCCCCACCACCGCCGCCCGCCCCGGCTCGGCCCCCAACCCGGCCAGCGCGGCCAACACGTGCCCGGGATGCGGCTTGGGACGCGCCACCGCCTCGCGCGGCAAGAACAGGTCGCAGGCCTCGTCCACCTGGGGAAACACCACCCGGATGGCCTGGCCGCAGTTGCGGCTGATGATGGCCGTGGCCAGGCCCAAGGACCGGGCCCGGTCCAGCAACTCGCGGGTAAAGCCGAACAGGGCGCCCCGGCGCGCCGCGGCCACCTCGCGCTGGCGCAGCAGGCGGTGAGCGCGGCGCTCAAAGCCGTGGTCCAGCTCGCCGGCCAACTGTGCGATCACCTCCAAGAGCAACCCCTCGGGCCAGTCACCGGTAAGCCCCATCTGCCGGGCCAGGGCCTGTACCTCGGCGTACATGGCCCCAAAGTCGATATTGAGCTCGGCCAGGGTGCCGTCGAAATCAAAAATCAGCGCGTCTATCTCCATGACCGACTATTCTAACCCAAGGCAGGGCTGATGTCCGCCGGCGGGCCGCGCATAAGGTGCTTGAAAATGCCCGCGGCCCGCGTTAGGATGCCGGCCATCATGAACCAAATCCAACGAATCAACTGGGGTCTGTTGGACTACGCCGAGTCGCTGGAGCGCATGCGCCAGCGCCATGCCGATCGCGTGGCCGACGAGGTGGGCGACGCCATCATCTGCGTGGAGCACCCCCGGGTCTTCACCCTGGGCAAGCAAGGCGGACGCGATAACATCCTGCTCACCGACCAGGAGCTGGAGGAAAAAGGGTTCAGCGTCTACCACGTGGAGCGCGGCGGCGACGTCACCTATCACGGCCCCGGCCAGGCGGTGGTCTACCCGGTGATCGACCTGCGTCAACTCAAGATCGGAGTCAAGGCCCTGGTGGAGGCGGTGGCCGGCTGCATCGTGGATACCGCGGCCCACTACGGGCTTGAGTCCCATTACGACCCCGACAACCCGGGGGTGTGGGTAAGTGGCCGTAAACTGGCGGCTATCGGCATGGCCGTACCCAAAAAGGTCTCCATGCACGGCCTGGCCATGAACGTCACCACCAACCTGGACGACTTTGCCCTCATCCGGGCCTGCGGCCACGAGTACCCCCCCACCAGCTTGGCCCAAGAGACGGGATACTCCTTTGACATGGACCAGGTGCACACCCTGCTGTACCAATTCCTCAGCCAAAGACTCTTGGGAGCCCGCGGCACCCTGGGCGGGGAACGGCATTGACCTCCCGGCGACCAGGTCCGCGGTCCTCCATCCTGCGGCGGCACGGCCGAAAGTCCCGGCGGCGGGCCTGGCTCTGGCGCCGCCCCGCCCCTCCTTGATACCAACCTGCGCCATTTCTGAATCCTTGTATTAAAGGTAGAGATTGTGTTATGGGTTTGTCATTATGACCGGTCTTGGTCATGGGTTGGGAGTGGATGGCCAAGCCACCGAATCTAATTAACCGATAACGTGTTTTGGCTTCTCAGGGAGGATAAGATGCGCAAGCGTATAGGTATAGTTTTTGCCGTGGTCCTGGCGGCCACCGTGGTACTGGCCTTAGCCGGCGGGGCCTGGGCCCAGGCCGGAGGATCGGCGGCGCAAACCGTTACCGCCGCCGTCTCCTCGGCGGCCGGGCTCACTACGCCGGAGACCCCGGCCAAGGTAAAAGCCGCCATCGCCAAAAGCCTGACCGACCCGGCCCAGGCCAAGAAAACCGCCGCGGTCATCGATCCCAAGAAAAAGCCCGGCTTCCTGGGCATCCCCGGCGCACCGCCCATCCCCTATATCTGGGGCCTGCTGTGGGCCATCTGGGTCGGCTGGATATTCTCCACCGTGGGCGCCTTTGGCGGCATCATGGCCGGGGTGGGGCACATCACCATCTTCGGCCTGGGCGACTATGCCAAGAGCTTTGGCAAGGGTCACCCGGTCAACAGCCTGTTCACCGACTCCATCCGGGTGTCCAACCAGTGGCTGGTGGGGCTCTCGGCCTTGATATCGAGCTTCAACTACTACCGCCTGGGGCGCTTGGTGCTGCCCCTGGGGCTCTGCCTGGCCATCGGCTCGGTGGCCGGCTCCTACCTCATCCCCGAGCTCACCGCCGGCAAGATCAACCTCAAGTCCTACATCGGCTACTTCGGCCTCTGCGTGCTGCTGTTGGGCTTCATCTTGCTCTACGAGACCACCCCGCGCGGCCAGCGCTCCAAGAAAAAGGCCAAGGCCGCGGCCCAGGCCTTTGAGAAGCAGGTGGCCGAAGGCTCCGCCTCGGCCGACAAGGGCGTCAAGATACTGGAAGGCGGTCTGGGCGGCACGGCGCTGGCCTTTGGGCTGGTGCTGCTGGGCGCCCTGTGGGGCAACCTGGGCAAGGGGCTCTTCGCCGGGGCCCACTACATCTCCTGGGGCCTGGTCATCGCCGGTGTGGTCATCGGCCTGGCCATAACCGCCACCAAGACCATCCGCTTCTCCTTCTACGGGGTGGAGTTCTCCTTCAAGGGCTACATACCGATCTTCGGCGGCATCCTCATCGCGGCCCTGGCCTCGTTCCTGGGCGTGGGCGGCGGCTTCCTGTTCGTGCCCTTCCTCACCTCGGTGGCCGGCCTGCCCATGTTCCTGGTGGCCGGCACCAGCGCCCTGGCCGTGCTGGTGGGCATGATCATCAGCATCAGCACCTACATGGTGGCCAAGGGCGTGGTGGTGGAATGGGGCTTCATCGGCATGGAGCTCATCGGCATCTTCATCGGGTCCATGATCGGCCCGCGCACCTCCAAGTACATCCCGGACAAGTGGCTCAAGATCCTCTTCGTGATCCTGGCCTTCTTCGTGGGCGTGCGCTACACCATGAAGGGCTTCGCGCCCCAGTATTGGCCGCTGCCGTAGACGGTTAAAACGCAACCGCAAACCCATCCCCGGACCGGCGCGGCCGGTCCGGGGATTTCCCATTAAAGGACCGTGGGCATCGACTTCTGGCTCAACATCGGCGACCTGATCCTCATCGCCCCCTACCGCTGGTTGGCCAACCCGGCCTGGGGCTGGTGGCTGGGCACCTTTATCCTGGGCCTGTGGTGCTCCCTGTTGGGCGAGCTCACCATGGCCGTGGCCATGTGGCTCAACCGCGAGCCCATCCGCCAGGTGCTAAGCGACACCGCCCGCCGCCACAACCAGTCCATGCGCGCCCTCAAGGCCGGGGACGGCCAGGCCTACAAGGGCATCAACAAGCTGGCCAACGAGGCCTTTGGCAAAGCCTTTTTCCTGCAACTGGCCATGGGCATGGGCTCCTTGTGGCCGGCCTTTTTGGCCGCCGCCTGGCTCCAGGCCCGCTTCGCCGGGCTGGAGATACCCCTGCCCCTGGTTGGCTGGCAGGTGGGCTACATCCCCGGCTTCCTGGTGATGTACCTGCTGTCCCGGGTGATCTTTTCGCGCCTCAAGCGGCGCATCCCCTTTTTCAAGCGCACCCTGGCCCTGGCCCGCAGCCTGGCCCCCGAGGAGCGCCTGGAGCTTTTGGGACCGCCGCCCAAAAAGAAAGAAGACCCGGATATACCTGTTGCGCCGGGGAGTTAGATTGTCCGCCCCGCGGCAGAATGACCTTGACAACCGCCGCATTGGGTTGGTATTTTTTGGGGTAATGGATGATACGATATCTGTGCCGGCCCGGACCGGAGGGGCAAGGTGCGGATTATAACAAGTTTTTCGGCGTGGTTAGCCGAAAGAGCCTTTTACTCCGTTGGGGAGCTCGGGGTGCGCCCCTGGGTGAAAGGTCGTGTGTGCGGCGGTCGTTTTTGAAGCTAATGGTTGGCCGCCGCGGACATAGTCACTTTTAGAAAAGGAGAAATATCTTGAAAAAATTCTTTATCGCCATGGTAGCCGTGGCCGCCCTGATCGCTTTTGCGGTTCCGGCCATGGCCGCTGGTTCGATGCACGTGCGTGCCCTGCTGGACGTGGGCTATACCATGAACAGCCAGGAGCGCACCGCCTCTGGCGACAGCGTGACCGCCGTCTTCATGAACATTCCGGGTCACTCCTACCTGCGCGGCCTGTGGATGAGCGATGACAAGAAAGCCGGCGCCCACGCCGAGCTGGGTCTGAACTCGCATGCCTTCAACGGCACCGGTTCGACTCTTCGTTACATCTACGGTTGGTATAAGATCGGCGCCTGCAAGCTGGTGGCTGGTCATACCGACAGCACCTTCGGCTCGCTGGCCTACTCCCCCTTCCAGCATGTCGGCTTTGGCGAGGCCAAGCTGCTGTTGCTCGGCTGGGGTAATGCTTACAGCGGTCGTCACCCGCAGGTCCGCTTTGAGTGGAGCGGCGGCGCCTTTGGCTTCAGCATTGTCGCCGGCACCCCGCTGACCGTGTGGGGCCTGCCCCGCGTGGACACCGGTCTGGCCTCGGTGACCGGCTTCGACGCCGCCACCGCTACCCTGGTCACCGGCAGCAACATCACCGCTGCGGTCGCCGCCGACCAGTACGCCGTCTTCCCGATGATCGACGTCGTGCTGAAGTTCAAGGCTGGTGGCTTCATGACCACCCCGGGCTTCCGTTGGTCCCAGCTCAAGAATAAGTATGCTGCCGGTTCCCTCGCCTATGAGGACACCGTCAACTCCTGGGCCCTGCACCTGCCCGTGAAGTTCGCCATGGGCGCCTTCGCCGTGGCCGGCCAGTTCTTCTATGGCCAGAACCTCAACAACATCATCGCTCTGCACCGTGACTCCGTCGCCCTGTGGAACGGTACCAGCGTGCTCAACACCAAGACCTACGGTGGTAGCATCGGCGCCACCTTCAAGACCGGCGCCCTGAAGATCGGCGTGGGCTTTGGTTACGTGCGCAACCAGAACGACGCCTGGACCGGCGCGGTCAACGACTACACCAGCCGTTACGCGGCCTTCATCTCCGCCCGTTACCAGGTCACCAAGAACTTCTACGTCCACCCCGAAGTCAGCTACTGGAACTACGGCGACAGCACTGCCGGTACCTCCAATGGCAACGAGTGGCTGCTGGGCGTGCAGTTCGGCTTCATCTTCTAAAAACCCTGTAACCTAAAAGGCACCCCGGCCAGGGGCCCGTCAGGGCCCCTGGCTTTTTTGGTGAGTACCAGGCGCCATGGCCGGTGCACCCAAAAACCACGCCGGCGGCCACCAAAAGCCCTTGACACTTTCAGGGGGTTGTAATAGGGCTTTTAGGGACCATTTCACACCCCCTGGACTGTACGGCCGGCCGGCCTTGTTATGTGACCGGTCGGTCTGATAATTTAATACGCACTCGCGCGGCGCGCGATGCTATCGGCAATACACACCTCGGGAGGCAGGGCCATGAAGATACTGGTGTCAGACCCCATCGATGACAAAGGGGTGGAGATTTTTCGGGATGAAGGCTTTGAGGTGGAGGTCGACACCGGCCTCAACCCCGACCAGCTCAAAGAGGCCATCAAGGGCGTACACGGCTTAGTGATCCGCAGCGCCACCAAGGTCACCGCCGACCTGCTGGAGGCGGCTGACAGCCTCAAGGTGGTGGGACGCGCCGGCACCGGGCTCGACAACGTGGACATCCCCGCAGCCACCGCCGCCGGCGTGGTGGTGATGAACACCCCCGGTCAAAACTCCAACGCCGCCGCCGAGCTGGCCATGGCCCATATCTTCGCCCTGTCGCGCCACCTGGCCAAGGGCAACATCACCCTGCGCGAGGGCAAGTGGGAAAAGAAAAACCTGCGAGGCCGCGAGGTGAAGGGCAAGACCCTGGGCATCGTGGGCCTGGGCAATATCGGCCGTATCCTGGCCGAGCTGGGCACCGGGGTGAAGATGCAGGTCATCGGTTTCGACCCCTTCCTGGACGACGACGAGATCGCCGCCCGCGGCGCCAAGCCGGTGAGTTTCGACGAGCTGGTGGCCACCGCCGACTACATCTCCATCCATGTGCCCAAGAGCCGGGAGACCACCGGCCTGTTCAACGCCGAGGTGCTGGGCAAGATGAAAGACAGCGCCTACCTCATCAACTGCGCCCGCGGCGGCATTGTGGACGAAGAAGCCCTGTGCGACGCCCTGGAGGCCGGCAAGCTGGCCGGCGCCGCCTTAGACGTGTTTGAGCAAGAGCCCCTGCCGGCCCAGGCCCGGGTGCTCTATGCCGGCGACCTCTCCTGCACCCCCCACCTGGGGGCCAACACCTTCGAGGCCCAGGTGAACGTAGCCGTGGCCGTGGCCAAGCAGATGAGCACCTTCCTCAAAACCGGCGAGGCCATAAACGCGGTCAACCAGCCCTAAGCGCGCCCCGTACTTTGCCAAAACCCAGCCCGGCCGCCATCCGCGGCCGGGCTTTTTAATGCCTCCCGCGGTTGCGCAACCGGTGCGCAGTCCTTATATTTGTAAAAGTCTTTCATAACTTTGGCGCACGCCCCCAGCGTGCCCTGGGTTTTTTTGGGGAGGATTACATGGGCGATGAAGACAAAGGCTTCACCGTAAGGGATCGTCGCGCTTTTTCCCGAGACGGTGAGTCGGGCAGTGAAACACCACCCGAGAATAACCAGACCCAGCCAGCCGACCAAGAGCCCCCGCCGCCCCCGGACAAGGAGGACGCCCCCGAGGCCCCGGCCCCGGACCCGGACCATCCTCTGCCCCCGGTGGACTTCAGCGGATTTATCCTCTCGCTCAGCCACGCGGCCATGATGCATCTGGGGCAAATCCCGGATCCGCTCACCGGCAAGGCCCAGGCTGATTTCAACATGGCTCGTCATACCATCGACACCATTGCCATGATCAGGGAAAAGACCCAAGGCAACCTGGAGGAGGAGGAGCAGCAGTTCCTGGACAATGTCCTGAGCCAGCTCCGCCTGGCCTTCGTGCAGTTGTCGAGCCAACCGAAACAAAAGGAATAACAAAATGAACATAAAACTTAGTAAATCCGTAATGATACCCTGGGTCGTCCTGGCGGCCCTGGCCCTGGCCTGGCCAGCGGCGGCCACCGAGCGCCCCGGCAGTTTTGCCGACCTGGTGCAAAAAGTATCCCCGGCGGTGGTCAACATCCGCGCCGAGCGCATCGTCAAGGCTCCGGGAGGAGCCGGTTTCATTTTTCGCGGCCCCGGCGGCGAGCGCCGTGGCCAGGCCCCGCCGGATATCGAGGAGTTCTTCCGGCGCTTCTTCCAGGACCCCCATCACCGTGGCCTGCGCCCCGCCCCGTCCCGACGCTTTAAACGCCGCTCCCTGGGCTCCGGCGTCCTGGTGGACCCCAAGGGCCTGGTGCTCACCAACAACCACGTGGTGGCCAAGGCCGACAAGATTGTAATCCGGCTCAAGGACGGCCGCGAGTTGCCGGCCACCGTGGTGGGACGCGATCCCAAGACCGACCTGGCCCTGGTGCGCATCAAGGCCGGCGGCGACCTGCCCTACCTGCCCCTGGGCGACTCCGACAAGCTGCGGGTGGGCGACTGGGTGCTGGCCATGGGCAATCCCTTTGGCCTGGAACACACCGTGACCGCCGGCATCGTCAGCGCCAAGGGACGCATCATCGGGGCCGGCCCCTATGACAACTTCATCCAGACCGACGCCTCCATCAACCCCGGGAACTCCGGCGGGCCCCTGATCAACCTCAAGGGACAGGTGGTGGGTATCAACACCGCCATCGTGGCCCACGGCCAGGGCATCGGCTTCGCCATTCCGGTCAACCTGGCCCGCCAGGTGATGGAACAACTGCGCACCAAGGGCCGCGTGGTCCGCGGCTGGCTGGGGGTGTACATCCAGCCGGTCACCCGGGCCCTGGCCGACACCATGAAGCTCAAGAGCACCGACGGCGCCCTGGTGGCCAACGTGGTCGACGGCAGCCCGGCCCAGAAGGCCGGCATCAAGCGCGGCGACGTGGTGGTCAAGTTCGACGGTAAAACCATTAAGGACATGCACGCCCTGCCGCGCATCGTGGCCGCCACCCCGGTGGGCAAGAAAACCACCGTCACCGTGGTGCGCGCCGGTAAAACCATCACCCTGAAGGTCACCATCGGCGAGCTCAAGGAGACCCAGGCCAGCGACGAAACCAAGCAACCGGTCAAGAAACGCCTGGGCCTGTCCCTGCAAGAGATCACCCCGTCCCTGGCCCGCCAACTGGGGCTCAAGGAGCCCAAGGGACTGGTGATCACCGCGGTGGAGCCCGACAGCCCCGCCGACGAGGCCGGCCTGCAACGCGGTGACATCATCTTGGAGGCGGCCCAAAAGCCGGTCAAGGACCTCGGCCACTTCAACCTGCTCATCGATAAATTAAAGCCCGGCGACGGCCTGCTGCTGTTGGTGCAGCGGCGCAAGAACACCCTCTTCGTGGTGCTCAAGGCGCCCAAGTAAACAACCCCAAGTGGAGGGGGCCTGCCAAGGCCCCCTTTTTAATTGCCATGCGCCACACCTTCACCGCCCCGGCCAAGGTCAACTTGCACCTGCGGATATTGGGGACCCGCCCTGACGGCTACCACCTGCTGGCCACCCTGATGCAGCCGCTGGACCTGGCCGACCGTATTTTCTTTGAGCCCGGTGGCGGCTCCCTGCGCCTGGCCTGCGACCACCCTGACCTGCCCATCCGGGACAACCTGGTGCTCACCGCGGCCCGGGCCTTCTTCGCCGCCGCCGGCCGGGAACCGGCCGGTTCCTTCTTCCTGGAAAAAAACATCCCCGTGGCCGCCGGCCTCGGCGGCGGCTCCTCCGACGCCGCCGCCGTGCTGCGCGGCCTCAACCAAGTCCACGGCCATCCCCTTGGGTCCGAGCGCCTGCACCAGTTGGCCACGGACATCGGGGCCGACGTGCCCTTTTTCCTGGCCGGCGCCACCGCCTGGTGCACCGGCATCGGCGAGGTGGTCGAGCCCTGGCCCGAGTTTCCCGCTCTGCACCTGGTCCTGGTCAACCCCGGCTTCGGCCTCTCCACCGCCTGGGTCTACCAGCAATTTGATTTGACATTGAAAAACCCCCGCCTTTGCACTAAAATTAGGCGCCCATCCATAGAGCAGATCGATCTAAAGACCATTTTGGTCAATGATCTGGAGAGGGTGAGCCTGAAGGCCCGCCCGGAATTGGAAGACATCAAGGCTCACTTGTTGGCTTGCGGCGCCCAGGCGGCGCTCATGTCCGGCAGCGGGCCGACCGTTTTCGGCGTCTTTGAGCAGGGGGGGGCCGCAAAGGACGCCGCGCGCAGGATTGCCGACCAAGGCAGATGGTGGGCACGCCCCGCTGTGGGGATCACTTTTTGAGCGGCCCGGGTTAGTGGCAATGGAGGTTACAGAGGTTCGAATCTTCCCGGTAGACCAAGAGCGATTAAAGGCTTACGCCACCATTACCTTAGACGGATGCTTCCTGGTCCGCGACCTCAAGGTGATCCTGGGCAATAACGGCTTGTTCGTGGCCATGCCCAGCCGAAAACGCAAGGACGGCACCTACCAGGACACGGCGCATCCCTTGGACAGCCAGACCAGGTCCATGCTGGAAGACGCGGTTATCGGAGAGTACCATCGGACCTTGCAAAAGACCGAGGCGCTAAGCGACAGCGAACCAAAATAGAACCGAATCGATTAGCTTGCTGGGGTGTCGTCAAGTGGTAAGACACGGGTCTTTGGAACCCGCATTCGCAGGTTCGAATCCTGCCACCCCAGCCACCCCTTGGAGAGACCGGCGGGCGATAGCACCGCATCATTATAATAAGGCGGCCCTGGCCGGCCAGCACCAGGGCCCAGGGGTCATAGAGACCAACCCAGGGCCGGCGCCCGCGCACACCCGGGGCGCCAGGCCGGTCCCCCAAAGCAGGTAGATGCAATGTTCAACAAGCTCAAGATATTCACGGGCAACAGCAACCCCCACCTGGTGGAAGAAATCTGCCACTACCTGCACCTGCCCGTCTCCCAGGCCATGGTGCGCCGCTTCTCCGACGGCGAGGTCTTCGTGGAGGTGGGCGAAAACGTGCGCGGCGCCGACGTCTTCGTCATCCAGTCCACCAGCCCGCCGGTCAACGACCACCTGATGGAACTGCTCATCATGCTCGACGCCTTCCGCCGTTCCTCGGCCCGCCGCATCACCGCGGTGATGCCCTACTACGGCTATGCCCGGCAGGACCGCAAGGTGGCCCCGCGGGTGCCCATCAGCGCCAAGTTGGTGGCCGACCTCATCACCGCCGCCGGCGCCACCCGGGTGCTCACCATGGACCTGCACGCCGGCCAGATCGGCGGATTCTTCAATATCCCGGTGGACCACCTCTTCGCCACCCCCGTGCTGCTGGACTACCTGCGCCAGCACCTGCGCGGCGAATCGGTGATCGTCAGCCCCGACGCCGGCGGCGTGGAGCGCGCCCGGGCCATCGCCAAGCGCCTCAACACCGGCCTGGCCATCATCGACAAACGCCGCGAGGCGGCCAACGTGGCCCAGGCCATGAACATCATCGGTGACGTGGAAGGACGCCTGGCCGTGGTGCTCGACGACATGATCGACACCGCCGGCACCCTCACCGAGGCGGCCCGCGCCCTCATGGACCACGGCGCCCAGGAGGTGTGGGCCTGCGCCACCCACGCGGTGCTCAGCGGACCGGCCATCATGCGCATAAAAGAGAGCGCCATAAAGCGGGTGGTGGTCACCAACACCATCCCCCTGCAGGGTGACGCGGCCACCGAGGCCAACGTGGTGAGCCTGTCGGTGGCCCAACTGTTGGGTGAGGCGGTGCGCCGCATCCACATGGAGGACTCGATCAGTTCACTGTTCGTCTGATCCCGGCACCTTACCAGCCAACCCCCCGGCGCGGCCCTCCAGCGCCCCACGCCCGCCTGCGGCCACCGGCCGATCCGGCCGGCCTAGGGCCATGGCCACCGCCCAGGGAGGCGCCAAGGACCCCAAGCCGGTGAAAAAACGTAAGCGGTTTCAATCAACCGATTGAATATATGGACCTATTTACCACCCGCCCCACCGACGCCCGGTCGCCCCTCACCGCCCGGCACGCCGGTTGGGCTGGAAAAATCGCGAAATTATTGGTTAATTTAACCGAATCGGAAAACGATTGCCTTTTGTGAATATTTACATTATATTCACATGATCTTTCATGCTGGCGGCTAAAGGAGTCGCCGGCGGGAGGTGTTTTTAATCATGGAACAGATACCCCTAACGGCGACGCGTCGCCAAGGCTCGGGCAAATCCCTGGCTCGTAAACTGCGCGCCGCCGGGAGCATTCCCGCGGTCATCTATGGCACCGGCCGGGAAGCCGAATCCCTGGCCATCGCCCTGGGCGACATGGAAAAACTCATGCGCCAGGTGTCGGGGCAAACCGCTTTTCTCTCCCTGCACATCGACGACGAAGAACCGCGCATGGCCGTGGTCCGCGACATCCAAACCGACTACCTGGGCCAAAAACCGCTGCACGTGGATTTCTACGAGGTCAAGGCCGACCAGCAACTCACCCTCGACGTCTCCATCGAACTCACCGGCATCCCCAAGGGCAGCGAAGAAGGCGGACTGCTCGATGTACAAAACCGCACCATCAGCATTCAGGGCACCGTCACCAGCATCCCCGAAAGCATCGAGCTCGACGTCAGCGACCTCGACGTGGGCGACACCATCCACGCCTCGGACCTGGAACTGCCCGAGGACGTGAGCCTGGCCATCGACGGCAGCGCGGTCATCGTCTCCTGCTACATACCGGCCGTAACCGTCGAAGAGGAACCGGAAGAAGAACTGGAAGAGGGCGAAGTGCCCGAAGGCGAGGAAGCGCAAGAAAGCGGCGACGGACAAGAGGCCTCCAGCTCCGAAGGCGAGTAGACCGGCTTGGGACCTGCCTGGCAACCGCCACCGGGTCCGTCCCTGGTGTTGGGCCTCGGCAACCCGGGAAAACGCTACGCCGGCACCCGCCACAACCTCGGCGCCATGGCCGCCGAGGAGTTGGCCCGCCGCCACGATATAAAACTGGGCAGGAAAAGCCTGTCCAGCCTATGGGGCAAGGGAATCGTCAAAGGCCGCAAGGTCGTGGTGGCCCTGCCCCAGACATATATGAACCTGAGCGGCCAGGCCGCCTCCCAACTGCTCGACTACTTCGACCTGGGAGCCGAAAACCTGCTGGCCGTTCACGACGATCTGGACCTGGAGCTGGGACGGCTCAAAATCGCCGTCCGGGGAAGCTCCGGCGGGCACAAGGGGATAGCCTCATTGATCCACAGTTTGGAAACCGACCGCTTGGTCCGGCTCAAACTGGGCATCGGGCGCCCTCGGTATCAGGAGGAAATTGACCGTTATGTGCTGAGCGGATTCTACGCCGACCAGCAACAGGCGGTTGAACGTGTAACAATGGCGGCGGTGGATTGCCTGGAAGTCATGTTGACCCAGGGACCGCAGGCCGCCATGCAAAAGTTCCACCGACCCACCAACGAGGAGGTAGAGGGGTAATGGCTAGCTTATATGTTTATGCGCCGTATCTGGCCTTGCTCGGGCTGGTTGTAGCGTTTCTGGTATACCAGTACGTCAAGAAGCAGCCCAACGGCAACGCCCTCATGCAAAAGCTTGAGGGACAGATTCACGCCGGCGCCATGGCGTTTCTGAAACGGGAATACTCCATCCTGGTTATTTTCATCGCGGTCGTCTTCGTGCTGCTATGGCTCGTGGTCGACAGCCGCATGCATACCGGTGTGCCCTGGACGGCCATCGCCTTTGTCAGCGGCGCCCTGGCCTCCATGGTCGCCGGCTTCTCGGGCATGACCGCCGCCACCCGCGGCAACTCGCGTACCGCCGAGGCCGCCAACAAGGAAGGCCAGGCCAAGGCCCTGAACGTGTCCTACTTCTCCGGGTCGGTCATGGGCCTCTCGGTGGCCTCCCTGGGCCTGTTGGGTGTAGGTGTCTGGTTCATCGTCTTCAATGACGCCATTGCCGGCGGCATGGTGAAAAACTTCGCCTACATCAACGGCTTCGCCATGGGCGCCAGCTCCATCGCCCTGTTCGCCCGCGTGGGCGGCGGCGTGTACACCAAGGCCGCCGACGTCGGCGCCGACCTGGTGGGTAAGGTCGAAGCCGGTATCCCCGAGGACGACCCCCGCAACCCCGGCGTCATCGCCGACAACGTGGGTGACAACGTGGGCGACATCGCCGGTATGGGCGCGGACATCTTCGAGTCCTACGTCGGCTCCATCATCGCCACCATCGCCATCGGCGCCACCGCTTCGGCCGCCCTGGCCCAGCAAGTCGGCCTGGCCGCCGGTGACAACGCCCATCTCATGATGATGATGTGCCCCCTGCTGGTGGTAATGGCCGGCCTGCTGTCCTCTTTCGTGGGCGTCTTCTCCATCAAAGTATTTGAGAAAGGCTCCCCGGCCGGCGCCCTGCGCTACACCACCTTCGTGGCGGCCATCATCTTCGCGATCCTGTCTTACTTCATCGTCAAGGGCCTCGGCATGAACCTCGGTCCCTGGTGGGCCATCATCAGCGGCCTCATCTGCGGCATCATCATCGGACTGCTGGCGGAGTACTACACCTCCTCCGCGCCGGTGCGCCACATCGCCAAGAACACCGAGACCGGCGCGGCCACCGTCATCATCGCCGGCCTGGCCGTAGGTATGCGCTCCACCTACCTGCCTATTCTCGGCATCTGCGTGGCCATCTTCATCGCCTATAACGTCGCCGGTATCTTTGGTATCGGCCTCTCCGCCGTGGGCATGCTGGCCACCGTCGGCGCCACCATGACCGTGGACGCCTACGGCCCCATCGCCGACAACGCCGGCGGTATCAGCGAAATGGCCGGCCTGGGGCCGGATACCCGCAAGATCACCGACAGCCTCGACGCGCTGGGTAACACCACCGCCGCCATCGGTAAGGGCTTCGCCATCGGTTCGGCCGCCCTCACCGCCCTGAGCCTGTTCGTGGCCTTCGCCTCTTCGGCCAAGCTGGCCAGCATCAACATCACCGATCCCATGGTGGTCATCGGCGTGCTCATCGGCGCCATGGTGCCCATGCTGGCTGCCGCCATGACCATGGAGTCGGTGGGTAAAGCCGCCATGGAGATGGTCCAGGAAATCCGCCGCCAGTTCCGCGAGATTCCCGGACTGCTCGAAGGTAAAGAAGGCGCCGAGCCCGATCCGGAGACCTGCGTCTCCATCGCCACCGGCGCCGCCCTCCGCGAGATGCTGGCTCCCGGCCTGCTGGCCGTCCTCACCCCGGTGGCGGTCGGCTTCCTGCTGGGCCCGGTAACCCTCGGCGGTACCCTGCTGGGCGCAACCGTCATGGGCGCCTTCCTGGCTCTGTTCATGTCCAACGGCGGCGGCGCCTGGGACAACGCCAAGAAGTACATCGAAGAAGGTAACTACGGCGGCAAAGGCTCCGAGAACCACAAGGCCGCGGTCGTGGGCGATACCGTGGGTGACCCCTTCAAGGACACCTCCGGTCCGGCCATGAACATCCTCATCAAGCTGATGAGCGTGGTCTCCCTGGTCCTGGCCCCGGTCCTCATGGGCCGCGCCGGATGGCTGCTCGACTGGTTCAAGTAGTAACAACCATTGACCATTAACCAAGGGCCGGCCCCCAGGGCCGGCCCTTGGCTTTTGCCCCTAACATTCACTTTTTGTTGACATTTTCACCAGTCATGATAAACTAACAATTCGAGTTAAGTACCATCTGCACATCCCTTATCAACCGCTCTTGGGAGATGCCCATGTTCAATGTGGGTGAACTGGCCGTATACCCCGCACACGGAGTGGGGATGATCGAGGCGGTAGAAGACAAAAAAATCGGTGGCGCCGACCACACCTTCTACATCCTGCGCATCCTGGAAAACGACATGATAATCATGATTCCCACCACCAATGCCGAGTCGGTGGGCCTGCGTCATGTCATCGGCGACAAGGACGTTTCCCAAGTCTTTTCCATCCTGCGCGATCACGACGTGATCATCGAAACCCAAACCTGGAACCGCCGCTACCGCGACTACATGAAGAAAATCAAGACCGGCTCGGTCTTTGAGGTGGCCCAGGTCCTGCGCGACCTCTACCTGCTAAAGACCGACAAGGAGCTCTCCTTTGGAGAGCGCAAAATGCTCGATACCGCCCAAAACCTCCTGGTCAAGGAGATATCCATTGCCCGGCAGGCCCCTGAAGAAGATGTCGCCGCCGAGCTGGAGGGCATCTTCAACGCCTAAGTGCGCCACCCGGCCCAACCGGGGCGGACTAAGTGGGGCGGGTCAAGCGGGGCAGTAAGCAAGGCGGGCCAACCGGGGCGAGCCAAGCGGGGCAGGCCAACCGGGGCAAGTCAACGGGGCGGGCCAACCGGGGCAGACCGAGCGGGGGCGGACCAAGCGGGCAGACAACGGGGTAGGACGAACGAGGCGGGACGAGCAGGTAAGCCACCGCGGTCTTTCAGGGCAGCCAAGCGGGCCAGCTAAAGCTAGCCGGTCATCCGGGGTAAAAGCCACGCCAACCAGAACGTGCCAAGCGAGCGACCGCGGCAGCCAAAGTGGGCGGCCGCGGCGATTATCCGGGCCAGCAATTCCAGGCAAGCGAATCCATAGCAGGCGTGCGGCGGATGCCGCGTTGCCCCTTTTCCCCCCGCGCGGTACAATCGCCCCATGCCAACCACCAAGCTGCAAGTCAACCAGGACCAGGCCGGCTCCCGCCTCGACCAGTTCGTGCAGCGCGCCCTGGGCCGGGAGTTCTCTCGGGCTGCGGTGCAGCGCATGCTGGCCAGCGGCCATATCACCGTGGACGGCCGCCGGGCCAAGCCGGCCGAAAAGGTCCGCCCCGGTTGGCGGGTGGAGGTAACCCCGCCCCAGCCCGAGCCCCTGGAGATCACCCCTCGGCCCATGGACCTGGAGGTGCTCTTCGAAGACCCCGACATCATCGTGATCAACAAGGCCCCCGGCCTGGTGGTGCACCCCTCGCCGGGACACCACGACCACACCCTGGTGCACGGCCTGCTGCACCACTGCCGCGACCTCTCCGGGATAGGCGGCAAGCTGCGCCCCGGCATCGTCCACCGCCTGGACAAGGACACCAGCGGGGCCCTGGTGGCCGCCAAGCACGACGCCGCCCATCGCCGCCTGGTGGCCGCGTTCGCCGCCGGCCGGGTGAGCAAGCGCTACCTCGCCCTGGTGCACGGCCGCCCCGCCCTCACCGGCTCGCGCCAAAGCGCCATCGGCCGCCACCCCAAGGACCGCAAGCGCATGGCCTCCCTGGAGCGCGGCGGCAAACCGGCCGTCACCTCCTGGCGGCGGGTGCGCACCTACTCCCAGGACCTGGGCCTGCTGCGGGTGGCCATCAAGACCGGCCGCACCCACCAAATCCGCGTCCACCTGTCCGAGGCCGGCCACCCCGTGGTGGGCGACAAGGTCTACGGCGGACGATTTCACCGGCGCAAGCTGGCCGGCCCGGTCGGCCAGGCCATCGTGCAGGCCGACCGCCAGCTACTGCACGCAGTGCGCCTGGCCTTTGACCACCCCATGAGCAGCCGGCCCCTGGAACTCTGGGCCCCCCTGCCCCCCGACTTCCGCCGGGTGCTGGCCGCCCTGGAAAATGATCAGGAATAGGCCTGGCCACCCGGTCCGGGGCCGCCCAGGGACACCACTTCACAAAAGCGCACCACCGCTAACTTTTTTATTGACAACTCCAGGGCCGTAGATGAAACTCGGGTTAAGCAGCCGCGGCGACCACGGTGGAGACCACAGCAAAGACTAAGGCGACTATTAAGCTCGGTCCCCAAACTAGGCCCCCAAGCGCAGTCCCCGAGCTCGGCCCCCAAGCTCGGCCCCCAAGTTCGGCTCCCAAGTTCGGCCCCCGGATGCTGCTTAATCAGGCTGGCGGAGACCCAAGGCCAGCCTTCGCCCAACCCCGGGACAACCGTCTGTTAGCTTTAGCCGGACCAGTTGGCGCAAGCGGCCTGCCGTTATTAACGGTGCGGCCAGGGTTTAAGAAGAACGCCCGGTGGCGGTCGGCCCCATCGGAACCAGCCGCCGCGTCTACGGGACACCCAAGACAGATTCGGCTACGCCCCGGGAGGGCGCAAACAAATAACTTTCACCCCAACCGAAAGCCGGCTGGCGCCACGACCATTGGCGATCCCGCAAAGCGAAGATGAGCGCGTCAGGAACCATAAGCTGCCCGCCGCGGCCTTTCGGGGCTAAAGGACTTCCAAACTCTTCCAAAGGAACAACCTAAAAACTCCCAGGCCCGACCGCCAGGTCCGGCCTGCCTGCGGGCCCCGCCCCGTCTTGGAAAATTTTTATTCCCCAAAGTTGATGAGTGAGCATGAGCGAGACACGTAATTCCAAAGGTAATGGCAAGAAGGCCTCCAAGGCCAACCACAACCATAATTCGCCGGTCTACGCCGATGGCAGCATGAACATCGTGGGGCTCAAGGAAAAGCCCATCGGCGAGCTCAACACCATGGCCCGCGACCTGGATATCGAGGGCGCCGCTGGCATGCGCCGCCAGGAGTTGATCTTCGCCCTGCTCACCGCCTGGGCCGAGCGCAACGGGGCCATCTACGGCTCCGGCGTGCTGGAGATTCTGCCCGACGGCTTCGGCTTCCTGCGCGCCCCGGACTATAACTACCTCCCCGGCCCCGACGATATCTACGTCTCCCCCTCCCAGATTCGCCGTTTCCTCCTGCGCACCGGCGACACCGTCAGCGGCCAGATCCGCCCACCCAAGGAAGGCGAGCGCTACTTCGCCCTGCTCAAGGTGGAAGAGATCAACTTTGAGCCGCCCGAGGTGGCCCGCGACAAGATACTCTTCGACAACCTGGTGCCGCTGTACCCCGACGAAAAACTCACCATGGAGGTGGCCGGCGAACCCAAGAACTACTCCGGCCGGGTGATGGACCTCATGTGTCCCATCGGCAAGGGCCAGCGCGGCCTCATCGTCAGCGCGCCGCGCACCGGCAAGACCATGCTGCTGCAAAACATCGCCCACGCCCTGGCCATCAACCACCCCGAGGTGGTGCTCATCGTGCTGCTCATTGACGAGCGCCCCGAAGAAGTCACCGACATGGCCCGCTCGGTCAAGGGCGAGGTGATCAGCTCCACCTTTGACGAACCGGCCCAGCGCCACGTGCAGGTGGCCGAGATGGTCATCGAAAAGGCCAAGCGCCTGGTGGAGCACAAACGCGACGTGGTGATCCTGCTGGACTCCATCACCCGCCTGGCCCGGGCCTACAACACCGTGGTGCCCCCCAGCGGCAAAATCCTCTCCGGCGGCGTGGACTCCAACGCCCTGCACCGCCCCAAACGCTTCTTCGGCGCCGCCCGCAACATCGAAGACGGCGGCAGCCTCACCATCATCGCCACCGCCCTGGTGGACACCGGCAGCCGCATGGACGAGGTGATCTTCGAGGAGTTCAAGGGCACCGGCAACATGGAGATTCACCTGGACCGCAAACTCAGTGACAAACGCGTCTTCCCGGCCATCGATATCAACCGCTCCGGCACCCGCAAGGAAGAGCTGCTGCTGCCCGAGGCCGACCTCAACCGCATCTGGATCATGCGCAAGCTCCTGAGCCCGCTCACCGCGGTGGATTCCATGGAGTTCTTGCTGGAAAAAATGAACGGCACCAAGGACAACGCCGACTTCCTGGCCTCCATGAGCAAGTAGGCCGCCGGGGTTGCCATCACCGAACGATTGGGTATAATTATTGGCTTGCTAAACCAACCAGGCATCGAAGGAACAAAATGAAGCCCGATATACATCCTGATTACAAAGTGGTCCAGGTGCGCTGCGCCTGCGGCTCCGAGTTCGAGGCCGGCTCCACCGCCGACGCCATCCGGGTGGAGATCTGCAGCCAGTGCCACCCCTTCTTCACCGGCAAGCAAAAGCTGGTGGACACCGCCGGCCGGGTGGAGCGCTTCTACAAGAAGTACTCCCACATGGAGCAGTACAGGGCCAAGGCCGAGGAGATGGAAGCCCAGCGCCTGGCCGGGTCGGTCTCCGGGGACGACACCGGGGAAGAGCAGTAGCCTTGGGCCTATGGCGGTGGCTGATGAACCCCACCACGGTGGGGGGCCAAGCGGTCATCGAGGGGGTCATGATGAAGGCCCCGCGCCGCCTCTGCGTCGCCGTGCGCCGTCCCAGCGGCTCCATCGTGGTCAAAAACGATCCCTTCACCCCCCTGTCCGAACGCTGGCCGGTGCTCGGCTGGCCCATGGTGCGGGGGCCGGTGGTGCTGGGCGAAACCCTGGTCCAGGGGATGAAAGCCCTCTCCTTCAGCGCCCAGCAGGCCCTGGAAGAAGAAGACCAGGAACTGGGTTCCTGGGCCATGGGCCTCACCCTGCTGGTGGCCATCGCCGCCGGCCTGGGCCTCTTCGTGGTGGTGCCCCACCTGGCCGCCCTGGGGCTGGGCAAGCTCTGGCCCGGCGGTTTCGGCACCGAAAGCCTCTGGTTCCACCTCTTTGACGGCCTGATCAAGGTCGCCCTGTTCGTCTCCTACCTGTGGATCATCAGCGTCATGAAGGAGATTCGCCGCGTCTTTGAATACCACGGGGCCGAACACAAGAGTATCTACTGTTTCGAGGCCGGCGCCGAGCTAAACGTGGAAAGCGCCCGGCAATACTCGCGGCTGCACCCCCGCTGCGGCACCGCCTTCCTGCTGGTGGTGCTGGTGGTCTCCATCCTCATCTTCGCCATCGCCTTTCCCCTGTTACCGCGCCTGGCCGAGGCCGCCTGGCTCAACCAGGTGCTGCTCATCGGCCTGAAGATATTACTGATGCTGCCCATCGCCGGCATCTCCTACGAGGTGATCCGCAAGGCCGGCAAGATGAAAGGCCGCGGCTTCTGGGGTGTACTGTTGTGGCCCGGCCTGCAGATGCAGCGCCTCACCACCCGCGAGCCCGACGACCAGCAGATCGAGACCGCCCTGGCCGCACTCAAGGCCGCCTTGGATACCGGCGAGGCCGAACCGGCCAGCATCCGCGTTCTTTAGCCGTCGGCGGCTTCCCCTGCCTTTGGAGTAATCGGTCATGTCTTTGAGCAAGGAACTGATGGGCAAGCTCAGCGAGCTGCAGGACCGCCACCGGGAGCTGGAAGAGAGCCTGGCCGACCCGGCCGTGCTGGCCGACAACGAGACCTATCAAAAGATAGCCAAGGAACACGCCGACCTCAGCCAACTGGTGGCCACCTTTGGCGAGTACTCGCGGCTCAACGACGACCTGGCCGACAACCGCGAGTTACTCGACGACCCGGACTCCGAGCTAGCCGAGCTGGCCGCCGCCGAGGTGGAAGCGGCCGAAGCCCGCCTGCCCGAGCTGGAGGAGCGCCTGCGCCAGCTTCTTTTGCCCAAGGACCCCAATGACGACAAGAACGTCATCCTGGAAATCCGGGCCGGCACCGGCGGCGAGGAGGCGGCCCTTTTCGCGGCCGACCTGTTGCGCATGTACCTGCGCTTTGCCGAGGCCAACAACTTCAAGGTGGAGATCATGAACTCCCACGAGACCGACGGCGGGGGGTTCAAGGAAGTCATCGCCAACATCGAGGGCAAGGGCGCCTACAGCCAGCTCAAGTTCGAATCCGGGGTACACCGGGTGCAGCGGGTGCCGGTGACCGAGAGCCAGGGCCGCATCCACACCTCGGCGGTGACCGTGGCCGTACTGCCCGAGGCAGAGGACGTGGAACTGGACATCAAGCCCGAGGACCTGCGCATCGACGTCTTCCGGGCCTCGGGACCCGGCGGCCAGCACGTGAACAAGACCGAGAGCGCGGTGCGCATCACCCACCTGCCCAGCGGCCTGGTGGTGAGCTGCCAGGACGAAAAGAGCCAGCACAAGAACAAGGCCAAGGCCATGAAGGTGCTGCGCGCCCGACTCTTTGACCAGATGAAGGCCGAACAGCACGCCAAGGAAGCGGCCGAACGCCGCAGCCAGGTGGGCTCCGGCGACCGCTCCGAGCGCATCCGCACCTACAACTTCCCCCAGGGCCGGGTGAGCGATCATCGCATCAACCTCACCCTCTACAAGCTCGAATCCATCCTGCAAGGCGACCTGGGCGAGCTCATCCCGCCCCTGGCCGCCCACTTCCAAGCCGAAGCCCTTAAGGCCCAAGAAAGCTAGGGCCGTGGCCGAGGCCTGGACCGTGGCCGGCCTCATCGCCTGGGCCGCCGACTACCTGGCCGGCTACCAGGTGGAGTCGCCGCGCCTTTCGGCCGAGCTGATGCTGGCGGCGGTGCTGGACCTGGAGCGCATCGACCTCTACCTGCGCCACGACCAACCCCTGACCCCCGACGAGTTGGCCGGCTTCAAGCGGCTTCTGCTGCGCCGCCGCGAGCACGAGCCCATGGCCCACATCCTGGGCCGGCGCGAATTCTACGGCCTGGAGTTCCAGGTGGGGCCGGCGGTGCTCATCCCCCGGCCCGAGACCGAGCACCTGGTGGAGCGGGCCCTGGCCGCGGCCGGCGACCTGCCGGCCCCGCGCATCCTGGACCTGTGCACCGGCAGCGGCTGCGTGGCCCTGGCCCTGGCCCACCGCCTGCCCGACGCCCAGGTGGCGGCCACCGACATCTCGCGCGCGGCCCTGGAGGTGGCCCGGGCCAACGCCGAGGCCCTGGGCCTGGCCGAGCGGGTATCCTTTACCCAGGGCTCGCTGTGGGAGGCGGTGGCCGCCGACGGCGGCTTCTTCGACCTGGTCACCGCCAACCCGCCCTACGTCAGCCAGGACCAGTGGGAGTCCCTGGAGCGCCAGGTGCGCGACTACGAGCCGCGCCAGGCCTTGGTGGCCGGGCCGGGCGGGCTGGAGCTGATCGAGCCCATCATCGCCGGTGCGCCGGCCCACTTGCGCCCCCTGGGTTGGCTCATGCTAGAGTTGGGCGCGGGCCAGGGGCCGGCGGCCGTGGAGCTGGCCCGGCGCACCGGGGCCTACCAGGCAATAGACACCGCCGCCGACCTGTCTGGTATCCAGCGGGTGCTCATTTGCCGGAGGAGGGATTATGGATAAGCTGGTGATAAAGGGCGGCCGGCCCCTGGTGGGGCGCATCCAGGTGAGCGGGGCCAAGAACGCCACCCTGCCGGTGATGGCCGCCACCCTGCTCACGCGGGGGCGCAACCGCCTGCTCAACGTGCCCAACCTGCGCGACGTGCGCACCATGGGCGAGCTCCTGGCCACCCTGGGGGCCAAGGTGAACCAGCGCGGCAACAAGGTGTTCATCGACACATCTGACGCCCTGGGCCACGAGGCCCCCTACGACCTGGTCAAGACCATGCGGGCCTCGGTGGTCACCCTGGGACCCTTGGTGGCCAAGGCCGGCCTGGCCCGGGTCTCCCTACCCGGCGGCTGCGCCATCGGCGAGCGGCCCATAGACCAGCACCTCAAGGGGCTCGAGGCCATGGGTTGCAAGATCGAGCTGGACGACGGCTACGTGGTGGCCAAGGCCAACCGGCTCAAGGGCGCGGACATCACCATGGACCTGGTGACGGTCACCGGCACCGAGAACCTCATGATGGCCGCGGTGCTGGCCAAGGGCACCACGGTCATCCGCAACGCGGCCCGCGAACCCGAGGTGGTGGACCTGGCCCAGGCGCTCATCGCCGCCGGGGCCGACATCACCGGGGCCGGCACCTCCACCATCCAGGTCAAGGGGGTGGGCGAGCTGCGCCCCCTGGACCACCGCGTTATGTCCGACCGCATCGAGGCCGGCACCTTCATGGTGGCCGCCGGCATCACCCGGGGCGAGCTCACCCTGGTGGACGCGCCCCTGGAGCACCTCACCGCGGTGGTGGGCAAGCTCAAAGAGGCCGGCCTGCGTTTCCAGAACACCCCCAAGGGCGTGATGGTGAGCGCCCGGCGCGCGCCCAAGCCGGTTAGCATCATCACCGGCCCCTACCCCGGCTTCCCCACCGACCTGCAGGCCCAGGTGATGGCCCTGCTCACCCTGTCCAACGGCTCGTCCATGATCCAGGAGACCATCTTCGAAAACCGCATGATGCACGTGGGCGAGCTGCGCCGCCTGGGTGCCCGCATCGAGCTCACCGGGTCCACCGCGGTGGTGGGCGGGGTGCGCCGGCTCTCCGGCGCCCGGGTGATGGCCACCGACCTGCGCGCCTCGGCCTGCCTGGTGCTGGCCGGGCTGGCCGCCGAGGGCGAGACCCACATCAGCCGGGTCTACCACCTGGACCGGGGCTACGAACGCATCGACCAAAAACTCTCGGCCGCCGGCGCGGCCATCCGCCGTAAAAAGGACAAGTAGCCCCGCCCCCCTTGCGGCCCCCGCCCCAACCGTGAAATAGTGAGCCGGGCCTCTGCCTGCGGGCGCGGCCCGCGAGGGGCTGAATTCTTGCCAGGAGGCCGGGCCGAGGCACATGGACAAGGCGCAAGCAAACCGGGCGGTGCACCCGCTGGTGTACCCGGCCGGCGGCCTGCTGGCCGGCATCTACCTGGCCCACTGGCTGGCTCCGCCGGCCGGGTCTCTCTTGGCCGGGGCCGCCTTGGCCGGCGGTGGGCTCATCTATGCCGGGCTGCGCTGGGGACGCTTCCCCGCCTGGGGCCTGGCCGCCCTGGGGCTGCTGCTGGGTTCGGGGTTGCTGGCCCTGCAGCAATCCTGGAGCCCGCCGGCCGGGCACTTGGTGCACCGGGCCGACGGCCGGGTCCACCAGGTGGTCCTGGATATCTTGCGCGCACCCGAGCCCACCACCCACGGCTGGCGAACCGTGGCCGCCGCCCGCCAGGTGGACGGCCGGCCGGCCTCGGGCCGGTTGCGCCTGTCGGGCCCGGCCCGCCGGGACCCGCCGCGGGTGGGCCAGCGCCTGCGGGTATGGCTCAAGCTCAGGCCCTTCCTCTCTTTCGCCAATCCCGGCGGCTTTGACTATGCCGCCCACATGGCCCGCCAGGGGCTGCTGGTGCGCGCCCGGGTCTCGGCCCGGCACCCACCGCAGGTCCTGGGGCCCGGCGAGGTGGGCTGGCCGTGGCAATGGCTGGAGAGCGCCCGCGCCCGCCTGGGACGCCTGTTGCAGGGCCTGCCCCCGGGCCAGGGCCGGGCCCTGCTGCGGGCCATCCTCCTGGGCCAGCGCGGTGAGCTCTCAGCCCGTCTGCGCCAGGCCTTTGGCGGACTGGGGGCGGCCCACCTGCTGGCCATCAGCGGGCTGCACCTGGGGCTGGTCTGGGCCATGGCCTACGGCCTGCTGCGGGCCCTGCTGGCCCTGTGGCCAGCCCTGGCCCTGCGCTGGCCCGCTCCCCGCTTGGCCGCGGTGGGGGCCCTGCTGCCCACCCTGGCCTACGCCGGCCTGGCCGGCTGGTCCACCCCCACCCTGCGGGCGGCGATCATGACCGGCGCCCTGGTGCTGGCCCTGGTCCTGGGCCGCGACCACCGGCCTGACGGCGCCCTGGCCCTGGCCTGCCTGGTCATCGGCCTGGCCTGGCCCCAGGCCCCGCTCACCGTATCCTTCCAGCTATCCTTCGTGGCCGTGGCCGCCATCCTGGCCGGCTTCGTGCCCTTGCTGCGACGCTGGCCGGCCACGGGTTGGCAGCGAGTATGCAAGACGCTGGCCGGTTGGCTGGGCCTGAGCGCCATGTTGGCCCTGGCCCTGTGGCCCCTGGCGGCGGGCCATTTCCACCAACTGCCGCTCTGGTCCGTGCCGGCCAACGCCCTGCTGGTGCCCCTGGTGGGGTTCATCACCCTGCCCCTGGGCCTGCTGGGGGCCGGGCTGGGGTTCATCTGGCCGGCTGCCGGGGCCTGGCTGCTGGGCCTGGGCGGGCTAAGTTCCCAGGCCGCCGCGGAGTTGGCCTTGGCCATGGCCTCTCTGCCCGGCGGGCTGGTCTACGTGGCCGGCCCCGGGCCCTGGACCACCCTGGCCTTTTACGGGGGCGCGGTGATCACGCTTTTGTGGCCGGGCTGGCGGCGCTGGATGATCGGGGTGGCGATCATGCTGCTGGCCCTGGCCGCGGCCCTGTGGCCCCCGGCCGGGACCCGCGGCGACGGCCGGCTCACCGCCTGGGTGCTGGACGTGGGGCAGGGATCGTCCACCGTGGTCCGGCTGCCCCAGGGCCAGGTGATGGTCATCGACGGCGGCGGCTGGCCGGGCAGCGACTTCGACTTCGGACGAACCGTGGTGGCCCCCGTCCTCTGGCGCCTGGGCCTGCCCGCGCCCCGGGTGGTGGCCTGCTCCCATCGCCAGGCCGACCACGCCGGCGGCTTGGCCTTTGTGGTGCGCCAGTTCCGACCGGCCGAGGTGTGGGTCAACCTCCGCGAGCCCCGGCGGGGCAGCTTTCAGCGCCTGCTGGACGCCGCCGCCCAGGCCGGGGCCCGGCTGCTGGACCCGGCCCAGTTGGCCGGCCGCCGGGAGCTGGGCGGGGCGCGGTTGCGGGTTGTCTGGCCGCCGGCCCAGGGCCTGGCCGCCGGCACCCCGGAGAACGACCAGTCGCTGTGGATCGGCCTGGGCCTGGGCTCCACCTGGCTGTGGCTGCCCGGCGACGCCGGTCCCGGAGTGGAGCGGCGGGTGGCCGCCGGGCTGCCCCGCGGCGGCGACCATATCCTGGTGGCCCCCCACCACGGGGGGCGCGGCGCGCTCACCCCCCAACTGCTGGCCGCCCTGCGGCCGCGGGTGGTGGTCATCTCGGTGGGTTGCCACAACCGCTTCGGCATGCCCTTCCCCGAGGTCCTGGCCCGGGCGCGGGCGGCCGGGGCCCGGGTGCTCACCACGGCACGCCACGGGGCCCTGCGCCTGGTGAGCGACGGCAAAGCCTGGCAGGTGGAACCCTACCTCGCCCGCGGCCGCCAATGCCCCGGCCGGCCCAAGCCCTGAGCCGGCCGGCGGGGCTTTAGCCGCTTTTGCCCACCGCAGCGCGGCACTTCTTGCCGCCGCTGGCCGCCCGTGGCGGTTCGCATTACCATTCTATTTTGATTTCAACCTGTTGGCCGTTGCCAGAAGCTGGCATTGGACTTGCAGTTAGTCGCGGTAACCAGCAATCAGGGGATGTGCCCCGGGAGCCCAAGATGCCTGAGCCAGCTCAAAGCGAAGAGAAGTTTCAACCCGAGCTCTATTGTCTGCGTTGCCAAGCCATGGAATGGGACGAGCAGGCCCGGCGGTGCGCCAACTTCGGGGACGCCGTTTGCCCCCTGTTCATCCGCCAGGTCCTGGCGGGGTTCGAGCTAACCTGCCTGGTGGTTTAGGTGAGGAGGAAAACCATGCCCAGCCTGGAGACCGCAATCAACCTTTCGTCGATCATCGGCATCATCGTCGCGGTGTGCATAGAGGTAGTGCGCTCGCGGCGCATCAGCCGCCTGTGGCGCGAACACCTGCGGCGCCTGGCCCAACCGACCGTCCGCTGATCCGCCGCCAGGCCAAACCAAACCGCGCCGGGTGAAGATTCACCCCGGCGCCGCCGTGGCCCGCATAGCCTGGTACCGTCACCACTTGCACCGACCCCGCCGGCCGACTGCCCCGACGACGCAAAGCCCCGGCCGTGTCGCCCGTGGAGGCGGCGCTCATTCGGCCGCCTTCTCCGGCGTCCCGACGATGCAAAGCCCCGGCCGTGTCGGCCCCGCCGGTAGGCCTGGTAGCCGCGGCGGCGGTGGCGTTATCCCTTGCCGGTGAGCCCTTCCACCAGGGCCAAGGTACGCACCTGGATATCTTTGAGTTGCCGCACCTGGTCTTCCAAATCGCCCAGCCGGGCCTTGAGCTCGGCGATTTCACCCGGCGGCGCGGCCGCCGCGACCGGGACCTGCCCGCCGGCCAGGCGCTGGCGGGCCTGGCGGATGCTCAGGCCTTCTTCCTTTAACAAGCGGCGCACCTGCTCGAGGCGGGCGATGGCCTCGGGGGAGAACAGCCGGCGGCGTCCCGGACCGCGCTGCACGCCGAGGAATTCCTCGAACTGCTGGTCATAGTAGCGGATGGTGGCCGGCGGCAGGGAAGTGATCTCCGCCACCTCTTTGACGCCGAGCATCTTCTTGGAATCGTGCGGCAGCTCGCCCATGGCTCCTCCCGGCTGATGGCAACTCACACTTCATATAGCACGGCCCGGCGGTGGGGGACAAGCCGGCCGCCATGATATATATTTAAATGACACCCTTGCACTCGCCACGGGAGGTGCCCCGGTCATGTCGGCCACCCAACGATTCGCGCGCCCGGTAAGCCTCAACCGCCTGGAGGCGGCGGTCATCGCCGTGCTGGTGACCATCAGCCTCGTCCTGGGCTGGTACGGCGTTAACCGGCGGGTGCGCCAGGCCCACGAGAGATTCCTGCGCCTGGCCCCGGAGATCACCCAGGCCCTGGAACGCTACGCCGCCGATCACGGCGGCCGCTATCCCTACCCGGTGCCGCCCACCCAGCGGCCGGTGGGGCTAAGCGACCGCTACATCAAGTGGGACCCCGCCTGGGGCATTGTCTACGACACCCGGGCGGCCCGGCGAGGCACCTACAACATCTGCCTGGAGCTCCTGGTACCCAACCGCAAATCCAACTTCCGGCGGCTGTGTGTCGTTTACCGCCACCTGCGGCGGCACGGCCGGGCCCAGCCCATCCCCGGCACCAACAACCGCCTGTGGGTGGTGCGCCGCAACGGCAAGCGCATGCCCCCGCCCGCGGCCGCCAAGCCCAAGCCCTGAAGCATGGACGGCCGTGTCCTGGCCCAACGGGTGAACCTGCTGCGCCCCTGGCTGCAGGGGCGCTTTGGCGGCGAGGTGGTGAAGATCGGCCTGGACGCCGGCCTGGGCTGCCCCCACCGCGCTGGCGGCACCGGGGCCGGCGGTTGCGCCTTTTGCCCGCCCCACGGCTCGGGGCGCGGCCAGGGCGGTGAGCCCATCGCCGAGCAACTGGCCCGCGGCCTGGCCCGCCTGGCCGGCCACCGCCGTCCGGCTAAGGCCCTGGCCTACTTCCAGGCCTACACCTCTACCTGGGCTCCGGTCTCACACTTGGCGGCGCTCTACCGCCAGGCCCTGGCGGTGGACGGCGTGGCCGGGCTGGTGATCGCCACCCGGCCCGACTGCATTGACGAGGCGGTGTGGGAGCTGCTGGCCGGGCTGCAACAGCGCGCCCCCCTGTGGCTGGAGCTGGGCCTACAGAGCGCCCACGACCGCACCCTCCGGGCCATCGGCCGAGGCCACGACGTGGCCTGCTTTGACGCGGCGGTGAGCCGGGCCCGCCAGGCGGGGATCAAGGTGGTGGCCCACGTGATCCTGGGCCTGCCCGGCGAGGAGCCGAGGCACACCGAGGCTACCGCCGACCACCTGGCCCGGCTGGGGGTCTGGGGGGTGAAGCTGCACAACCTGATGATCCTGCAGGGCGCACCCCTGGCCCGGCGCCACGCCGCCGGGGAAATGGTATGCTGGTCGCGCGAGACCTACGCCCTGGCCGCGGCCCGCTTCCTGGCCCGCCTGCCGCGATCCACCCTGGTCCACCGCCTGGCCGCCGACCCTGGGCCGGACCGCCTGCTGGCCCCGGACTGGGCCGCGGACAAAGACGGGGTGTTGGCGGCCCTGGCCGCGGCCATGGTGCAACACGACCTGGAGCAAGGAAGCCTATGCCAGATCAGTCACTGAGCCGTTTTAAACTGGACTCGCCCTGGGGCGCGGTCCACGCGGCCTTGGGGCCGCGGGGCCTGGTGGCCCTGGCCCTGCCGCGCGGCGGGCAAAAGGCCCTGGCGGCCGTCCTGGCCCGGCGGGCCCCCGGAGCCGAAACCCAACCGGTGGACCCGGAGTCCACCGTGGCCGGCCGCCAACTGGCCGGCTACCTGGCCGGCCGGAGCAAGCGCCTCGGCGCCCCGGTGGACCTGGAGGGGTTGCCGGACTTTACCCGCCGGGTACTGGAGGTGGTGCGGGCCATCCCCTACGGCCAAACCCGCTCCTACGCCGAGGTGGCCGCGGCCGCCGACAACCCGCGGGCCGCCCGCGCCGTGGGCCAGGTGATGAATAAGAACCCCGTGCCCCTGTTCATCCCCTGCCACCGGGTGGTGGGAGCCGACGGCTCGCTGGTGGGTTTCGGCTCGGGCCTGGCGCTTAAGCGCGCCCTGCTGGCCATGGAGGCCGGCGGCCGGGGCCCTAGATAGGCCGGGCGATGATGGTAACCTTCTTGTCCAGGATCTTACCGTAGTTGCGGCAGGCCTGTTCCAAAAAGACCGAGAAGGGCATGCCGTGCTGCCGGGCCTTGGCCCGGGCCCGCTCCAGGGCCTCGGCGTCCATCACCACCGACGCGGTCACCCGCAGCTTTTCCGGCGTGGCGCTATGTTTCCTGGCCATGAATCGCCCCCGGTTACATCGCTGGGTTATAATTACCGGGCGGGCGCGGGCCCGCCGAGCTTGGCTTTTGGGAGAAACTATATCATGGAAATCATTTTCCTGGGCACCGGCGGGGCCTGGGGGCTACCCGAGCACCGCTGTCCCTGCGCCACCTGCCGCCACTTGCGGGCTATCGGCGAGCACCGCACCCGCACCAGCATCTGGGTCGACGGCCCGGCGCGGGTGCTCATCGATCCCGGCCCGGACCTGCGGGCCCAGCTCATGCGCGAAGACCTGGGCCGACCCGACGCGGTGCTCATCACCCACGAGCACGGCGACCATTTCCTGGGCCTGGACGACCTGCTGTGCTACCGCCGCAACCTGCCGGCCGAGCAGTGGCAACCGATCCCGGTCTACGCCAGCCAAGCCACCTGGGCCGTGGTGGAACAACGCTTCGGCTATCTCATCCCCACCCTGCTGGAAAAGCGCATCGCCGAACCGGGACGCGATCTGGCCGGCCCTCCCTTTGGCGACCGGCTGAGCGGCCGGCCGGTGAAGACCGACCACGGCCCCTTTCCCCAGGGCTCGCAGGGCTACATCCTCACCGACCACAGCGGGCCGCGGCCCTATCGCCTGGGCTACACCTCCGACATGATCGCCTGCGCCGACCCCGAGGGCTTTGCCGGGCTCGACGCCCTCATCTGCCAAAGCCACTTTATCAACGAGCCCCAGGTCAACCGGGCCAACCACCTGAGCCTGCAAAACGCCCTGGGCCGGCTGCAGCGCTGGCAGCCGGGGCGCTTGTTCTTGGTGCACATCTCCTGCCAGGACTTCATCCCCGGCGACGAGCCGGCCAACGCCATGCTCAAGAAATTTAAGCCGGCAGAACCCCTGCGCGACCCCGGCGGCCAGCCCTACCCCATACCCCGGGACCAGGCCCAGTGGCAGGAGGTGGCCGGCCGCATCCTCGGCGATCACGGCTTGAACATGGAGTGCCAGGTGGCCTACGACGGACTGCGGGTGCGCCTGGGAGACGCCTGAGCCCTCCGCATACCTTCCGGATGAGACGTGTTGGGCCCCCCGGGTGTGGCAAGGCTACCCGGGGACGGGCTCCAAAAACTACCCCTCGGTCATTAATACTTTTCCTTGATAAAAGCCAGCGATTCATCGATGGCGGTCAAGGCGAGATTCAGGTCTTGTTCCGTGTGGCGATAACAGATATAGGCATGATGATACGGGGTGAAGAAGAACCCCTTACGGATCATCTGGGTGTAGAAATCCTTTCGTTTGCCCTTGTAAGCGCCCGACTCGTCCTTGGCAAAGGTAATGTAGAACATGGGGGCAATGCCGGTCAGCTCGGCGCCCACGTCATGCTTGTCTAAGAGGGCTTGAATCTTCTCCGTGAACCACTTGCCCTTGGCCCATATGTCCTCCAGGACGTTATCCCGCTGCAATATCTCGATGGTCTTGAGCGCGGCCACAAAGGCCTCGCTGTTGGGGAAGAAGGTGGAGGAGATAAAGAGCTTTTCAGCGGCCGCCATCATGACGTCCTTTTTGCCGGTGACCACTGATATGGCGTACCCGTTGGCAATGGCCTTTCCCAGCACCGAGATGTCCGGGTAAACCCCGTAGAGCGCCTGGGCGCCGCCGAGGGAGAGCCGGAAGCCGGTGCGTATTTCATCGTAGATCAGGATAGCGCCGTACTTATCGGCCAGCTCCCGCACCGATTCCAGGAACCCCGGCTTGGGAACCTGCATCTTCTGGTGGTTGGGGTGGCCGAACGGGGTCATGATGATGGCGGCGGTTTGCTCGCCGTGTTCGGCCATCAGCTCGGCCAACTGATCCGAGTTGTTGTACTCGAATTCGTACACATCTTCGTAAAACTTAGCCGGGATACCGCCTTTCATCTCCACGCACCAGTCATGCCATCCGTGGTAGCCACAACGCATGACCTTGAGCCGGTTGGTGTGAGCCCTGGCTATCCGGATGCTGGCCGTGGTGGCGTCTGATCCGGTCTTTAGAAAAATGCTCATCTCGGCCGAGGGGACGAGTTCGGCGATTTTCTTGGCCAGCTCGTTTTGGTATTTTTGGGTGAGCGTGAAGCAAAAACCCTTTTCCTTGATTTGTTTGTAGACGGCTTCATCCACTTCCTCTTCACGGTAGCCGAGGATAATGGGGCCGTATCCGCACAAGAAATCGATAAACTCATTGCCGTCCACATCGATTAAGCGACAGCCTTTACCGCTCTCGATAAAAATGGGGTATTCGCCGGCAATGAAATCGGTGGGCTTCCTGGCTCCCAGCACCCCGCCGGGCACCAGGCCGGATGCTTCGTCATAAAGTTCCAGGCTCTTGCTGATGTCGAGTTTGGCTGCTTCTTTCATGGGTGTCTCCCGAATAGGTTTGCAACTCCCCGCCCAAGGAGGAGCCTACCGCTGATTAGCATTTCAGGAAGCCGTATTTATCGGTCACAAACATGGAAGATACTTTTTCGGTCTCGTGGATTCTCGCCCCCCTGGCGATAAAGGCGCTGAGGAATTTATCCGGGTCAATACACCCCTCGGGGGCCACCACTCCTGTTTGGGTCACGTCACCGGCGTCCATCATCAACGAGGCGATCGACGCGGGCAGCCCGGTGCCCGGCGCCATCCTGCCCACCATGTCCGCGGTGTAGGTAACCTCGGCTCCCCGCCTCTTGCCCTTGACGATGACCTTGAGACCAGAAGACTGGGGGCCATTGTCCCTGCCCTCGGGGATAGTTTCCCAGAGTTTGAGGGCCAGGTCATAGGGGGTCACCTGGACGCCATTGACCTCCACCGGTTCGGTGCTTAAAAAGCCGGTTTCCTTCTGCTCCTTGATCAGCTCATCCACCCACAGGGGAATCAGGGCGCCCTTGATGATCACGTTCTTCACCCCCTTGATGTACTTGGGGATGGTCAGCGGCTGGGGATGGCCCACGTAGCGGACATGGCAGGTGCCCAGGGGATCGAGGAACTGCTCGGCCACGACATCGGTTCCTCCTTCCACGTATACCAACTTGCCATCGAGATACTGGGGGACCTTCCCCAGGGTCATGTGCAGGCTGTGGTCCCAGGCGGCGCCGGCAAGCTCGGCGATGGAGACCACCCAGTATAGATAAACCTCGTCCACCTCCTCGAGGCGGTCGGCATACCACTTGACCAATACGTTGTTGGTGCCCGGGTCTGACCCCATGCCGGTGAGCACGGTAATGCCGGCGTCTTGGGCCAAGCGGTCAATCTCCGAGTTAAAGAGTATCTCGGTGCCCTCGTAGTCGTCACAGATGTCGATATAGTTCACCTTGGCTTCCACGGCGGCCTTGGCCACCGGGACCGCGGTTTTGTAAAACGGCCCCGCCGTATTGATAACCACGTTCACGTCGCGAAACGCCTCGACCATGGCCGCGTGGTCCGCGACATCCATCTTGATCAGGGTGGTCTTTTCACTCTCGCGCAACTTGGGCGACAGCCTCTCCGGGTCCGGGTACAGGTCCGCCAAGATCACGCTCTCGACCTGTTGTTGTTTTACGAGGTCCCTCGCAACTCCCTGGCCCATGCCGCCGACGCCGCCGATTATCAATGCGCGCATCATCTTCCTCCCTGTAGTGGCATGAAATAATTTTTCATCCGCTTAGTAGTGATTCAGGATTGGCTTAGATTCGTATTTACCGTCTACGGTAGATCATTCAGCGAACCGGTGGCCGGGCCCAGCACCCTGCCTGGTGCAACCCAGCGGCTTTTACCCTGGCGGGGATGCCCGGCCGGCCGGATGACCGACCTGGAGCATACCCCACGCCTTATGATCCGGTCAATCGCCTCCCGGGGGAGTCGATTAATTTTATTGGTTATTTCCGGGCTTGGTGATACGCTTTTTAGCCGCGGCATCACCGGGCGAGGCCAGGGACCAAGTTGTCTTGTTTTGGCCCATTATATCACAAGGTTATACTTTTGACCGTGATGTTGTCATTGACTTAAGGACAAATAACGTGGGAGACGCGTGATGCCAGCCATCGGTTTCAAAGCGACCAAGGCCCTGGGCTACCTGGTGGTGGCCGCGGCGGTGGCTCTCACCGCCTGGTGGGGCGCAGACGGCGGGCAAGAGACCGGCGGCGCGCCGCAGGGTGAGAAGGCCCGCCTGGTCAAGGTGGTCGATGGCGACACGGTGCGGGTGCGCTACGGCGGCCGGGTGCAGTCGGTGCGGCTGCTGGGCATCGACACGCCGGAGACCAAGCACAGCCCCCGCCTGGCCCGGCGCGCCCGCCAGCAGGGGCGCTCGCCCGGCCGGGAGGCCCGCATGGGGGCCCAGGCCGCCGCCTTCCTAAGACGCCTGGCCCCGGCCGGCAGCCTGGTCTACCTGCGCTTTGACGACCGGCAGGGCAGGCGCGACCGTCACGGCCGCCTGCTGGCCTACCTGGTCAACGCCGATGGGGTGCTTACCAACCGTGAGTTGGTGGCAAAGGGCATGGCCCGGGTCTACCGCCGCTTTCGGTTTGCCTACCGCGAGCAGTGGCTTGAACTTGAGCGCCGGGCCCGGCGGGAACGGGTCGGTTTCTGGGCCCACGGCGGACCCTAACCCAACTCCTTGAGCAGCGACATGTTCGACAGCACCGAGGCCACCTTGAGTGAGGCGTTGTAAGCGGTCTGGTTCTGGCGCAGGATCATCATGGCCTCGGTGAGGTCCACGTCGCGCAGTTTTTCCAACTGCCCGCTATGGTAGAGGTCCTGCTTTTCGACAACCGTCTCGCGGGCCTTGATACGGTCCTGGCGGATACCGGCGGTGGCCACGTGGTCCAGCATGGACTGCAAGGCCTGGCGCATGGCGTCCAGGGCCTTCTGGCTCTCGGTCTGGGCCTGCTCCAGGCTGCCGTTGGCCAGTTGGTGCTGCCACTGGCCCAGGGTGTCCAAGAGATGTAGCGGCTCTTTGTCGATGTTTACCGTGAAGCTGTCGCCCTGGTTGAAGGTGCCGGTGTCCAGGTAGATGGACAGCCCGTCGCAGTTGGGCAACTGTACGGCGGCGTGCAGGCCGTTGGCGGTCACGGTCACGTTCTCCACGTGCTCGGTGCCGTCGTCGCCGGTCCAACTGGCCCGCAGGATCACGTCGTTGCCGGGCACGGCGCCCGGGTCCACCACGTCCAGGGTTATCCGCCGGGGGCCCAGCCCGCGGTAGGCCCCGGCCAGGCTCACCGTGCCGGTGCCAGTGTTGCCGGCTGCCGCCTGGGCGTCACGGCCCAGCAGGTTGACGGTCATGGCCTCGCCCAGGAGTTGGCGGGCGGTCCAGTTGTAGTCCATGCGGATGTTCTGGGAAAAGTTGATGTGCAGGTCCTGGTCGTTGCCCTGGTAGTGGGTGAGGTTCAGCTCAAAGGTGGCCCCGGCGTGCAGTTCGCCGCCGCCCACGAATATCTGCAGGCCGCCCAGGCCCGGCACGGTCACCGCGTGGTCCTGGCCGTCCCCGTCCAAACTCACCACCCGGCTGTTTAGTTGACCGTCGTCATCGTACCAGCGCAGCCTTAGCTGCACCTGGTCGCCGTCGACCTCCATCACCGTGGCCTGCACGGTGGTGGCCAGGCGCAAGCTGCTCTCGCCCTGGCCGTATACCGCGCCGTTGCTGGCCGCGCCCGAGCCGTCCAGGCCGCCTTGCAGCCCGCTGGTAATCACGTTGGCGGTGCTGGAGGCCAGGGCCCCGTTGCCGGCGATGCCAGCGGTAAGCGCGCCCACGCGCACCGAGGCCCCGGTGCCGGCGGCGCTGTAGTCGGCCTCGAAGCCGGTGGTGTTGAGGTTGATCCAGTCACTCAGGGCGGCGGCGTATTCGGCGGCGGTGCCGGGGGCGGGCGAGGCCCCGGCCAGCACCTCGGCCCAGGTCACGGTCTGGTCGCCCACGGTGATGGTGTCGGTGTCCAGGGGCAGGTTGGCGTCGTCTAGATGCACCATGCCCGCGGCCCGCACCCCCTCGTTGATCATGGCCGCCAGTTCCTCGGCGGTGAGGTCTTGATCCACCACCATGGTCCCGCTACCCGGCGCGGTGTTGACCGTCATGTTTACCGTGGTGCCGCCGGTGGCCATGACGTGCACTTCGCTGCCGTTTTCCACCCAGGCGTAGTAGTTGCTGCCGGCGGTGGTGTCGCTGTTGATGGCCTCGGCCAGGCTGGCGGCCATCTCGGCGTCGGTGCTGCCGTTGGCGGTGTAGGTCAGCGGGAAGGGCGGGCCGGCCCCGGTGTCCAGGTCCACGCTGGCGGTGGTGGCCCCGCTGACCCCGCTGAAGCTCACCATCCCGGTGGTGATCAGCGTCTGGGCCGGGCCGCTGCCGGTGAAGCTTAGGGTTTCGCCGATACGGTTGGAGACCAGGGCGCCGGGGCCGCCGAGGTTGGTGTTGTGGGTGGCCACGTCGCCGGGGGGCGGGGTGGTCCAGTTGGCCGGGTTGAAGTTCAGCCCCAGGGCGGTACCCAGGGTGGAGGCGTTGATGACGATGGGGTTGCCAGCGGTGTCGCGGCCCAGGACCA
>JAMOVV010000110.1 GCA_027067385.1 Desulfarculaceae bacterium
ACCTCCACCACCGCCTGAATGTCGTCTTCGTCCAGGCTCTGGCGGGCGTAGGGGATGAACTCGGACAACTAGTCGGCCTCCACTTCGCTGGTCAGGTCGCGGATTTGCTCCACGGTGAGCCACTCGGTATTGGTGCCGCTGCTGTACTGGAAGTCGTCGGGGCAGGGCAGCCCCTTGTCTCCCTGGTATTCCTCCCGGCCGTTCCAGGAAGGCTTGATCACGTAGAAGGTCTTGAACTCGCGAGTATTGCGCGCCTCATCTATGGGGATCATCAGCTCGTGCAGCTTCTCGCCGGGGCGGATGCCGATCTCCTGGATCCGGGCGCCGGGGGCTATGGCCTCCACCACGTCGGTGATGCGGTAGCTGGGCAGCTTGGGCACGAATATTTCGCTGCCCTGCATGATCTGGAGGCATTGCAGCACGAACTCCACCCCCTGGTCCAGGGTGATGGAAAAACGGGTCATGCGGCGATCGGTGACCGGCAGGCAACCGGTGCCCTTGAGCTTGAGGAACAGCGGCACCACCGAGCCCCGGCTGCCCATGACGTTGCCGTAGCGCACCACGCAGAAGCGGGGGCGCCGCTGGCGGGAGAAGGCCCCGGCCGCCAAAAACAGCTTGTCCGAGCAGAGCTTGGTGGCGCCGTAGAGGTTGACCGGGCTGGCCGCCTTGTCGGTGCTCAAGGCCACCACCCGTTCCACCTGATTGCGGATGGCGGCCCGGATCACGTTTTCGGCCCCGATGACATTGGTCTTGATGGCCTCGAAGGGGTTGTACTCGCAGATGGGCACGTGCTTGAGCGCCGCGGCGTGTATCACGTAGTCCACGCCCTGGAAGGCCAAGTCCAGGCGGTCCCGGTCGCGCACGTCGCCGATGAAATAGCGCATGCAGGGGTACTTTTCCTGGGGGAACTCCTGGGCCATCTTGAACTGCTTGTATTCGTCCCGGGAGAAGATGATGAGCTTCTTGGGCTGGTAGCGCTCCAGGACCCGCCGGGTGAAGCGCTTGCCGAAGGAGCCGGTCCCGCCGGTGACCAATATGGTTTTGCCATCCATCATGAGTGTGTGCCAATCCCTGGTTGAAAAAGGAGAATTCTATCCGCAAGGTTACAGGCAACCATACCGTTCCGCCCGCGGGCCGGCAAGCCCGCTGTAAGGGGTATGGCACCGGAACCCATCCATTTTCCATGCCCCGCCTTCGGGCGTCAAATGAAATAGCGATCCCTCGCGGACAAAGGTGCCTTGCCGCTTGGCGGTAAGGTTTGCTAGAATTCCTCGGCCCGCGCCGCGGTGGGAACAATTACAAGGTGCCTGCCTTGCCGGGACACTATATATTACAGATACGTCTGTTCCAGAGGCGTGGCAACCTTGCCCTTGCTTGCGAGACGCCTCCAGGGTGTAACCAAAAACAAGGAATCGCCGCCATGAGATACTGTGCCAGATGCCTATATCCCGAAAACGCCAAGCCCACCATCATCTTCGACGACGAGGGGGTATGCAGCGGCTGTCGCTACCACGAATCGCGCCAGAAGATCGACTGGGACCACCGGGAGAAGTTGCTGCGGGAGATGCTGGCCGAGTACAAGGCCAAGGCCCGGGAGCGCAAGCAGCCCTATGACTGCATCATCCCGGTGAGCGGCGGCAAGGACAGCCATTTTCAGGTCTATCTCATCAAGGTAGTCTATGGGCTCAATCCGCTCCTGGTCACCTTCAACCACGCCTTCAACACGCCTTTGGGCATCCGCAACCTCAACAACATCGTGGAGCAGTTCGGGGTGGACCTGTACCGCTTCACCGCCAACCCGGTTTCGGCAAGGAAAATCTCCCGCTACATGCTCAAGACGGTGGGCGATCTCACCTGGCACTATCACGCTGGTATACGGACCCTGCCCTTCAAGGTGGCGGTGCAACTGGGTATCCCGCTCATCATCTGGGGTGAGCACGGCTTTGCCGAACTCACCGGCCTGGTGACCCTGGAGGACATGGTGGAGTTCACCAAGTGGACTCGCCAGGAACACGACATGCGCGGCTATGAGCCCCACGACCTCATCAACGAGGAGAGTGGAATAACCGAAGAGGACAT
>JAMOVV010000111.1 GCA_027067385.1 Desulfarculaceae bacterium
GGTGGCCTCGATGGCTTCGTCCAGGGCGCCGTTGAAGAGCTCCACCCGGCCGGAGAGTCGCTCCAGGTCCTTGAACAGCACCTCGTTGACCACGTGTAGGAAGACTACCTGGGCCCCGAGTTTTTCGGCCAGGGTCAGGGCCTCCTGCAGGGTGCACCGGGAGTAGTCGGAGAAATCCACCGGACAGAGAATTTTCTTGATCGGTTCCAGGGAATATCTCATGCTGCCGCCTCCTTTGCGTGCTTGCGCTCCTGGATGGGAAGGGTGAGGGAGGGGTCTCGTTTAATCCGGACTTTTTGCATGAAGAAGACTACCACCCACAGGCCGATGCCCAGCAGGTCGCCGGCGAACGCCGGCAGGTCCAGGCCGGTGGCCCAGCCCAGCAGCTTGGGGAAGAACAGCAGGGCGGTGGCCACGGCGAAGATGCACCACTCCAGGATATTGGTAGGGCACAGCAGGTAGCCCATGGTGAGCGAACCAAAGGCCACGGTGCCCAAGATGATAGTGCCGAAGGAGGAGACGGTCTCCCACCAGGAAACGAAGTGGCCGGGGCCGCCGAGCAGGAAGCCCGGTGAGAAGGCGAAGAGGAAGGGGCCGACGTAGAGCATCTTGGCGAACTTGAAGGAGGTCCAGCCGGTCTTCCAGGGGTCGCTGCCCGCGATGGCCGCTCCGGCGTAGGCGGCCACGCACACCGGTGGCGTGATGTTGGAGTCCTGGCTGAACCAGTAGACGATCATGTGGCTGGCGATGAGGGCCCAGGATATCTTGGCCATGAGCACGACCCGCTGGGGATCGTCGGCCAATAGGTCACCCAGGGGCGCCTGCAACTGCTGGAAGCTCACGCCCCACATGGTGTGGGAGATCATGTCGCTCACCGCGCCCACGGCCAGCACGGCGGTGATGAGATAGGCCGCGGTGACCGGCACTCCCATGCCCAGGACCAAGGAGGCCAGGCCTATGAGGATGATGGCCAGGGGCAGGTAGCCGAAGGAGAGCTCGATGATGATCTGGGAGAACTTGAGCCCGATGCCGGTTAGGGCGATGGTGCCCACGATGATGCCGATGACCCCCACCGTGGCCCCGATGATCAGGGTGTTGCGCGCGCCCTCGACCATGGCGGCCAGGATTTCCTTGGGGCCCATGCGGTGGTCGGTGGTGAGCCAGCTCACGGCCACGCAGCTTATGATGGCCCAGAAGGCGGCATAGCCCGGCGAGAAACCGAAGAGCATCATCACCACGATCACCACCAAGGGCAGGGACATGAACCACTGCTGCTTGAGGATGTCCCAGGCGGTGGGGGCGTCGGGGTCCTGGATGCCCACCAGGCCGTAGCGCTTGGCCTCGAAGTGGATCATCACGAAGACGCTGAGGAAGTAGATCACCGCCGGGAAGATGGCCATGAGCATGATATCCACGTAGGGAATCTCGGTCATCTCGGCCATGATGAAGCCGCCGGCCCCCATGATGGGAGGCATGAACATGCCACCGATGGAGGCGGCCGGTTCAATGGCCCCGGCCACGTGCGGCCGAAAGCCCGCCTTTTTCATCAGGGGGATGGTGAAGGCGCCGGTGCTCACGGTGTTGGCGATGGCCGAGCCCGAAACCGAGCCAAAGAAGCCCGAGGCCATCACCGCCACCTTGGCCGGTCCGCCCACCGAGCGTCCGGCCAGGGCCATGGGCAGGTCCAGGAAAAAGCGGCTGGCCCCGGAGGCCTTGAGGAACGAGCCGAAGAAGATGAACAGGATCACGTAGGTCACCAGCACCGTGGCCATGATGCCGTAGACGCCTTCCTGCTTCATGTAGATGTGGTTCAGGGCCCGCTCCAGCGAGAAGCCGGTGTGGGCAAAGGCCTTGAGAATCGGCACGTAGTGCAGCAGGTCGCCCCAAAAGGCGTAGAACAGAAACACCACGCCCACCAGGGTCATGGACCAGCCCAGCACCCGCCGGGCCACCTCCAGGGAAACCAGGATGCCCACCACGCTCACCGCCGAGTCCAGCGAGGTCTCGCTGCCCATACGGTAGTTGATGGCCTCGTACTCCGTGATGTAATAGCCCACCACGAAGATGGCCACCAGGGCCAGGAGGAGGTCCATGGCTATAGGGGCGTCGCCGCGCGATTGGCCCCAGGGCTCCTTGGGGATGAAGAAGGTGGCCGCCGCCGCCGCGCTGATCACCGCGAAGAACCAGTTGATGGTGATGGGGTCGCGCACCCCGTGGCCGGCCGCCAGGAAGTACAGGAGGAAGTAGAAGGCCATGCCCATGGTGACAAAGGGAATAGCCGCATCGATGTAGTACCCGCGCTCGTGGGGCTGCCGGCTGGTAAAGGGGTAGTTGAGAAATACCAGGACGTAGGTGAACAGGACGTAGATGCCCAGGAAATACTGGGTATCCACCGGCTCGATGCCGGCGGCGTAGAGATAGAACAAGACCATGAACACGCCCATGGCCGCGCTGAGGTAGAACCAGAAGCCGGTGACGTTGCGTCCGGTCTTGGCATCCTTGGCTACGATCTCGTCTAGTTTTTCCTGGTCCGCCGCCTCGGGCGCGATATCGGTCATGACGCTACCTCTACAGTTGCATGGTAAGAGGGGAGGGCGCTAAGGCCCTCCCCCAATGTATCACCTTGTGCCTGCTACAAGTCTACTTAACCGGCTTGAGGGCGTCGGGGATTTTCTTGCCCTGCTCAACCCAGAACTTGTAGGCGCCGGGGTGCAGCGGCACCGAAGCGCCCCTAAAGGCGTTCTCCAGGGTCATGGCCTTGAAGGTCTTCTTGGCCGCCACCATGGCCGCCATGCCCTTTTTGGACCACAGGGCCTTCATGACCTTGTAGACCACGTCGGCCGGGACGTCCTTGTTCACGCTGAGGATGGTGGAGTCCTGGAAGGTGCGGCACTCGGGGATGTTCTTGCCGTAGGTGCCGGCCGGGATTACGGTGGGGGCGTAGGCATAGGCCTTGTAGAAGCCGCTCTTCTTGGCGTCGTCGCCCACGTTGATCAGGCGAATCTTCACCTGCACGCTGGCCTCGATCACCGAACGGTTGGGGTAGCCCACCAGCACCCAGAAGGCGTCGATCTTGCCGTCTTTAAAGGCGCTGGCCGCGGCCGAATAGCCCATGAAGGTCGGCTTGAACTTGTCCCACACCCCGATGTGGCGGAAGAAGCGCTCGGCGCTGGCGGCCGCGCCGGAACCGGCGTTGCCCACCGCGACCCGCTTGCCCTTGAGGTCAAAGGCGCTCTTGATATCGCTGTCGGCCCGCACGATCAACTGGGCTGGGGCGCCGTAGAGATAGCCCATGGCCCGGACGCCGTCATACTTGGTGGGGTCCTTGGGCAGCTTGCCCCGGCGGCCCAGGTCGGAGTCCACCGCGTAGCACAGGCCAAAGGTCGACTCGCCGGAGGATATCCGCTTGACATTCTCCACCGACCCGCCGGAACCAACCGCGGTGGCCTGGAAACCGGGGATCACCTTGGGCAGATAAACCGCCATGCCGTTGGCAAAGGTGTTAAAGGTGCCGCCGGTGGGGCCGCCGCCGATCTTGGCCTTGAATACGCCGGCCGCCGCCAGCCCCGGTACCATGCTGACCGCTACGGCCAGTGCCAAGGCTATCAACAGGACTTTTTTCATGTGTGCTTCTCCTCTTTTGGTAGTGACAGATTAAATAACTTGGCCCGCGCCCGCCAGGCGGGGCCGTTAAAACTCGCTTCACTGGGACCGGGGACGCCCGGCCTGGCGACGCCGCGCTTGCGGCCCTGCTACCGCCGCCGGCCCATCGCTACCGCCGGCGGCCCAAGCTACTAATGTGTATTGTGACCTTATGACGGATAGGGTCAAGCGGTAAATTGGATAAACACTGATTCTGGTGTAGTGGTTCTCCGGCATGGCTTGTAAGAAAAATACCTACAGCAGCCCCGCGGGTCACGCCTCGATCAAGCCGTGCTGGATGGCGAAACGTGAGATGTCGGCGTTGTTGCGCAGGTTGAGCTTTTTGAGCAGCCGGAAACGGTAGGTATCCACGGTCTTTACGCTGATGTGGTAGTTGTCGGCGATTTCCCGGTTGGTGCGTCCCAGGGCCAGGGCTCGCAACACCTGGATTTCGCGGTTGGACAGCCGGTCCAGGGGCGACTGGCCGCGCTCGCCCCGGGCCACTCGCAGGGCCAACAGCTCGGCCGCCTCCTGGCTGAGGTAGTGGCCGCCGCGGTGCACCTGTTCGATGGCCTTGACCAGTTGCTCGGGGGCCGAGCGCTTGGTTATGTAGCCCTTGGCCCCGGCCGAGATGGTGCGCACCACGTACTGCTCTTCTTCGTGCATGGTCAGTACCAAGACGGGCAGCTCGGGCAGTTGGGCCTTGAGCTGGTTGATCACCTCCAGGCCGTCCATGCCGGGCATGGAGATATCGATGACCGCCACGTCGGGCCTAACCTCCAGGGCCTGTCGGATGGCCTCGTGCCCGTCGGAGGCCTCCACCACCACCTGCATCTGGCCGGTGTCTTCGATGAGGCTGCGCAGCCCGGCGCGCACGATGCTGTGGTCGTCGGCCAACAGGACCCTGATCATCGCAACCCTCCCGCGAGGCCGTGTACGGGCAGCTTGAGCAAGACCTCGGTGCCCACGCCGATCTGGGAAATGATTTCCAGGCGGCCGCCGGCCAGGGAGGCCCTCTCCCGCATGCCGGCGATGCCCAGGCTCTTGCGCTGGTCCAGGTTTTTTATATCGAAACCGCGGCCGTTGTCCACCACCGACACCTCCAGGAAGCCGTCTGAGCCGCGCAGGATGACGTCCACGCTGGTGGCCGCCGCGTGGCGGGCCACGTTGGTCAGGGCCTCTTGGGCCACCCGGTAGGCGGCGATGGCGGTGAACTCGTCCACCTCGGGCACCTGGAAATGGTTGAATACGCAGGCCACGTCGGTGCGTTTTTCAAACTCGGTGGTGTACCATTCCAGGGCGTCGACCAGCCCCAGGTCGTCGAGCACCGGCGGACGCAGGCGGGTGGCGATGAGCCGCACGTCGCTGATAGTCTTGTCGATGAGCCGGCACATGTTGTCGGCCCGGGCGGCGGCCGGCGGCTGGCTCTGCCGCAGCCGGTCACGCAGCCACACCGCGTCCATGCGCAGGGCAGTGAGCACCTGGCCCAGCTCGTCGTGCAGCTCCCGGGCGATGGCGGTGCGTTCCTTTTCCTGGCTGGCCATGATATTGCCCGAGAGCCGGCGCAGTTGGTCCTGGGCGCTTTTTAGGTCGGTGATGTCCACCGAGATGCCGCAGAGCCGGGTGACGTTGCCCTCTTCGTCCAGGATGGGAAACCGCACGCTGAGATAGCTGTGCATCTGGTCGCCGTAGGGAAACAGTTCCTCGGCCTGGTAGGGCTTCTTTTGCTGGAGCACCCGCAGGTCGTTGTTGCGGAACTGGTCGGCCACCTCCGGCGGGAACACCTCGTGCAGGGTTTTGCCCTGGGCCTCGTGGCGGGGCATGCCGAAAAGCTGTTCCCAGCGGGAGTTGACCATGATGTAGCGTCCCTGGGGGTCTTTCATGTAGACCACCGCCGGGGTGTATTCCAAGAAGCCGGCGACCTCCCGGGTGCGCTGGCGCACTTGGCGCTCCAGCTCCTTGGAGTAATGGCTCAGTTGCTCCTTGGCCTGGCGCAGGTTCCTCTCGGCCGTCTCGCGCTGGGCGATTTCGTGGCCGGCCTTGCGGTGCAGGATGTAGACCAGCACCCCGGCAAAGAGGCACAGCCCCAGCACCACCAACCCGGTGGTGCGGGCCAGGGGCCGCCACACCGCCTCGGAGATTACCCGCAGGCTCTGCAGGTGGACCACCTTCCAGCCGGGGTATTGTTTCAGCTCGCGCGAGAAGATGATGTAGCGCCGTCCCGAGCGGTCCTCGGCCATGTCGCCGCCCAGGGGGCTCAGCCCCACCCAGGGCCAGGGCCCCTCGCCGAACTGGCGCGAGGCGGCCACCTGGGCCAGTTCCTCGGGCGACTTGGGCCAGAGGGTTTTAAAGAGCCACTGCTTGCGGCTGGAGCTGAAGATCACGTCGTGGGGACCGGTGAGCAGGTTAATGCTGTCGGCGTCGGCCGCCGGGCCCGACTCCCACCCGCCGATGGGGGCCTTGATCACCACCACCCCCAGGGGCGCGCCGCCGGTCTGGGCAAAGACCGGGAAGCTGTAGTAGGCGCCGCGCTTGTGCGAGGTGGTGCCCAGGGCCAGGTACTTGCCGGCCCGTCCGCTGATGGCCTCCTGGAAGTAGGGGCGGAAGGCGAAGTTCTGTCCCACGAAGCTATGGGGGGCCCGGCGGTTGCTGGAGGCCACCGTGTCGCCGCCGCGGTCCATCAGGTAGCAGACGTCCACTTCCAGGGCCTGCTGGAAGTGGTCCAGGATGGCGTTGGCCGCCGCCAGGGAGGCGGGGTCTTCCCGGGTGAGGGCGACGCGCAGCTCCTTGAGCCCGGCCAGGGCGCGCACGGTGTTGAGATTGCCCGAGAGATAGGCCGAGAGCTGGTTTTGCATCATCTCGGTGCGCGAGGCCCCCCGGCGGCGGGCCACCGAGTATTCCTGGTCCCGCAGGGAAAAGAAATAATACAGGCCGCCGGCCGAGGTGGATACCACCGCCACCAGGGACAGGATTAAGATGATCACGCGCAGCCGCATAGCCGGCTCTCCAGGCCCAACGGGGTATTGGGACAGGTTACCATCAAATATCGCGTGGGGGCGCGAAAATGCAACCGTGGCCGTGGCCGTGGTATGATCGCAAGCAACCCCTGGCTGAGAACGAGGTGATGATGACCGAACAGACCTTGCGCGCGGTGATGTTGGACTACCTGGCCGCCTGCTCCAGCCTCACCCTGGCCACCGCCGGCCCGGCGGGCCCCTGGGCGGCCAGGGTTTTTTATTGCAACGACTGCTTTGACCTGTACTTCCTGAGCAACCCGCAGAGCCGCCACGGCCGGGACATGGCCCGCCAACCGCAAGTGGCCGCGGCCGTGAACCTGGACTACCGCAACTGGCTCGATATCAAGGGCATCCAACTGGAGGGGCGGGCCGAGGACCTGGGCGGCATCAGCGGCAACCTCAAGCTGGCCCGGGCCTACGTGGCCAAGTTTCCCGAGGTGAAGAGCTTTTTGCTTTCTCCCCAAAAGCTGGGTCAGGCCATCGCCGCCAAGGTGGCCAAGGTGCACTTCTACCGCCTGGCGGCCCACCGTCTGTATTTCCTGGACAACTCCCAGGGCTTCGGCCACCGCGACGAGCTGGTGCCGGCCGGCTAGAGAATCTCCAGCCGCTGCAGGGTCTCGGCGGTGGGCACCCCCTGCTGGTCGTAGCCGCGCAGCCGGTAGTAGGCCGGTAGCATCTGGTCCAGGGGCACGGTGAGCCCCTCGGGGTCGGAGGCGCGGCCTTGCTCCAGCAGGCGGGCGGGCAGGCGGTCGTGGCGGTGGTCTATGCCCTCGCGGCAGTTCATGTGACGCTCCAGTACGTGGATGCGCTCGCCGGCGCGCAAAAACTGCGCCTGGCTCAGTCCCAGGCCGGTGACCGCGTTGAACAGCCCGGTGTAGAGTGAGTAGTCCACCAGGGGTATGGCCAGGCGGGGCAGGTGCTGCATCAGCATGGCCAGCAGGGGCCGCGGGGTGTACTTGGCCAGGGGCGGCTCCAGCACGTAGGCGTACATGGTGAACTGGCATGTCTGCAAGGCGTTGACGCAGCAGGTGAGGTCTTCGAAGAACTTCACCCAGCGGGCCTTGCCCCGGTGGCTGGCCGGGTCCAGCAGGCCCAGCATGACCTCCTGGGCCACCAGGTAGGAAGACAAGTGGCAGCCGCCCCGGTTGGCCACGGCATAGGCCAGCCCCTGGCCAAAGCTGCCGCGCGGGTCGTAGGCGGCCATCTCCAGCCCCTTGACCTGGATGGCGAAATCTCGGCCGCCGTATTTTTGCGACAGCGCCCGGCTGCCCAGGGCCATCTCGGCCCCAAAGCCGCGCTGGTAGGCGATGTCGCGCAGGGCCTCTGCCACGCCATCGGGCGAGGCGAAGCGCAGCTCGCTGGACACCAGCCCCTTTTGGGCCGCCTCCATCACCCACCCCAGGGTGCCGCCGGCGCTGATGGTGTCGATGCCCAAGGTGCTGCAAAGCCGGCTCCAGCCGGCGACGATATCCGGGTCGAAGATTCCCAGGTTGGAGCCCAAGAGCCCCACGGTCTCGTACTCCGGCACGATCATGCGCTGGCCGCCGAAGACCCCGGAATGGCCACAGAGGATGGTGCAGGGCTTACAGGTGGCGTGCTTGGTGTCGCGCCCCTGGGCCATGGCCTGGCCGGCCAGGCGTCCGGCCTCCGGGTGGCGGCCGTCGGCGAAATTGTTCACCGGCACGATGCCGCGTTCCAGGCAGGGGCCGATGTTGGAGGCGGTGCCGAAGCGGCGGTAGTCCAGGCTGATGGCGTTGCGGTTGATGTACTTGGTGCCGCGCTTTTTGGCCTTGGCCAGGGCCTGGGGGGCGCGGGGCCGGATGCGAAAGGCGCCGCCCAGCGCGGCCACCGCCTTGAGGTTCTTGGAGCCCATAACCGCGCCCAGGCCGCCGCGGCCCAGGAAGCGGTGACCCGCGGCCAGGTTGGCAAAGCGCACCAGGTTTTCGCCGGCCGGGCCGATGACCACCGAGGCCTGTTTGCCGGTGTCCAGCACGGCCTGGGCCTCGGGAATCTCCAGGCCCCAGAGCTCGGCCGCGTCGCGAAACTCCACCCCTTGGGCGCTCACCAGCAGGTAGCAGGGCGACTCGGCCCGGCCCCGGATGAGCAGCCCGTCCCAGCCGGCGGTCTTGAGGGCCATGCCAAAGGGTCCGCCGCAGGAGGAGGCGCCCATGATGCCGGTGAGCGGGCTCTTGGCCAGGGCCTCGAAGCGGCCCGAGCAGGGCGCGCCGGTGCCCATGAGCACCCCGGGCATGAAGGCGATGATGTTGTCGGGACCCAGGGGATCGCAACCCGGCGCCAGCCGGTCGTACAAAAGCTTGAGCCCCAGGCCCTTGGAGCCCAGGTAGCGCCGGCGCAGTTCTTCGCTGACGCGGTAGCGCGTTACGCTACGGTCGGTTAGGTTTACCTCCAACACCTGGTCGCTGGTTCCGACAATTTCTTGCATGGCACCTCCATCCGGTTGATCAGCGGCCGGCCCGGCCGTCCGTGATTCGCCCTAAGTATACAACGAAATCGCGTCCGGGCCCGACCGATCCTGCGGGCTTGACATCGGCCGGCCGGTGGAGTATTCACGGGGCCGACAAGTTAAGACCCAGGTCCGCTCGCTGGCCGGTGTTCACCGGCCTTCGGAACACGGTGAGAATCCGTGGCGGTCCCGCCGCTGTAACCGGCGATGAAGCCCGCAAAGCCACTGCCCCGTTCAAGCGGGGTGGGAAGGGCGGGTGGAACCAGACCCGGAAGCCAGAAGACGGGCGGGCGGACCAGGTGGGGAGCTAATGGCAACGGTATCCCTCACCCCTGTCAGGGGGTGGGGGATTTTTTGTGGGACGGAGTGAAACCATGTTGGCGGCGGTTTTGCGGGGGGTGGGTGAGCTGGCCATGCAGCGGCGGCCGCGGCCGGTGCGGCCGGCCGGCGGTTTGCTGGTGCGGGTGGCAGCCTGCGGGGTCTGCGCCTCGGATGTGAAGATGTGGCGCCGGGGGCATCCGGGCCTGCGCCTACCGCGGGTGCTGGGCCACGAGGTGACCGGCTGGGTGGCCGCGGCCGCTCCCTCCTCGGGCTTGCGGCCGGGCCAGGCGGTGCAGGTGGCCCCGGGCATGGCCTGCGGCCGCTGCCCGGCCTGCCAAGCCGGGCGGCACAACCTCTGCCCCGGGGTGAAGGTGCTGGGGTTTTCCTTAGACGGTGGTTGGGCCGGCTACCTGGCCGTGCCGGCCGCCGGCCTGGCGGTGGGGGCGGTGAACCCTCTGCCGCCGGGGCTGGAGCCGGTAACCGCCACCCTGGCCGAGCCCCTGGCCTGCGCCCTTAACGCCCTGGAGGTGGCCGAGCTAAGGCCCGGCCAGCCGGTGGCCGTGTTCGGGGCCGGGGTGGTGGGGCGGCTGGCCGCCTGGGCGGCGCAGCGCCTGGGGGCCGGGCGGGTGCTCTTGGTGGAGACCGACCCGGCCCGCTTGCGCCACCTGCCGGTGGCCGGCCTGGACGCCTCGGCCGGCTTTGATCCTGCGGCGGCCCGGCAGCGGCTCGGCGGCCAGGCCCAGGTGGTGATACCGGCCTGCCCCGACCCCCGGGCGGTGGAATGGGGGGCCGAGCTGCTGGGGCCCGGCGGCACCCTGGTGCTCTTCTCCGGCCTGGCCGCCCGGCCGGAGTTGGACCTTAACCAAGTCCACTATCGCCAGCTTCGCCTGGTCGGGGCCTACGGCTGCACCAGCGGGCAAAACCGCCGGGCCCTGGCCCTGCTGGCGGCCGATCCCCAAACGCCGGCCGCCTGGATCAGCCACCGGCTCCCCCTGGAGCAAGCGGAGCCGGGGCTGCGCCTGGCCGCCGGCCGGGCGCTCAAAGTGATCCTCATACCTTCAAAGGAGTAGCGACATGTTTGACGAAAGCAAGATGAAACAGTTCGGGCAGGTGATCGGTCGCCTGGCCGCCGGCGAAGACTTGACCCGGGAGGAGTCGGCCGAGTGCTACCGCCAGGTGCTGCTCTCAGAACAGCCGGAGCTGCAGCAGGGCGCCTTCCTCAGCGCCCACATGGCCAAGGGGCCGACCACCGAGGAGATAGCCGGCTGCTGGGACGCGGTGTTGCGCTTTGACACCCAGACCATCGACCCCCAACTGCCGGAGGCCCCCTGCGATATCGTGGGCACCGGCTCCGACGCGCTCAAGACGGTCAACGTCTCCTCGCCGGTGGCGGTGATCGCCGCAGCCTGCGGGGTGCCGGTGGCCAAGAAGGGGGCCCAGCGGGTCACCGGGGTGTCCGGGGCCTCGGAGATATTCGCCCAGTTCGGGGTGGACCTGGCCAGTCCCCTGTCCCTGGCCCGGCGTTCCCTGGAGGAGGTGGGCCTGGCCTACCTGCCGGGCGAGAGTTTTCTCAAGGCCGGCTGGGCCCGGCTGGTGCAGCACATGCGCTTTACCTCCATCTTTAACATCGTGGGGCCGCTCACCATGCCCTGCCCGGCCACCCAGACCCTGGTGCTGGGGGTGTACCAGCGGGAGCTGGCCCGCACCATGGCCGATATCGCCGGCCGTATCGGCATCAAGGCCGCCCTGTGCCTCTACGGCACCAGCCAGCAACATCCGCCGGAGATGGGCATCGACGAGGTCTCGGTCTGCGGCCCCACCCACTGCGTGCGCATGACCGGCGGTGAGCTGCAAGAGTACACTCTCACCCCGGCCGACTTTGGCATCAAACAGAGCCGCTATGAAGACGTGGCTACCAAAGGCGACGCCCGGTCCAACGCGGCGGCGGCCCTGCGGGTTATCGCTGGGCGCGACCAGGGACCCCTGGCCGACTTCCTGGCGGCCAACACCGCCGTGGTGCTGGAGCTGACCGGCAAGGCTAAGGACCTGGCCGACGGGGTGGACCAGGCCCGCCAGGCCATGGCCGACGGCCGGGCCCTGGACAAGCTGCGCGGCCTGGTGACCCGGCAGAATCCCGACGCTACGCGCGGCCTGGCGGCGCTGGAAGGCCTGCTGGCCGAAGCGGCTTAGGCCGGCCCGAAAAGCTGGTCCGCCAGCCAGTCGATGCCCAGGCCGATCAGCTCCTCCTCGTCGGCCAGGGCCCTTGCCACCTGTCCGGCCTCCAGGCGGTAGCGCTGGACAAAGCCGGGGTCGCTAAGCATCTGGGCTAAGACCTCGCGGTTGTACAAGGCGGCGATAAAGGCGTGGGTCTGCCGGGGAGAGAGCTCCACCTTGCCGCGGCGCTTGGGGTGCATCACCAGGGACAGGAGCCGGTCGTTGTGCCGGTGGTAAGGGGCCAGGCCCTGGTCGGCGACCCACTGGGCCGGGGTGAGCCGCCGGGGCTGGTCCCAGCCCAGGCAGTGGGGCGTGTCCTGGCGCAAGAAGACCTCTCGGACGCCCCGGTGGTCGCGGCCTGGCTTTACCGCCCGCACCACCGGGTAGATACGGCAGCAGGTGGGGCGGTCCTGGTAGACCCGGCAGCCGCGGGAGGTGAGGTAGGGGCAGGCGCCGCCATCGGCCAGCTTGATGCGCAGGGCGGGCCAGCCAGAGCGGGGGTCCATCTCCAGCTCCAGGTGCTCGGCCAGCAACTCGGCGGCGCTGATACCCAGGCCGCGGCCCAGGCGCAGGGCGTCGTAAGGGGTGACCGGCAGGCGCTTGTCGCGGCAGCAGGAGCCGAAACAGGCCAGCGCGGGTTCACAGGCGAAAGTAAAGGATTCTGCGGGCTCCAGGGGTTGGCCGCCCAGATCGGCCATGGTCTCGATCATCGCGCGCACTCCGGTGGGGGCTGGCTGCCCTACTACTGCTCCCCGGACCGGCGCTTGTCAAGGGTCCTGCGCCCCACCGGCCCCGCAGGCCGGGCAGCGGCGGACGGCCGGTGGGCCGATCTCCACCGTGCGCAGGCCGAGCGGCCAGAGCTCCACCAGCAGCATGCCGGCCAGTACGTCTTGGTCCGCGCCCAACAGCAGCTTGAGGGCTTCGGCGGCCTGCAGGCTGGCCAGGCAGGAGGGCAGGGGGCCGAAGATGCCGTGGGTGGCGCTGCTGCGCTTTGGCTCGGCCGGGGGATAGGGCGGGGCCCAGCACTCGAAGCAGGGGCCCTTCCCCGGTCGGATGACCGCCAACTGGCCGCCGGTGCCCATCACCCCGGCGTGCACCCAGTCTACTCCCTGGGCCAGGCAGGCCCGGTTGAGGTGGTAGCGAGGCCGGGGGTGGTCCAGGCCGTCGATCACCACGTCGGCCCCGGCCAGCAACCCGGCCGCGTTGGACTGGTCCAGCTCGTCTTGGATGGCCTCCACGGTTACCTGGCGGTTGACCGACGACAGGTGGCGGCGGGCCGCCTCCACCTTGCTGCGCCCGGCGTCCACGTCGGCCTCGGTGTAGAGCACCTGGCGGTGCAGGTTGTCCAGGGCGGGGCGGTCCGGGTCGACCAGGCGCAGGCGGCCCACCCCGGCCCGGGCCAGCAGCCCGGCCGCCGCGCCGCCCAGGGCCCCCACTCCCACCACCACCGCGGTGGCCGTCGCCAAGCGGGCCTGGCCCGAGCGGCCCCAGCCGGCCAGGCGCTGTTGCACCGCGTAGCGCTCGCCCAAGGCGCTATCCCCCAAAGGCGGCGTTGATGAACTCCACCCGCGCGCCTTCGGCCACCACGGTGGCCGCGTAGTCATCGGGGTGTACAAAGCGGCCGTTCAGCTCGGCCACCAGCTCGGGATGCTGCTCCTCGAAGAGCTCCACCAACTGGGCCAGGGTGCTGCCGGCCGGCACCTGCTCGTCAAAACCATTGACTATGATTTTTATATTTCGGCTCATGGTTTCTATGTATCACAAATTCCTAATCGATCAATAGGGTATACGGCGGCTGTTCCCCGAAAACGGCTCACCGCTTGGCTTGCGGCCCCTGGTGGGGCATAATCTTCGGGACTCTCAGGGTCCAACCCCGGCAAGGAGGCTCCATGGAAAGGCAGGCGGCCATCGCGGTTCTGGGTACCTTTGACTCCAAGGGCGACGAGCACCGGTTTCTCCAGCAGGCCATCGAGAAACGGGGGCGCAGGACCATCACCATCAACGTGGGCACCAAGGACGCGCCGGGGTTCACCCCGGACATCGACCTGCGGCCCCGGGGTTTCAGCGACCGCGACCAGGCCATCGCCGAGGTGATCACCCAGGCCCGCCGGGTCTTGGCCGAGCTCTACGGCCGGGGCGAGGTGGCGGCGGTCATCAGCGCCGGCGGCGGCTCGGGCACCCACCTGGCCACCAGCGTGATGAAGGTCCTGCCCCTGGGAGCGCCCAAGGTGATGGTCTCCACCGTGGCCGCCCACGACATGGCCGAGGTGGTGGGCACCAAGGACATCACCATGATCCACAGCGTGGGCGACCTGCTGGGGGTCAACTCGCTCACCGGGATCATCCTGGACCGGGCCGCCGGCGCGGTCTGCGGCATGGCCGCCGAGCCCTGGCAGGCCCCCGGCGGCCGGCGGCGCATCGGGCTCACCATGTTCGGCTTCATCAACCAGGCGGCCGAGCAGGTGAAGGCCGCCCTGGAGCAGATGGGCCTGGAGGTCATCGCCTTTCACGCCAACGGCATCGGCGGCCTGGCCTTGGAAGAGCTGGCCGCCGAGGGCCGCTTCGACGCCGTCTTGGACCTGGCCACCCACGAGCTGGCCGACACCCTCAAGGACGGCTACTGCAAGCTCATCGCCCCAGGACGCCTGGAGCCCGGCACCGGGCCGGCGGTGCCGCGCCTGGTGGTGCCCGGCGGCCTGGACTGCGCCGTGTTGGAGTTCACCCGCGACAACGTGCCGGAGCAGTACGCGGGGCGCAAGATATTCTTCTACGACTTTCGCTCGGCCGTGCGCTTGAGCCGCGAGGAGACCCGGCTCATGGCCGAGCAGTTGGCCGACAAGCTCAACCGGGCCGCCGGCCCGGTGCGGGTGCTCATCCCCACCGGCGGCTTCTCCGGGGCCGACGCCCCCGGCCAGCCCCTGGAAGCCCCCGAGCTCACCGCCGAGTTCACCATTCGCTTCAAGGAATTGCTGGACCCGGCCATCCCGGTTATCGAGCACCCGTCCCACATCAACGACGAGGGCTTTTGCCGGCGCGCCGCCGAGGTGATGGCCGCCATGCTCTAAGGGGCTCTGGCGCGCCGGCCGCCGCCCAAAATAGAGCCCCCCCGCCGCCGGGCGAGGGGGCTCCGTAGCACTCAACGGGTTTACTTGAACCCGAACTCGTCCCACCGGCTCTGCACCTGCTTGACCACGTCGGGGTCCAGGGCGATGGGGATGGGCTTTTCCTTCCAGTCATAGGGGATGGTGCAGTCCAGCAGCAGCCGCCCGGTGATGTCGCGGGCGTTGATGGGCAGCGAGGGGTCCAGCGGGGTGGAGCGGCCGCGCTTGATGACCTGGCTGCGGTTGGGCTGGAACCTAAAGCTCAGGGCGTACATGACTCTCGGGATATCCCAGGCGTCGATGTCTTCGTCCACCACGATCACGGTCTTGAGGCCGTAGGCCCCCATCTCGGTGGAGATGGCCGCGGTGAGCACCTGGTCGGCGTGGCCGGGATACATCTGCTGCACCGAGATGATGGCCAGGAAGCGGCCCGAACCCTCGGGCGGGCAGTAGACGCTTTTGATGCCCGGGATCTTCATGTCGGTGAGCTGTTGCCACAGGGTGGCGCCGTAGGACAGGGCCATGGTCATGTGGGTGTCGGTGACCGCGCGCCCCACCGTGGTGCCCCACAGGATGGGGTTGTCGCGGTGGGTGATGCACTTGACGTCGATGAAGTTGCGCGGGTCGGTGCCCACCCCGGAGTAGTACCCGGTGTACTCGCCAAAGGGACCCTCTTCCATGAACTTCTCGGCGTCCACCTCGCCCTCGATGATGATCTCGGCGTGGGCCGGCACCGGTAGGTCCACCGTCTCGCCCTTGACCACCTCCACCGGTTCGCCGCGGATGGCTCCGGCCACGTCGTATTCACTGGTAAAGGCCGACACCCGCGCCGCTCCCAGGATGAACAGCAGGGGGTCGCAGCCGATCACCGAGGCCACCGGCATGGGCTTGCCCATCTTCTGGTACTTCTTGAGCATGATGTCGGCGTGCTTGCCCTTGATGAACTGGGTGCCCATCTTGTCCTTGCCCAAGAGCTGGGAGCGGTAGGTGCCCAGGTTGACCCAGCCGGTCTCCGGGTCCTTGGATACGATGAAGTGGGCGGTGCCGATGAAACGGCCGCCGTCGAGGGGATACCAGTGCGGCACCGGGAACTTGTAGAGGTCTATGTCGTCGCCGGTCAGGATGTTCTGCTTGCAGGGGGCCGCCGATTTGTCCACCTCCACCGGCTTTTCCAGGTGTTCGCCCAGCTTGACCCACTCCCGCATGATCTCCACCAGGGGGGTTTCCTTGGGCATCCCCATGATGATGGCCAGGCGTTCGGCGGTGGTGCACACGCTGGTGATGACCGGGGTGTCGTAGCCCTTGACGTTTTCAAAAAGCAGGGCCGGCCCCTGTTTCTCTTCGTTGAGCTTGGCGACGTGTGACAGTTCCAGGTTCCAGTCCACCTCGGCCTTAATGCGATGGACCACGCCTTGTTTTTCGCCAACCTCAATAAAGTCCCTCATGCTTTTCATGGGGTATTTACCTCCCTGGTATCGATATTTTTCCCACGTTCGGGCGCGTCGTTATTTGCTTGATTCCATGCCCTGGTAAGCGCCCGAGCAGGCGCAAGGCCTGCGTATCAATCATGTCGAGAGCCGATCAATAATGTCAACATGATTAATTTTATGGCAACTATAAGTACAGATTATATGGAAGGGGTATGCGATGTCGTGTTGGGCGGACAGAAAACCATGTAACATGCTGTAATAACATATTTAAAATGATTGCTCGCGATGAGGCCGCTCGATGAGGCCCCGTGTTTGGCGGTTGTAATGAAAGGAGGCGTGCATAATCTTGGGTGTTATTTTGGCCGGTAAACGAGCGGTTGGGGGGCGTCAAGGCCCCGCCCGGCGGGCTTCGGAGCGCCGATCCGGCCCTGCCGGGCCGTACGGGACGGCAGGCGCGGGTCGCGCCAGCGGCTAGGCCTTGGCCGTATCCGGCTCCTGGTCGCCGTAGAGGATATCCAAAAAGGCCCGGGCCGGGCGGGAGAGCTCGTGGCCCTTGAGCACCGCGGTGTAGATATCCAACGAGAGTTTTTCGTCTTTGATCTTGGCCAGGGCCAGGCGTCGCGAGAGCACGTCGCCATAGACCGCCGAGCGGGTGAGGAAGGAAATACCCTGGCCGCGGGCCACCTGTTCCTTGATGACATCGGCGTTGCTGGTTTCGAAAACCACCTGGGGACTCTTGCGGTGCCGCCGGTAGAGATCGCTGATAACCCTGCGGGTTCCCGAACCTTTTTCCCTTAGAATGATCGGCTCGGCCGCGACCCTGCTAAACGGCAGGTTGTCGACAAAGGCCAGGGGGTGCCCTGGTGGCACGATGAGCACCAGCTCTTCGCTCTTGAAAAACTGGAACTGAACCCGCCGCACCGTACCGGGATAGGCCACCACGGCCACCTCGACATCCAGCGACCACAGCCGCCGGGCCAGCTCCAACGAGCTGCCCTCCATCAATACTATATTGACCAGGGGATACTTTTCCTGAAAGTCGGCCAGCAGGGGGGGCATGATGTTGCGGGCGTAGGTCTTGGCGCTGCCCAGTTTGAGGGTGCCGCGCTGCACCAGGCGCATCTGGTGGATAACCGTTTCGGCCTTTTCCCGCAGCTTGAAAATCTTGCGGGTATAGCCCAGCAGGACCTCGCCGGGTTCGGTGAGCACCAGCTTTTTCCCCAGGCGGGCAAATAGCTTAACCCCTAGATCTTCCTCCAATTGTCGCATCTGGGCGCTGACGGCCGGCTGGGTGACGTTGAGCTGCTCGGCGGCCCGGGAGAAGTTCATGGTTTCGGCCGCGTGGTTGAATGTGAGCAGTTGGTTGAGGTTCATGTCTTGATATTAGGCCAGGCTTTAACGGAAGTCAACCTAAAATAATATGGCCATTGGTTTAACAGCTTGGATTAACTATATAAGTTCTAACAGCATATAAGTCCAGCTTATATGATGGATAATTATTATTGGCTTGATTATTTCAGAGGCCATGAGTGATGATCATGTATAACAATTTTTGATCCATGCCCGACCAAATAAACAATCAAGAGCAGAAAAAACACAGGCCCAAGTTGTATTCTGCCGGCGCGTCGAAGATATTTTTATCTTTTCGGAAAGGGATCAAGAGTTGATACCCAGGTCCGTAAATAGTGGGCAAAACCCCCTATCAACAATAACCGAAAAGGGAGAGGGCTATGGGTAACAGCAAACTTCAATTCCCAGACCCGCACGGCGTGGAAACCATCGCCGGCACCGAGGGTTGGGAGCGCATGTATCCTTACCAGTACCAGTTCGTCACCGACGATCCGGAACGCGAGGCCTACGAAAAGGGCATGTTCTGGTTCTATGACGGCCTGCACTACCCCGAACCGAGCTACCCGTTCGACATCATCTGGGACGAGGCCTGGTTCCTGGCCTTGAGCCAATTCAACACCCGCATCTTCTCGGTTCCCCCGGTCTACGGCGTGGACCACCGTATCATCAACGGCTACATCTACATCTCTCCCGTACCGGTTACCGATCCCGCCGAGATCGAGGAGCGGGTGGGCCATTTCATGGAGCGGGCCGGCTACTACTATCAAAATTGGAACGAGCTGGAGGCCAAGTGGGTCAAGAAGCTCGAGGACGTAATCTCCCAGTTGGAGAACCTGGAGATTCCCACCCTGCCGGACATGGAAGACAAGTCGGTGGTCATGGAGGGGGTCGGCAAATCCAAGGGCTACGAGCTGCTCAGGGCCTACGACAAACTCATCGACCTGGGCCTGCTGTGTTGGCAGTACCACTTCGAGTTCCTCAACCTGGGTTACGCCGCCTACGTCACCTTCCTGGACTTCTGCCAAAAGGCCTTCCCGGACATCCCCCTGCAGCGGGTGACCCAGATGGTCTCGGGCATCGACGTCATCATGTACCGCCCGGACGAGGAGCTTAAAAAGCTGGCCCGGGCCGCGGTGGATTTGGGCATCGACAACGTGGTGAACAACGGCAAGGGCTGGGAAGAGGTGAAGGCCGAGCTGACCGGCTCCTCGGCCGGCGACGAGTGGCTGGCCGCCTTTGAAAAGGCCCGCTACCCTTGGTTCTGGACCTCCACCGGCACCGGCTGGTATCACCACGACCTGTCCTGGAACGACGACCTGGACATCCCCCTGGCCTCCATCCGCATCTACATCGACAAGATCAAGGCCGGCGCTTCCATCGACCGCCCCATGGACGAGGTGATCAAGGAGCGCGACCGTATCACCAGCGAGTACCAGGCCCTGCTGCAGACCGACGAGGACAAGGGCGCCTTTGAGCAACTACTGGGCACGGCGCGCACCGTTTTCCCCTACGTGGAAAACCACCTGTTCTACGTGGAGCACTGGTTCCATTCCATTTTCTGGAACAAGATGCGCGAAGTGGCCGCCATCCTGGCCGAGCAGGGATTCATCGAGGAGGTGGAAGACGTCTGGTATCTCAAGCGGGCCGAGATCAAGGACGCCCTGTGGGACTTGGTCACCGCCTGGGCCACCGGGGTTAAACCGCGCGGGCCCAAGGTCTGGCCGCCGGAGATCGCCTGGCGCAAAGACGTGATGCAGAAATTCAGGGAGTGGACCCCGCCGGCGGCGGTGGGCACCGCGCCGGAGGTGATCCAAGAGCCCTTCACCGTGGTGCTCTGGGGTGTGACCAACGAGTCGCTCAACGCCTGGGCCGAGGTGGACGCGGCCGGCGATCCCGACTCCATCACCGAGCTCACCGGCTTTGCCGGCAGCCCCGGCGCGGTGGAGGGCAAGGCGCGTGTCTGCCGCACCGTGGCCGAAATCGGCGAGCTGCAAGAGGGCGAGATTCTGGTGGCCCCCACCACCTCGCCGTCCTGGGCCCCGGCCTTCCAGAAAATCCAGGCCGCGGTCACCGACGTGGGCGGCGTCATGTGCCACGCGGCCATCGTCTGCCGCGAGTACGGCATGCCCGCGGTGGTGGGCACCGGGCACGCCACCAGCGTCATCAAGACCGGTATGCACATCAAGGTCGATGGCACCACCGGCAAGATTATTATTGAACGCTAACCCCCACCCGGGCCGGCCCTCCGAGGCCGGCCCGGCCCGCGCCAGCCGCCGCCAGGTCGAACGACTGCTCGTCGAGGGACTGCTCGTTGCCACCTAGGGGGGACACCGGTACACACCGGTTGTGATGTAAAATACAAGGGACGTTGTTTTATCTGAAATTAACTGGACGCCAAACGCCGAGCAGAGGTCCCGCGGGACCCGGCGTAGCGGGCTTCAGAGGAGGGAGCTATGAGCCAGAGCCAACCATTGGTGTGCTGGTTCCAGGAGTGCAATAAGGATTCGGTGCCCTTGGTAGGGGGCAAAAACTCCTCCCTGGGGGAACTCATCAACGCCGGCATACGGGTGCCGCCCGGGTTCGCCATCACCACCCACGCCTACCGGCGCTTCCTGGCCGACGGCGGGGTGGAGGACAAGATCGTGGAGGCCATGGCCGGCCTGGACCACCAGGACACCGCGGCCCTGGACCGGGCCAGCGCCGAGATACGGGAGATCATCGAGTCCTGCCCGTTCTCCACCGAGCTGGAGGACCAGATCGCCGACTACTACCGCAAGCTCTCCAAGGTCTGCGGCTTGCCGGCCACCCCGGTGGCGGTGCGCTCCTCGGCCACGGCCGAGGACCTGCCCGGGGCCAGCTTCGCCGGCCAGCAGGAGACCTTCCTGTGGATTCGGGGCGCCGACCAGGTGCTGGAGCACGTGCGCCTGTGCTTCTCCAGCCTGTTCACCTCCCGGGCCATCGCCTATCGCATCGAGATGGGATTCGACTACAGCGAGGTGGCCATCAGCGTGGGCATCCAAAAGATGGCCAACTCCTTCACCGCCGGGGTGATGTTCACCCTCAACCCGGCCAACGGCGACCGCTCCATGATCGTCATCGACTCCAACTTCGGCTTTGGCGAATCGGTGGTCTCCGGCGAGGTCACCCCGGACAACTTCCGGGTGGACAAGGTGTCGTTGGATATCCTGGAAAAGACCATCAGCCAAAAACAAATCTACTACACCCTGGCCCCGGCCGAGCACTGCGCCAAGAAATTCGAGCTGCCCGAGGAACGTCAGGGCCTGCAGTCGCTCATCGACGAAGACGTAATCGAGCTGGCCAAGATGGGCAAGGTCATCGAGCAACACTACGGCTGCCCCCAGGACATCGAGTGGGCCGTGGACAAGGACATGCCCAAGTCGGGCAGCGTCTTCATCCTGCAGAGCAGGCCGGAGACGGTATGGAGCTGTAAGAAACCGGACACCCCCAGCGAGCCGGGCAAGAAGAAGACGGCCATGGACCACATCCTGGCCAGCATCATGACCGGCAAGAAGCTCACCTGAGCCGGGCGTCCGCCAGAAGATACCAGCGGCCGCGGGAGCACGAGCCAGGCGCCGCGCGGGGCAGGGCCCCCGAGAAACACTAGGCCCCAATTTTGCCAAGGAGGCTAGTTGAGAGATGAAGCCGATTCGCTACACCGAGGAGATGATCAAAGAGTTCAAGGATGCCGGGTATTGGACCGACGAGATATTCTTTGACTTTTACGAGCGCAACGCCGCCGAGCTGCCGGACAAGGAAGCCCTGGTGGACTCGCAGTACCGGGTCACCTGGGCCCAGGCCAAGGACCTGACCAACGCCATCGCCACCGCTTGGGCCCAAGCCGGCCTGGCCAAGGACGACCGGGTGATTATCCAGTCGCCCAACAGCGTCTATGGCTTCTTGGCCCGGGTGGCCGCCGAGCGGGCCGGGCTCATCTCGCTCACGGTGTACCCCTACCTGCGCCAGCGCGAGCTGGAGTACATGATGGAGCTCACCCAGGCGGTGATGGTGGTGATCCCCCACGTGTACCGCAAGTTCGACTACTTGGAGATGTACAAGGGCTTCCAGGACAAGTTCCCCAGCCTCAAGCATATCTATCTCTTTGACGAGCAGGTGCCGGCGGCCGCGCCGGAGGGCACCCGCAGCCTGGTGCAGACGGCCCAGGAATACCTGGGCAAGATAGACGAGGACCTGCTCAACTCCCGGCGGCTGTCGGCCACCGGCGACGTGGCCATCCTCACCACCACCACCGGCACCACCGGCATCCCCAAGCTGGTGGAGTGGCCGGCGGCCCCGCGGGTCTGCACCGCCAAGGGCCGTATCGACATCTGGGACCTCACCAAGGACGACATCACCATGGCGGTGGCCCCCCATGCCGGCGGCGCGGCCGGGACCCTCACCTACTTTGCCGCGCCCATGGCCGGCGCGGCCACGGTGATGCTCGAGGAGTTCGACGCCAAGGGCGCCCTGGAGGTGATGGCCAAGGAAAAGGTGACCGCCATCGGGGTGGTGCCCACCCACCTCATCCGCATGCTGGAGCAGGACATCGAGAGCTACGACCTGAGCCACCTGCGCTTCATCCGTTCGGCCGGCGGCTACCTGCCGCCCAAGGTGGCCACTGAGGCCGAGGAGCGTTTCGGCGCGGCCATCACCAGCGACCTGGGCACCCAGGACGTGGGCAGCGTCAGCGGCTGCCGGGTCACCGACAGCGTGGAGGTGCGGCGCGGCTCGGTGGGCCGTCCCCTGCCGGGCAACGTGATCAGCCTGCGCGACGACGATGGCAACGAGGTGCCCGAGGGCGAGCCCGGCCAGCTCTGGTTCCGGGGCCCCAACGCGCCGGCCGGCTACTACCGCGACGAGGAGCTCACAGCTACGGTCTTCAAAGAGGACGGCTGGAGCACTACCGGCGACATCGTCAAGCTGGAGCGGGAGTGCCTGTGGATCATGGGCCGCAAGAAGGACATGATCATCCGCGGCGGCCAGAACATCTACCCGGCCGAGATTGAGGGCATGCTCAACAACCACGAAAAGGTGGCCTCGGTGGCGGTGGTGGGTTATCCCGACGACGAGTTGGGCGAGCGCACCGCGGCCTACGTCATCCCCAAGGCGGGCACCGAGTTCACCTTCCAGGAGATGATCGACTTCCTCATGAGCAAGCAGATCGCCAAGTACAAGCTGCCCGAGCGCCTGGAGGTGGTGGACGACCTGCCCACCGTGGGCGACAGCGGCAAGATCAACAAGGAAGAGCTGAAGAAGGACATCATCAAGCGGGTAAAGGCGGACCAGTAACCCCATGAGCCAAACCGTACTTCTCATATCCACCCTGGACACCAAGGCCGAGGAGACCCTCTACCTGCGCGGCAAGATCGAGGAGGGCGGTCCCCGGGTGCTGCTCATGGACTTGTCCATGGGCGCGCCCTCGGGCCAGGCCTGCGAGATCACCCCGGACGACGTGGCCGCCGCCGCCGGCTGGGATATCGCCGATATCCGGGCCAGCCGGGAGAGGGCCAAGATCACCTCGGCCATGATCAGCGGCGCGGTGAGCATCGCGGCCGAGCGCTTTGCCGCCGGCGGCCTGCAGGGGGTGGTGGGCCTGGGCGGCTCCACCGGCAGCCTCATGGCCAGCGAGGTGATGCGCGCCTTGCCCTTTGGCCTACCCAAGCTGATGGTCAGCTCCACCGCGGCCCTGCCCGGCCTGGCCACCCGCTATATCGACACCGGCGACCTGATGCTCCTGCACACCGTGGTGGAGATATCCGGGCTCACCCCGCTGTTGACCAACGTGTTGGACCGGGCGGCGGCCGCCGCGGTGGGCATGGCCGCGGTGCCGGCCCCCACGCCGGAATCGGTGCGCGGCGGCCGGCCCCTGGTGGCCCTCAGCATGTTCGGCCCCAGCGAGAAGTGCGCCCACCAGGTACGCCTCATGCTGGAGGAGGCCGGCTTCGGGGTGATCGGCTTTTCAGCCGCCGGGGTCTGCGACCGCGCCATGGAGGACATGATCGGCCAAGGCTACTTTGCCGGGGTGGTGGACATCACCCCCGGCGGGGTGGGCGAATACGTCATGGGCGGCATGCGCTCGGCCGGGCCCCACCGCCTGGAGGCGGCCGGTAAGCTGGGCCTGCCCCAGGTCATCGCCCCGGCCGGGGTGAACCTGATGAGCCCGCGCAAGAGCCGCTACAAGCCCGACTACCACCAGCGCCGCAAGTACGACCTGGACAAGCTGCGCACCTTCCTGCGCCTCAACACCGACGAGCTGGAGGAAGTGGCCCGCGCCTTTGCCGACAAGCTCAACCAGGCCCAGGGGCCGGTGATCTTCCTGGTGCCCACCCAGGGGTGGTGCTCCTTTGACCGCCCCGGTGGCGCGGTCTACGCCCCCGAGGAAGACCGGGCCTTTACCGAGGAGCTGCGGCGGCGGGTCGATCCCCAGGTCCAGGTGCGCGAGGTGGAGGCCAACCTGGAGGACCCGGCCTTTGCCGAGGCCCTGGTGCAGGCCTTCTTATCGCTGGCCCCGGCGCCCGCTTGAGACGAGGTTGGTCCCATGATCAAGCCCTGGCCCCTGCAATCATCCACACCGCTGAGCGACCTGGGGTTATTCAAGATCACCCGCGACCGGGCCAGCAGCCCGCGCACCGGCCAGGACCGCGACTTCCTGGTGATCCACATGCCCGACTGGTTGCAAGTGGTGCCCCTCACCACCGAGGGACGGCTGGTGCTGGTGCGGCAATACCGCCACGGCAGCCGGCGGGTGGGGCTGGAGGTGCCCGGCGGCCTGCTGGATTCCCAGGACCCCAACCCGGCGGCGGCCGCGGCCCGGGAGCTGCGCGAGGAGACCGGCTACGGCGGCGGCTCCCTACACCCCCTGGGCGCCTTCTGGCCCCAACCGGCCATGCTGGCCAACCGGGTGCACTTCTTCGTGGCGGTGGACTTGGAGCTACAAGGCGATCTGCAGCCCGACGCCGGCGAGGACCTGGAGGTGGTGCTGGTGGACCCGGCCGAGGTGGAGGGGCTGGCCGCGGCCGGGGAGATACAAAACGTCATGACCGTAACCGCATTGGCCCTGGCCCGGCAGGCGGGCCAGCTATAGGAGAAAGAAGATGATTCTGCGCAACTGGATGGAGCGGGATCCAGTCACCGTAACCGGCGACACCCTGGTTTCCGAGGCGGTGATGATGGTGGTGGAAAAGAACCTGCGGGCCCTGCCGGTGGTGGAAGACGGACGCCTGCGCGGCCTAGTCACCCGCAAGGACCTGCAGGGCTGCGCCACCGCGGTGGCCCGGGCCCAGAATAAGCACGAGACCGAGTATTTCCTGCAGCGCCTGCGGATAAAGGACATCATGATCCGCATGCCCCACACGGTGGACGCCGGCGACACCGTGGAGTACACCATGCTAAAGGGCCAACAGGAGCTGATCCGCAACTACCCGGTGATGGAGGACGACAAACTGGTGGGCATGGTCTCCTCCCTGGAGCTCTTCGAGGCCCTGAGCCAGATATTGGGGGCCGGCGAGGTGTGGTGCGGCATCACCCTGGAGCCCCAGCTCATCCAGAGCGGGACCATTAAAGAGGTTTCATCGGTGGTGGAAGACACCGGGGCCACCCTGTACGGTGTCTTTACCATGCGCCTGCCGGACTCGGATAAAAAGCGCATCATCCTGCGCCTGGAGACCGACGACCTGGGCCGGGTGGAAAAGGCCTTGGCCGATGCCGGGTTCGCGGTGTTGGAGAGCAACCCCGCGGTGCAGGCCTGCGTCAGCCAAAACGGGGGGGACTAACCCCAGGGCCGTTACGGCCCGGCCGGCCGTCAGGGCCGCCATAGGAGTGGACATTGCAACTGCCATTGGTAATAGGGCTCTCTGGGGCCAGCGGGGTGATCTACGGGGTTGAGCTGCTCAAGGTGCTTAGGGACCTGGGCCACCCCCGGCACCTCATCGTCAGCCAATCGGGGGCGCGCAACCTGGAGATAGAGACCGACTACACCATCGACGAGGTCAAGGCCATGGCCGACGTGGTCTACGACGTGCGCGACGTGGGCGCGGCGGTGGCCAGCGGTTCCTTCCGCACCAAGGGCATGATCGTGGCCCCCTGCACCATCAAGACCCTCTCGGCCATCGCCAACTCGTTCAACTACAACCTGCTCATCCGCGCCGCCGACGTGCAGCTAAAGGAAAAGCGGCCCCTGGTGCTCATGGTGCGCGAGACCCCGCTGCACAAGGGACACCTGGAGCTCATGGCCAAGGCGGCCGATATCGGGGCGGTGATCCTGCCGCCGGTGCCGGCGTTTTATCACCGCCCCCAGACCATTGACGACATCATCCGGCAGAGCATAGGCAAGGCGCTGGATTTTTTTGGCATAGAACACGACCTCTTTCGCCGCTGGCAAGGTTGAGGCGGCAAAGCGGCGATCACCCTGTGGAGGAGCGAATGCTTTTACCCCGGTTTGAATATCACCAACCGGCCTCGCTTGACGAGGCGGTGGAGGTGCTCGGCCAGTACGCCGGCGAGGCGGCGGTGTTGGCTGGCGGGACCGACCTGCTGGTGAACATGAAACACCAGGCCATGGCCCCGTCCCACCTGGTGTCCCTGGCGGGCGTGGAGGGGCTGGACCAGGCCTCGGCCGATGGCGGCCGGGTAACGGTGGGCCCCCTGATGAGCGCGGCGGTTTTGGCCCAGAGCGAGTTCATCGCGGCCAACGCCGGGGCCCTGGCCCTGGGCGCGGCGGTGCTGGGCTCGCCCCAGGTGCGCACCCGGGCCACGGTGGGCGGCAATGTATGCAACGCCCGTCCGGCGGCCGACATGAGCGTGCCGCTTTTGGCCCTCGGCGCCCGGGCGGTGCTCACCGGCCCCGACGGCCAGCGCCAGGTGGACCTGGAGGAATTTTTCGTGGGGCCCGGCCAGACGGTGCGTGCCCCCGGCGAGCTGCTCAGCGCCCTGGAGATGGACGCGCCGGCTCCCGGCACCGGCTGGGGCTACCAGAAGCTGGGGCTGCGCAAGGCTCTGGAGATTTCACTGGTCAACGTGGCGGCCGCGCTGAGCTTAGAAGACGACGGCAAGACCATCAAGGCGGCCCGGGTGGCCCTGGGCGCGGTGGCGCCCACCCCCATCCTGGCCCCGGGCGCGGCCGAGGTCCTGGTGGGCCAGGCGGCCGGCGGGGATGTCTTCAAAGCCGCCGGCCAAAAAGCAGCGGCCGACGCCAAGCCCATCGACGATCACCGGGGCTCGGCCTGGTATCGGCGGGAGATGGTGGCGGTGCTAACCGCCCGGGCCTTGAACCAGGCCTGGGCGCGGGCCCAAGGGCAGTAGGGAGGCGAGCGGTGGAAAAGATACGTATTGAACTGACGGTAAACGGTAAACAACACGACCTGCTGGTCGCCCCCAACCGCACCCTGGCCCAGACCCTGCGCGAAGACCTGCGGCTCACCGGCACCAAGCAGGGCTGCGAGGTGGGTGACTGCGGCTCCTGCACCGTGTTGCTAGACGACGTCCCGGTCAACTCCTGCCTGGTGCTGGCGGTGCAGGCCGCGGGCCGCCGGGTCACCACCATCGAGGGGCTGGCCCAAGGTAATGAGCTGCACCCCATCCAGGAAGCCATGATCCAGCACGGGGCCATCCAGTGCGGCTTCTGCACCCCGGGCATGATCCTCAGCGCCAAGGCGCTGCTGGACCGAAACCCCGACCCCGACGCGGGCGAGATCAAGGACGCCCTGTCCGGCAACCTCTGCCGCTGCACCGGGTACCAGAAGATCGTGGAGGCGGTGCAAGACGCCGCGGCCAAGATGGGGAGGGACTAGCCATGACGCAAAAATTCAACGTGATCGGATCTCGGGCCCCCCGCCTGGACGCGCCGGACAAGGCCACCGGCCGGGCCTGCTACGTGGACGACATCGAGTTTCCCCACCTGCTGGAGGGGGCCATCCTGCAGAGCCCCCACGCCCATGCCCGCATCCTGAGTATAGATACCAGCGCGGCCGAGGCCCTGCCCGGGGTGGCGGCGGTGATCACCCACCGCGACGTGCCCGACGTGCGCTACGGGGTTTCGCCGGCCCGCTACGACGAGACCATCTTCGCCATCGACAAGGTGCGCTACGTGGGCGACGAGGTGGCCGCGGTGGCCGCCGAGGACCTGGATACGGCCATGGCCGCCCTGGAGCTGATCAAGGTGGAGTACGAGGTCTTGCCCCACGTGCTCACGGTGGACGAGGCCCTGGCCGAGGGCGCGCCGGTGATCCACGACGCCTTCCCCGGCAACATCTGCGCCGAGGTGCACCAGGAGTTCGGTGACGTGGCCGCCGGGTTCGCCGAGTCCGACATCATCCGCACCGACGTGTTCGTCAACAAGCGCCAGGACGGCGCCTTTATCGAGCCCCACCGCTGCGTGGCGGTGTACGACAACTTCGGGCAGCTCACCCTCACCAGCTCCACCCAGGTGCCCCACTACGTGCAACGTACCGTGGCCATGGTCACCGGCATCGACGTGGGCAAGGTGCGGGTGAAGAAACCCTACGTGGGCGGCGGGTTCGGTCCCAAGGCCGAGGCCACCCCCTGCGACATCATCTCGGCCTTTTTGGCCATCAAGACCGGCCGCCCGGTGCGGGTGGCCTACAGCCGCGAGCAGGTCTTTTTGCACTGCCGGGCGCGCCACCAGTTCAAGCACGTGATGAAAACCGGCTTTAAGAAAGACGGCACCATCATGGCCTTGGACCACCAGTGCTGGCTGGAGGGCGGGGCCTACAGCAGCTTCGGCATCGCCACGGTCTACTACGCCGGCAGCCTGTTGGCCGCGCCCTACAAGCTGCCCAACATGAAGTACGACGGCTGGCGGGTCTACACCAACAAGCCGGCCTGCGGAGCCCAGCGCGGCCACGGCGGCGTGGCCGCCCGGGCCTGCTTCGAGCAGCAGTTGGACCTCATCGCCAAGCAGTTGGACATGGACCCCATTGAGCTGCGTCTCAAGAACATCATGACCGCCGGCGACGTGAGCTGCAACGACCTGGCCATGAGCAGCCTGGGCATGAAGGAGTGCATCGAGGCGGTGCGCGACGGCTCCACCTGGCGGGATAAACGCGGCAGGCTGCCCAAGGGTAAGGGCATCGGCATGGCCAGCGGATTCTTTGTCTCCGGCGCCGGCTACCCCATCTACCGCTCCGAGACCTACCACTGCACCGTGACCATCAAGGTGCAGGAGGACGGCGGCACCGTGAAGGTGCTCACCGGCGCGGCCGAGATCGGCCAGGGCAGCGACACCGCCATGGCCATGATCGCGGCCGAGGCCATCGGCATTCCCCTGGACCGGGTGCGCCTGGTCTCCGGCGACACCGACTACGGGGTGGACCTGGGGGCCTATTCCTCGCGCACCACCCTCATGACCGGCCACGCCACCAAGGAGGCCGGCGAGGCGGTGAAGGACCGGGTGCTCACCGCCCTGGCCGAGGAGCTGGGCATCGAGCGCGACCGCCTGGACATGGCCAACGGCCTGGTGGAGATATCCGGCGACCCGGTGGACTTCAGCGAGCTGCGTACCAAGTACATCAAGGAACACCGCGGCTGGAGCGACCACCCGGCCGGCGACCAGATAACCTTCACCGAGGCGGCCCGCATAGCCTATCTCAAGTACGGCACCGTGGTGGGCACCGGTAAGTACAAGCCGCCGGTGCTCGGCGGCAAGTTCAAGGGCGCGGCGGTGGGCACCAGCCCGGCCTACGGCTGCAGCGCCCAGGTGGCCGAGGTGACCGTGGACCTGGAGACCGGCCAGGTGACGGTGGACTCCATCACCGACGCCCACGACTGCGGCAAGGCGGTGAACCTCACCAGCGTGGAGGCCCAGATGGAGGGTTCGGTCTCCATGGGCCTGGGCGAGGCCATGTTCGAGGAAGTGAAGTTCGACGACCAGGGCCGGGTGCTCAACGCCTCCTTGGGCGAATACCACATCCCCACCGTGCTGGACATGCCCCAGATGAGCTGCATCGTGGTGGAGTCGGGCGAGCCCAACGGTCCCTTTGGGGCCAAGGAGGTGGGCGAGGGGGCCATCATGCCCACCATCCCGGCCATCCTCAACGCGGTGCACGACGCCACCGGGGTGACCATCACCGAGCTGCCCATCACCCCGGAGCGGGTGCTAAAGGCCCTCAAGGAGAAAGAGCAGGAGAAAGACTAGCGGACCTCGCCTGGGGTGACGCCCCCGCCTGGCAGAGCCCAGGAGAGTTCCTCCGTGCACGCCCCCCGGCCCGGACCGCCCAGCGGCCTGGACCGGGGGGCGTTTTATGTGGTCCGGCATGGGCCGCGGCGGCCGCGGCCGGCCGGCGCTAGCTGATGATACCGGTGGCCGATGCCACCACGAATACGGCCAGGACGTAGCCGGCCGGCTGGTGGAAGAAGATGAAGTAGTACTTGGGCCAGCTCTTGAGATCGAATTCCTCGAACTCCTTGCTGAAGTACTCAATGGGGATGAGGCGTTCGAAGCTCAAGGCCGTAACCCACAGGAGACCCTTGCGCCGGGCCTCGGGCGCGAACCACAAGACCCCGGCGCCCACCACCACCAGCAGGATCATCCATACGATGGCCACCGACTGGCGATAGCCCAGGCCATAGCCCACGGCCCATTTCAACACGCTAAGCCACAACCACCGCCTGAAAGAAGTGTCCCGGGCCAGGTGGCGCTCACGTTCCATGCGGGCGTAGCGCAGGTCGTTGGCCTCCTGCGGATGGCCCACCTGCTCCAGCAGGGAGGCCAGGTGTTCGTAGGGCAGCGGCGAAAAGCGCTTTTGCCGGGCCAGCCACTGGATGTACCACTCGGCGGGGCGCAGGGCCAGGGGGGTGCCCAGCTTGCTCCGGGTGCCCCCCAGGAACTGGAAGGTAAAGCCGTCCATAAACAGGTTGGTGGCCCAGGGCTCCTGCGCCGGCTTGGTCTTGCCGATCTCTACCCCGTCCCACACGGTATGGATCTTGGCCCCCCGCAGGTCTAGGAGCTGGAACTTGGCCCCGATGAGGATCAAGGTCTGGCCGATCTCGGCCTGGTTGAGGCGGCACTCGCCAAAACGGACGTCCCGGAGCGACAGGTTCTGGCCCACCTGGAGGTTGGACAGGACCGCCCCGCGGATGGCCACGCACTCCTGTAAGTTGAGCTCCTGGCCGATGCGGGTGCCCACCAGGCGCAGGATGTTGAACTTGGCCTGGCCCAGGTGGGCCAGCCTCTTTACCCGCATGCCGTCCATGATCACCAGGCCGGTGAAGACGCTGTTGTTCAGGGCCAACTCCCCGCTCACCTCCACCCCTACCATGGACATGTTGACCGCGTGGGTGTGGCGCATGGCCAGCAGTTGGGCTACCTTGGCGCCGTCTAGCTTGAGGTCGCCGGTAAAAACCGCCCTGTCGGCCAAGAGGCTGTTGCCCATTACGCTGGTCATGAGATAGGTGGTCTGAAACTTGCCCCCGCTCATGATAATGCTGCCGCCCACCCGCAGGTTTTCCATGGACAAAATGCCCTGGAAGACCGTCTGGGCCAGGTTCACTTGCAGTCCCACCTCGGCCATGTACATCTGCATCTGTTGGAACTTGCCCTGGCGCAGGATGAGAAAGCGCCCCACCTTTACCCCGGCCAGGTCGGCCAGGCCGGTGATGGTGGTCTCTTGCATCTCCAGGTTGCCCTGCACCTGGGCGCTGGTGAGGTCGATGGTGGAGAAGTGGCTGCGGCTCAGCACCAGCCCCGGCCCGGCCCGCAGGCCCACCAGGTTCATGTGCCCCACCACCACCGAGCCGAAAAAGGTCATGAAGTGATCGGTGCGGCAGCCGGCCAGGTGCACGCTTTTTTCCATGCGGCAGGCGACCAATCCCAGGGGACGGCTGATATCGCCGTGGTGCAGCTTCAGGTCCTGGTTGATGATGGCACCTTTGATGATCACCCCCAGGCGGGTTAGGGCCTGGCGCCAGGGGGACTTGAACAGGATCATGTCAATGAAACCCGGACGCAGCAGGCGCCGCTGGCGCTCGGCCGGGGTCCATTGCTCGGGCTTGGCCGGGTCCAGGGTCTTGTCGTAACGCCGATTGAAATCAGCCACTTGTCCCCGGCAGACCTGGCGCCAGACCCAGGTCTCGGGCTCGCTCCACTCGGGATGGGGTCCCACGGTGCAGGTGGCCAGCGGCAGCCCGGCGGTGTCCTTGGCCACGGGGTGCAAAGGGGTGTCCCGGGCCAGGGCCAAACCCGGCCAGGCGACCGCCAGCAGCCACAAGATCAGGCAGAGGACCGGCCAGGGACCCGGCCCCTGGAGTTGGGAATGTCGGCAGGTGGTCATAATTACCAGTCGCGTCAGCAGGGCGTTAGTTTACATCTTGATTATCATAACAAATACCTGGAGAGATGGGCACAAAACCTTCCCTCGGCCGGCCCGGCCCATCCCGGTGGGGCGGTGGCAGCTCTTTCCCCCAAAGTGGCTATTTTATGATACTATTTACCCCGGAATTGCGATTAAACCGCACTTGTGGCAGGGAGAAATCAGCATCCATGAGCCAACCCGGTTCCACTGATCCCTTTGCCGTGCTGGCCGAGGCCTTGGGCCCGGCGGTGTTGCTGCTGCGCCACGACCGGGTCGAGTACGCCAACTCCTCGGCCTGCCGGCTCTTCCAGCGCCAAGCCGATGAATTGCGGGGTATGCACCGCCGTGAGCTTTTGGACCAGGTTCCCAGCGCGGCGGAGCCCGGCGCGGCGGCGGAGTTTTACGCTCGTCCCCTCACTCCCCAGGGCCCGGGTGCCATGTCCTTGGGATGTTTGTACAACCTGGGCGATTCCCAGGAACTGACGGTTTTAAAGCCCAGCGACTCCCTGGCCGATCTCGGGGCCATGACCGCCGGGCTGCTGCACAACCTGGCCGCCCCGCTGAGCGTCATCCGTTCCACGGCCGAGCTGGTGGGCAGCTTTATCGAGCAGGCCAGCAAGGACGACCCCTTGCTGGCCCAGCGCATGCGGTCCTGGCCGCCCTCGGTGCTGCAGGGGCGCCAGGCCATAATCGAGCGGGTGGACCGCATCATCGAGGCGGCCCGCGATCTCTTGGCCAAGCTGCGTGGCGAGGCCCACCAGCAGCGCGAGAGCCTGGACCTCAACCAGATACTGGCCTCCGAAGTGGAGTTGCTCAACAACGACCTGGCCTTCAAACACCAGGTAACCACCGAGATGGACCTGGACCCCCAGTTGCCGCCGGTGCGGGGGCTGTACTCGGACTTTTCGCATAGCTTCCGGAACTTGTTGACCAACGCGACCCAGGCCATGGCCGACAGCGAGGAAAAACATCTCTATGTATCCTCCCGCTATGACCCCGAGAGCCGTATCATCGCGGTGATGATCGTAGACAGCGGCCACGGCATAGCCCAAAAGTACATGGACCGCATCTTCGACCCCTTTTTCACCACCGGGCCCAAGGGCCGGGCCACCGGGCTGGGCCTGCACTCGGTCCGCCAGTTGCTGCTGCCCTACGGGGCCATGTTCCAGGTGCAGAGCCGGCCGGGGCGCACCGCCTTTACGGTGGAGATATCCTTGCCAGGAGAGCGGCGGGCATGAAACGGTGGAGACGTCTGCGGCTCTGGAGGCATTTCGCCGGGGTAACCATCGTGCTGGCCATCCCGGTGGTGGCGGTCTATTTCTTTCTGGCCGCCCACATGCAGGCCTCGGAGGAGGCCCGTTTCGCCTCGGCGGTCAACAACCAGGTGGACATGTGGCAGGAGCGGCTCGACGACCTGGTGCGCGACGCCCGGGTGGACACCCGCGACGACGCCATGCTGCTGGGCGGCGGCGACGAGCTCGCCCTATTGCGGCGCAGCCTGGTGCGCTATATCTTTCCCGATGGACGCAGCCGGGTCGAAGGCATAGCCGTTGTCAATCCGGACGGGCGGCTGCGACCCTCCCGCCAGGCGGCGGTGATCGACGACCAGGGGCGTCCCCTGGCCCCGGCGCGCCTGACCATGATCAAGCGGCAAAGACCATGGGTGGACAATCCGTGGCTGAGCGATTACAATTTTGTAATAGAGGCTCTGGCCCGGGACCCTGGCCGGCGATTCTTCTTTTCCCGGCTAAGGGACGCCCCGGGGCGCAAGGTGCTGGTGCTGGCCTCGGCCCGGCGGGACCGCCAGGGGCGCTTGCAGGCGGCGGTGATCCTGCAGGTAGCGGCCCGGCAGATATTCGATAACCTGTTCAAGGCCGGCTCCCGCGGGCAAGACACCTGGCTGATGGACCGTAGCGGACGTCTGGGGTTCACCCGGGGTAAACTGGCCCGGGCCAGCGCCGAGCGCTTCCGCGGCTCCGGTCGGGCCCGGCGGGCCCTGGCGGCCGGGGCCTGGGTGGCCGGCCAGGGCCACCCCGGCGCGGCCGGCCAAAGATGGCAGGACCTGGACGGGACGCGGGGGCTGTTGGTTTTTCGCACCCAGGGCGACAACCTGCTGGTGGGGGTGTTCACCACCGAGCAGGCCATGGTGCAAAAAGGGGGTATACTCCTGCGGGCCTTTGGCGGGGTGAGTCTCTTGGCCATCCTGCTGCTGGCCGCCGGCGGGGCCATCTACACCTTCTTGGCCCTGCGGCGTGAGGGGCGCATGGTGGAGCTGGCCACCCTGCGGCGCTACGCCGGCACGGTGAGCCACCGGGTGCGCAACGAGTTGGTAACCCTCTACGGCCAGGTGGAGTTGGTGTCCTCCGGCTTGATCACCGATCCGGAGAAGATCGCCGGCGCCTTTGGCGGGCCGGTGCAGGACTCCTTGGACAACATCATGACCATGGTCCAGGAGCTGGAGGCCATAAGCCGGGGCGAGATGCAACTGGGCTACGAGGGCCAGGCAGGTGACGATACCATGTTCAAGGTTGGCCGCAACCAGGGGGGGGAAGGACGCTGATGAGCCGTATCCTGGTGGTTGAGGACGAGTCCGGGGTGAGAAGGACCATCGTCGACTGGCTGCAGGCCGGCGGCTACCAGACCCTGGAGGCGTCCGCCGCCGCCGCCGGGCTGGCGGTATTTGCCGAGGCCGACCCCAAGCCAGACGTGGTCCTGGTGGACATCAAACTGCCGGGCGAGAACGGGTTTTGGCTCTGCGACCAGTTGAGCCAGCGCCACGGCTTTGAGCGGGTCATCTTCATCACCGCCTTTTTCTGGGAAGAGGAGACCCGCCTGCAGTTGGCCGCCCGCGACAAGCCCTACTTTGAAAAGCCGCTGAAGTTCCAGGAGATCGTGCTACCCTTTTTGCGTGACTACCTGGCCGGCGGTGAGGATGCATCGTGAACCCGGTTAACCATATCCTGGTGGTGGAAGACGACGACGGCCTGCGCACCCTCATCGCCGACGCCCTGGCCCAGGACGGCCACCGGGTCTCCCAGGTGAGCGACGGCGACCAGGCCCTGGAGCTGCTTTCGCGCCAGGGCTTCCAACTGATCATTACCGATCTGAACCTGCCCGGGGCCTCGGGCATGGAAATCCTGGACTACCTGCACCAAAACACCCCCGAGACCCCGGTGGTGGTGATGACCTCTTTTGGCTCGGTGGACACCGCGGTGGAGGCCATGCGCCGGGGGGCCAGCGATTTCCAGGAAAAGCCGCTGAACTTGGAGCACCTGCGGCTCACGGTCGGGCGGACCCTGGAAAAGGCCACCCTGCACCACGCCTATGACTACCTGCGCCACGAGCAGCCCTATATATATAGGTTAGAAAAAATCCAGGCCGCCAGCCCGGCCATGGCCGAGGTGATGCACCAGGTGCGTCAGGTGGCCCCCTCGGAGATGACCGTGCTGCTCACTGGTGAGACCGGCACCGGCAAGAGCCTGGTGGCCGGCGCCATCCACGCCAACAGCCCACGCCGCAACCACACCATCGTCACGGTCAACTGCGCCGCGCTCACCGAGACCCTGCTGGAGAGCGAACTCTTCGGCCACGAGCGGGGCGCCTTCACCGGGGCCCACAAGACCCGCACCGGTCGTTTTCAACAGGCCCACGGCGGCACCCTCTTTTTGGACGAGGTGGGCGAGATGAGCCCCACCATCCAGGCCAAGGTGCTGCGGGCCATTGAAGACAAGGTGATCCAGCGGGTGGGAGGATCGCGCCAGATCCAGGTGGATGTGCGCATCATGGCCGCCACCAACCGCAACCTGGCCGAGGAGGTGCGTAACAAGAACTTCCGCGAGGACCTCTACTACCGGTTAAACGTGGCCACCATTCACCTGCCGCCGCTAAGGGAGCGCACCGAGGATGTCATA
>JAMOVV010000112.1 GCA_027067385.1 Desulfarculaceae bacterium
CCGCGGTGGGCGTGGCCACCCTGGTGGGGTTTTGCGTACGCAATCTCACCGACAGCCTGTTCGTGGACAGCCCGGCGCTGTTGTTTTGGATGATCATGGGCCTGGCCTGCAGCCGGGAGTACTTGCTCGACGCCGGCCGGTCACGTTAGAGTAACCTTTTTTAGAGCGGACCCGGTAGCACCCAGGGAAGGTATTGGCAATGCACATCTGCGTGGTGGGCGTGGGTTACGTGGGGTTGGTGACCGGCACTTGTTTTGCCGAGCTGGGCCTCGATGTAACCTGCGTGGACAATGATGAAGAAAAAATCCGCATGCTCAACAACGACGTGGTGCCCATCTACGAGCCCGGTCTCAAGGAGCTGGTGGCCAAGAACCGCCGCGAGGGACGCCTGCATTTCACCTCCGACCTGGCGCAAGGGGTGCGGCGCGCCCTGGTGATCTTCATCGCGGTGGGCACCCCCCAGGGCGACGGCGGCAAGGCGGATTTGCAGTATGTCTGGGAGGTGGCCCGCTCCATCGGCCGCACCATGGAGGAGTACAAGGTGGTGGTCACCAAGTCCACCGTGCCGGTGGGCACCGGGCAGAAGGTGGCCGAGATCATCAAGGAGCACCAGGGTGCGCCGGTGGATTTCGACGTGGTGAGCAACCCGGAGTTTTTGCGGGAGGGCTCGGCCATTGAGGACTTCATGCGTCCCAACCGGGTGGTGATCGGCGCGGCCAGCGACCAGGCCAAGGCCATCATGCGCGACCTCTACGCCCCGCTCTACCTCATCGAAACGCCCTTTGTCATCACCGACGTGGAGTCGGCCGAGATGATCAAGTACGCCTCCAACGCCTTTTTGGCCACCAAGATAAGCTTCATCAACGAGATGGCCAACGTGTGCGAGCGGGTGGGGGCCGATGTCAACGTGGTGGCCAAGGGCATGGGCCTGGACCGGCGCATCGGTCCCAAGTTCCTGCACGCCGGGCCCGGCTTCGGGGGATCGTGTTTTCCCAAGGACACGGCGGCCATCGCCACCCTGGCCCGGCAGAAGGACTACACCTTCCGCATCGTCGAGGCGGTGATGGAGGTGAACCAGCGGCAGCGCCGCGTCATGGTGGACAAGATAATCCGGGCCCTGGGCCAGCCGCTGGAGGGCAAGACGGTGGCGGTGTTGGGGCTGGCCTTTAAACCCAACACCGACGACATGCGCGACGCCCCCAGCCTGGCTATCCTGCCGGCCCTGATGGACAAGGGATTGGCGGTGCGCGCCTTTGATCCCGCGGCCATGGCCGAGGCGCGGCGTTTCATGCCCGAGTTGATCTACTGCGACGACGCCTACCACGCGGCCGCCGGCGCCGACTGCCTGGTGGTGATGACCGAGTGGAACCAGTTCCGCAACCTGGACTGGGACAAGATAAAGTCGGTGATGAACCGGCCCCTGGTGATCGATCTGCGCAATGTTTACCGGCCCGAGCGGGTCCGCGAGGAGGGCTTTGAGTATCACTCCGTGGGCAGGCCCTAAAGTATCGCCGTCGCCGCCGGCTCGGCTGGTGGTGAGCCTCCTGGCGGGCCGCGACCGGCCGCGGCAGAAGGCGCTGGCCATGCTGGTGCGGCGTTTCGGCCGGCTCTGTTTTGTCTCGGCGCCGCTGGAGTTCAACTTTACCGACTACTACCGGGCCGAGATGGGGCCCGGCCTGACGCGGCGGCTGGCCGTGTTCCGGGAGCTGGTGGACCCGGTTCGCCTCAAGGTGATCAAGCAGGTTTGCATGTCCATCGAGCAGGACCTGGCCGCCCAGGGGCGGCGCACGGTGAACCTGGACCCGGGCTTGCTGGCCCCCGACGCCCTGGTGCTGGCCACCCGCAAGCCGCGCGGCCACCGGGTGTGCCTGGCCCCGGGGATTTACGCCGAGGTGACCTTGCTTTATCACAAGGGCGACTTTCAGGGTTTGCCCTGGACCTACCAGGACTACGCCGGGCCGGAGCTGAAAACGCTTTTACACCGGGTGCGCCGGCGGTATTTATGGAAGCGCGCCGATACCAAGGGCAAGGAGGGATCACTTGATTAAATCCATGAC
>JAMOVV010000113.1 GCA_027067385.1 Desulfarculaceae bacterium
CCTGGCCGGCCTCCAGCCCCTCGCTGTCCCGGGGCACCCGTACCAGGCCGTGACCCTGGGTGAGAGTTCGTATCAGACCGGACTTGCCAAAGACCGGTTGCACTTGGGGTGCATCGCCGCCGGGAACCACCCGCACCCGGTGGTACTCCTCGCGGCCGGGGGCCGAGGGCAGGTTTTGCGCCAGGCGTCCCTTGAGCCGGCCGAAGCGGCTGAAGGGCCGGGCCGGCCGGCCCAGCAGGCGTTCGATGATCGGCTCCACCAGCAAGTAAAACGAGACCACGCAGGAGGCCACCTGGCCGGGCAGGCCCAGCAGGTGCCCCGACTCGGCGCTCACCCAGATAAACGGCTTGCCCGGGCTCACGGCCACGCCGTGCACCAGCAGCTCGGCCCCGGGCTGGGACATGAAGACCTCGGCGGTGTGGTCGCGCTGGCCCACCGAGGAGCCGCCCGAGAGCAGGGTGAGCCGGCAGTCGGCCAGGGAGCGCTCCACCGCGCGGCGCAGCTTTTGCCGGTCGTCGCCCACCAGCCCCAGGATCACCGGCTCGGCCCCGGCCTCGGCGGCCAGGGCGGCCAGGGTGTAAGTATTGACGTCGCGCACCTGGCCGGGCCCCGGCGCGGCCGAGATGGGCACCACCTCGTCGCCGGTGGAGATGATCCCCACCCGGGGCGCGGTGCGCACCTTCACCTGCTCCATGCCCAGGGCGGCCATGAGCCCCACGTCCTGGGGCCGCAGCCGGCGGCCGGCGGCGATGAGCACCTCGCCCTGGGCGGCGTCGTCGCTGGCCCCCAGCAGGTTGGTCCCCGGCGCCACCGACTTGGCCACCTCCACCGAGTCCTGGTCCACCAGCCGGGTGTGCTCCACCATCAACACCGCGTCGGCCCCGTCCGGCAGCATGCCGCCGGTATTGATGGCGGCGCATTGGCCCGGCCCCAGGCTCACCTCCGGCGCCCGGCCCATGGGTACCTCGCCCACCAACTCCAGGTAGCCGGGCGAGGTCTCCGAGGCCCCGAAGGTGTCGCGCCCCCGCACCGCGTAGCCGTCCATGGTGGCGCGCGTGAAGCCGGGCAGGTCGTGGGGAGCCCTGAGGTCCTCGGCCAGGGTGCGGTCGGCCGCCGCCAGCAGGGGGACCTCCTCCACGGCCGCGGGCGCTACTTCCCCGGCCAGGGCATGAACTTCATCCACGGTGCGTACTTGGAAAAACGGCCTCATGTTTCGCTCGCCCTCAAGTCTCAGGAGATGACAAGTATATGTCAATGTTGACAACCATACAACCGGCCGCGCCGGCGTCCGTCCTAGGGCGCCAGGGCGGCCAGCCGGTGCGAACCCACCTGGGGCAGCGGTTGGCCGTGCACCAGTATGCGCCGGGGGTGGGTGTAGACATTGGCCCGGGGGTCACGGCCAAACCCCAAGAGGGTGACGCCCAGGGCGTCGAGCATCTCCACCGCCAGGGCGGTGGGGGCCGACACCGACCCCACCAGGGGCACCCCGGCCCGCGCCACCTTGAGGGCTATCTCGTAGCTCACCCGTCCCGATAGCAACACCACGCACCCGGCCAGGTCGCTGCCGGCCAACAGGGCGCCGCCCAGGGCCTTGTCCAGGGCGTTGTGCCGCCCGATGTCCTCCACCACCGCGATGAGCTCGCCGTTGGCCCGGCCCACCGCGGCGGCGTGGGTGCCGCCGGTGGCGTTGAATACCGGCTGGCGGGCCTCCATGGCGGCAAAGAGCTGAAAGATCACCGCCAGCTCCACGGCCGGTCCCTCGCAGTCCACCGCCGGCACGATGGTCATGAGCTGGGAAAAGGATTCCAGGCCGCAGAGGCCGCAGGAGGTGGCCGCCGGGGCCACCCGGCGAGTGCGCGCCCGGCGGGCCAGCTCGGGCGGCAGGCTCACATCGGCCCACACCACCGTCCCCAGGCCATCCAGCACCGCCCGGCCCAGCGCGATCTTCTCGACCTGGCCCGGCCGGTCCACCAGCCCCTGGCTGAGGCAAAAACCCATGGCCAGCTCGCGCACCTGGGCCGGGCTGATCAGCAATACGATGTGCGACCGGCCGTTGAGGCGCAGCTCAAAGGGAACTTCGCGGGCGGCGATCTCGTCCAGGGGACTCACCCTCCCCCGGCGCACCCGCAGGGCGTCCAGGCCGGCGGTCAGCTTGTGAGGGTTCACGGGCTCCACGGACTTGGCTCCGCGCCGGACGACGCCGCCCGGCCACCGGGATAACCTATCATAGTTGACATATGTCAGAACTGGCTTATCTGCTGGCCAGACGGTATCATATGCCATGGGCCCGGTCAACGCGAGGTCCCCGGATCACCGGAGGCCCGGTGAGGGTTTGACAAAGCGTCGCCGGGGGTGTTGCAATGGTGCTTCTATTTTTCGCCGGAGGTGGCAGGTGCGGGTGCGCATGAAGCTATGGCTCGAGGAAAACGATGAGGTTTTGTACGGCCAGGGGCGTCAACTCCTGTTGGAGGCCCTGCGGGAGACCGGGTCGTTGGCCGGGGCGGCCCGCCGGTTGAAGATGAGCTACCGGGGCGCTTGGGGACGCCTCAAAGCCTCGGAGGAGCGTATCGGCTTCAAGCTGGTGGAACGCAGCAGCGAGGGCCGCCGGGCCATGCAGCTCACCCCCGAGGCCGAGGAGCTCATCAAGCGCTTTGCCCAGTTCCGCGCCCGGGCCGACAAGTTCCAGGCCAAGATTCAAAAGGAACTCTTTGCCGACATCGCCAAGATGCATAAGGCCCACAAGAAATCCAAGAAGCGGGGGAAGTGATTTGGCGGCGATACTGTGCCTGGCCGGCCCCGGCGGCCGGCCCCAGCGAGAGCTGACCAACCGCCTGGCCGGCGAACTGCAAAGCCAGGGGCTGCGAGTGGGAATTATGGTGTCCGGCCAGGACCAGCCGGAAGATTCTGTGGCTGAGTTGGCCCTTAGCGGCCGGAGCATGGTGCTCAAGCGCCGCCTGCCGCGGGCCATGGACTTGGAGGAGCTGGCCGCGCTGTACCTGGACGACCTGGACCTGGTGATCACCGAGATACACCACCAGGCCAAGCGACCCAAGATCGAATACCGGCCCGCGGGCGCCGACCCGGTGCTCGACGGCGATCCCGGCCTGCGGGCCATTGTGAGCGAGCAAGCCGGCCCGGACGACCCGCCCCGTTTTTCCCCCGACGACATCGTCGGCCTGGCCGAGTTCGTGCGCCAGGGCCTACCGGCCGGGCGCAAGCCGGCCAAGGTGCGCATGCTGGTGGGCGGGCGGCGGGTGCCGGCCAAGGGCTTCATCCAGGACCTGGTGGCCGGCACCATGCGCGCCCTGGTCGGCTCGCTCAAAGGCGGCGACCGGCCCGGGCCCATGATCATCTTTATCGAGTGAACCGGCGCCGCCGGTAGGGGACCTACGTGGACTTCCTGAGCGATGGCATAACCCGGGGGCTGGAGCTCCTGTGGCGGCTGGACCCGGAAATATACTCCATCGCCTGGCTGTCGCTGCGGGTGAGCCTCACCGCCACCCTGCTGGCCGCGGCGGTGGCGGTGCCCCTGGGGTTCGTCATCGGCCAGCGCGAGTTCCCCGGCAAGCGGCTGGTGGTGGTGTTTTTCAACACCATGCTGGCCCTGCCCACCGTGGTGGTGGGGCTCTTGGTCTACGGCCTGGTCTCGTCGCAAGGCGCCCTGGGCCAGTTGCAGATACTCTACACCCCGGCGGCCATGGTCATGGCCCAGACCTTCCTGGCCTGCCCGCTCATCACCGCCCTGGTCATCTCGGCGGTGGGCACCCTGGACCAGCGGGTGGCCCCCACCGCCCGCACCCTGGGGGCCACCGGCTGGCAGGCCGCCCTGGCCGTGTTCAGCGAGGCCCACGGAGCCATCCTGGCCGCCCTAGCCGCCGGCTTCGGCCGGGTGGTCACCGAGGTGGGGGCGGCCATCATGGTCGGTGGCAACATCCGCCACTTCACCCGTACTTTCACCACGGCCATCGCCCTGGAGACCTCCAAGGGTGACTTCGCCCAAGGCATGGCCCTGGGCATGATCCTTCTGGTGGTGGCCCTGGCAGTGAACCTGGTGTCCCACCAGTTCCACCTGCGGAGGGCTTAGGGTGACCGCGCCGCTGTACGAGCTTCGTGGAGTGACCAAGGACTTCGAGGGCCGGCGGGTGCTGGATATCGACCGGCTCACCCTGGACCCCGGCTGCCTCACCGTGGTGCAGGGCCCCAACGGCGCGGGCAAGACCACCTTGCTGCGCCTGCTGGCCTTCTTGCTGGCCCCCGACAGCGGCCGCCTGTGGTTCGAGGGCGTGCCGGTGGAGCGCGGCCTCAACCACCTTACCGCCCTGCGGCGGCGGGTGAGCTTCGTGGCCCAGGATTCCTACTTGTTCAACGGCACGGTGGAAAAGAACGTGGCCTACGGTCTGGCGGTGCGGGGAGCCGACCGGCGGCAACGCACCGCGGCGGTGCGCCGCGCCCTGGAGGCGGTGGGGCTGGCCGGCTTTGAGCGGCGCAAGGCGCGGCGGCTCTCCCGCGGGGAGTCCCAGCGCACCGCCCTGGCCCGCGCCCTGGCCCTGGACCCGGAGGTGCTGCTCCTGGACGAGCCCTTCACCGCGGTGGACCGCGCCCACCTACCCCACCTGGAGCAGGTCATCGCCGAGCTGCCGGCCCAGGGCTGCGGGGTGGTCCTGGTCACCCACGACCAGGCCCAGGCCCAGCGCCTGGCCCAGCGGATGGTGAACCTGGACCAGGGGCGCCCGGCCGCCGACCAGGCCTACGGGGACGACGGCTGACCTATATTATAAGTAGTAGGCCCGGCCCTGGCAGGCCAGGCACTGGTCGCCGAAGCGCAGGGGATAGGACTCGCCGCAGGAGGGACAAGCTGCGGTGAGCACCTTGCCCTGGCTCTTGAGCGACTCCTTCATGTCCACCGCGCGGCACTTGACCAGGCGGGGACCGTAGGTGAGCAGCTCCTGCACCACCGGGTCCTTGTCCACCTTCTGGTCGCCGGGCTTGCGGATAAACCAGGACGACACCACCGGGTTGGCGGCCACCGCCTCCAGGTCCACCCAGGCCCGCGCCCCGCGCAGGCTCTCACGGTCGTAGAGGGTTACGGCGAACTTGCCCCAGTCCAGCACCTGCAAAAAGCCGTTGCCCATGGTGCAAGGGGTGAGCAGTTGCACCGCGTCGGGCAGGCACACCACGGTCTCGGTAACCGCGTTGAGGTAGAGGCTGTGGCCCAGCTCGCGTTGGGCGGCGTCCACCAGGAAGCCGCCGGTGACCACGCCGGGCGAGATGTGGCCGTGGAACTCCTCGGCCATGATGAGAAACTCGCTCAGCTCGATATCGCATACGGTCGTGGCCTGGCCGGTGTTGTGGTTCATGCCCTCCACCTTGCTGCGGGTCAAAATTGGCTTGGCCGCCCAGCGCGGCCGGGCATAGTATAACAAATGGCGGCCGACTCCCCCAGCCAAGAGGCGAAAGATAATGGATGATAGCTACGTGAGTTTCGAGCAGGCCCGGGCCCTGGTGCGCCGGCACACCCCGCGGCTGGCCAGCCGTGCCCTGCCCTTGTCCCGACTGGCCGGCCACGTAATGGCCGCGCCGGCCAGGGCCAAGGTGGCCTCGCCCTCGGTCACCGCCGCCATGAAGGACGGCTACGCGGTCATGGCCGCCGAGTTGACCCGGGCCTCGGAGCAGCACCCGGTGCGCCTGCGGGTCATCGGCGCGGTGGCCGCCGGCGAGCAGCCGGCGGCGGCGGTGGGCCCCGGCACGGCCATACGCATCACCACCGGCGCGCCCCTGCCGCCCGGGGCCGACGCGGTGTTGCCGGTGGAGCTCACCCGCCTCGACGGCGACCAGGTGCTGTGCCTGGCCCCGGCCGACGCGCACCGCAACGTCCTGGCCCGGGGCAGCGACGTGGACCAGGGCCAGGCCCTGGGCGCGGCCGGACGGGTGCTCACCCCGGAGTTGGTGGGGCTCTTGGCCGCGGCCGGCTGCCCCGAGGCCCAGGCCCACCCCCGGCCCCGGGTAGCCCTGTTGGCCACCGGCCGCGAGGTGGTGGCCCCGGGCGAGCCCCTGCCCCAGGGCTCGGTCTACGCCAGCAACCTGGTGACCCTGGCCGCCTGGCTGGAGCTGCACCGCATGGAGCACCAGGTGCGGGTGGTGGACGACTCGGCCGACCAGATCGCCGCGGCGGTGGACCAGTTGCTGGCGGCCAGCGACGCCCTGCTCATCAGCGGCGGGGCCTGGACCAGCGAACGCGACCTGGTGGTGGGCACCCTGGATGGGATGGGCTTTGAGATGGCCTTTCGCCGGGTGCGCATGGGGCCGGGCAAGGGCGTGGCCTTCGGCCGGCTGCGCGGGCGGGTGGTCTTTTGCCTGCCGGGGGGGCCGCCATCCAACGAGATGGCCTTTTTGCAACTGGCTCTGCCGGCCCTGCTGATGATGGCCGGCCACCACGACCCCGGCCTGCCCCGCCTGCGGGCCCGGCTGGCGGTGGAGCTCACCGGCCAGGAGGACTGGACCCAGTTTTGGCACGGCCACTTCACCCCCGGCGACGGCCTGCCGGTCTTCACCCCGGCCACCTTTGCCGGCCGGCTCAAGGCCATGGCCGGCAGCCATGGCATCCTCACTCTGCCCCAAGGCCAGACCAAGCTAAGCGCCGGCCAGACGGTGACGGTGCAGCGCCTGGCCCCGGCCGCTTAGTCCACCAGGGGCAGCACCTCGTCCAACCGAACCCGGGTGGGGCCCACCCGGGCCCGCACCGCCCGCACCATCACTCCCCGGCGGCGCGCCTGGTGGTACAGCTCGGCATAGACCGGATCTATCCCGGCGGCCGGGCCAAAGGCCTCGGCGTCGCCCCGCTGCACGATGTAGACCATGGCCGCGTCCACCCCCTGGGCCTTGAGGCGCATCAACTCCCGCAGGTGCTTGGCCCCCCGAGTGGTCACCGCGTCCGGGAAGCGGGCCACGGTTTCGGTGACCAGGCTGACGTTTTTCACCTCCACGTACAGCGGGCCGCCGGGGCGCTGCACCAAGATGTCCAGCCGGGTGCCCGGGCCCACCTTCACCTCGGGGCGCACCTCGGCGGCCTCGGCGAAGAGGTCCAGGGCCCGGCCGCGGGCGGCGGCCACGGCCAGCCGGTTGGCCAACAGGGTGTTGATGCCCACCCAGTGGCGGCCCATGCGGCACATCTCCCAGGTGTGGCGGTAGCGGCGCTTGGGGTTGTCGCTGATGGAGCAGTAGACCCGCGCCCCGGTTTTCATGGCCCCGAGCATGGAGCCGGAGTTGGGACAGTGCACCGTGGTGGGCCCGCCCTGGTCTAGGTCCACGTCGGCCAGAAAGCGCTTGTAGCGCCTCAGCAGGCGGCCGCCCACCAAGGGGCGCTGGTAGGCCATGACCACCGGGGCCAGGAGCGACGGCCGGCTCACGATCCCGCCTCCAGCAGCTCGGCCAGGGCGGCGGCGCTATCCACCGGCCGCCGGCAGGCGTGGCCTTGGCAGACGTAGGCCAGCGCCCCCTGGGCCGGTGGGTCCATGGCCACGCTAAAGGGGGCCAGGCGACCCACCAGCTCACCCTCCCGGCCGCCGGGCCGCAGCAGCACCACCTCGTCCGGGGCGTAGCGGCCGCGCAGGGCGGCCAGCATCTCGGCCATCACCGGGTCAGTGCCCTCGCCGGCCAGCACGATCTCGCGCCCCGGGGCCAGGGCCAGTTGCAGGGCGCACAGCAGCAAGGCAAAGCCGGGGGGATGGCGTTGCACCAGGGCGCCCTGGGCTTCCAGCACCCGGCCGGCCGCCTCTTCCAGCTCGGCCCGGCCGGTGAGCCGGGCCAGGCGCAGCAGGTTGTAGGCCATGGCCGAGTTGCTGCTGGGCAGGGCCCCGTCGTGGGCATCCTTGGCCCGGATGATCAGGGATTCCCCGTGGACCGGGGTGAAGAAAAAGCCGCCGGCCGCCGGGTCGCCAAACAGCTCCGACACCATCTCAGTCAACTCCAGGGCCGACTGCAAGTGCGCCGGGTCCTGCCCGGCCTGGTGCAGCTCCACCAGCCCCCAGATCATAAAGGCGTAGTCCTCCAAAAAACCCTCGCCCTGCACCCGGCCTTCGCGCCAGCGGCGCATGAGCCGGCCTTGGTCGTCGGTGAGCCGGCCCAGCACAAAGCCGGCCGCCCGCCCCGCCGCCTCCAGGTACGCCGGGTCCCCCAGCACCCGGTGGGCCATGGCCAGGGCGGCGATCATCAACCCGTTCCAGGCGGTGAGCACCTTGTCGTCCTTGAGCGGCCGGGGCCGCCGTTCCCGCGCCGCCAACAGCCGCACCCTAGACTGCTCCAGCTCGGCCGCCACCTCGTCCTGCGCACGGCCCTGTCGGCGGGCCAGGTCCTCCAGCGAGCCGGTGCGATGGGGGATGGACAGGCCGTGCTCAAAGTTGCCGGCCCCGGTGATGCCGTAGAACTCGTTAAACAGCTTCGCCGGTGCCGGCCCCAGCACCTCGGCCACCTGGGCCGGCGTCCACACGTAAAAACGCCCCTCGCCCCCCTGGCTGTCGGCGTCTTCGGCCGAGTAGAACCCGCCGGCCGGGTCTCGCATGTCGCGCAGCACGTACTCCAGCACCTGGCCGGCGGTGCGGGCGTAGCGGGCCTTGCCGGTGGCCTGAAAGGCCTCCAGGTAGGCCATGGTCAAAAGAGCCTGGTCGTAGAGCATCTTCTCGAAGTGGGGCACCAGCCACTTGGGGTCCACGCTGTAGCGGTGGAAGCCGTAGCCCACCTGGTCGAAGATGCCGCCGTCGCGCATGGCCCCCAGGGATTTCTCCACCATGGCCAGCAGCCCGGCCTCGCCGGTATGGTGGTAGCGCCGCAGCAGAAAGTAGTACTGGTGCGGGGTGGGAAACTTGGGCGCCTCGCCGAAGCCGCCGTAACGTTGGTCAAAGCTTTGGGCCAGTTGCGAGACGGCGGCGCGCAGGGTCGGTTCGTCGAGCCGGCCGGGTTGCGGACGGGGAGTTATGGCCCGGGTGATCTCCTCGGCCGCCTGGATCATGCGCGCCCTCTCGGGGCTCTGCCAGCGCCGGGCCAGCTCGCTGAGCACCTGCAGAAACCCGGGACGGCCCATGGCCGGGTGCTTGGGGAAATAAGTGCCCGCGAAAAAAGGCCGGCGTTCGGGGGTGAGGAATACCGACAGGGGCCAACCGCCCTGGCCGGTGAGGGCCTGGCACACGGTCATGTAGACGTCGTCAATATCCGGGCGCTCCTCGCGGTCTACCTTGATGGCCACGAAGTGCTCGTTGAGCAACCCGGCCACCTCGGCGTCCTCGAAGCACTCGTGGGCCATGACGTGGCACCAGTGGCAGGTGGCGTATCCCACTGACAGGAAGATGGGCTTGTCTTCCCTCTCGGCCTTGGCCAGGGCCTCCGGGCCCCAGGGATACCAGTCCACCGGGTTGTCGGCGTGTTGCAGCAGGTAGGGGCTCTTCTGGCCGGCCAGGTGGTTGGGCACGGGCGGCTCCTTAAATAAAACAGGGCGGGGAGAAACATCTTTTCCCCACCCCCAGGGAACGGCCGCTTGGCAGCGGCCCATGATGATCGGCACCTACTCGTCGACCGCGTGCACCTTGCCCTTGTGCTTGGTGCCACACATGGGACAGGTGATCTCGATCTCGGCCTCGTCGCCGATAAATTTTTCGGCCAACTTTTCCGGCCCCAGGAAACTGACATCGCCGCAGGCGCAGGCCGGGCACTCGGCGCGAACCTCGAAACGCTTTTTCTTGGCCACGATCAATCCTCCCAACTGGCCGCCCCCAGCGGGAAACGACCCGGTTATAATAAGAACCTAGGTACGCCCCGGCGCCGCCGCAAGTCAGTGCGCACGCCGGCCGGTATTTATATTGTGTCCCAGGCAGGCCCGGGCCCACAACCCCGGCCGCCCTCAACGGAGGCGCCAGTGCTGCTGATCCATCCCGTGCTGCAACTTTTGGCCACCCTGGCCGCGCTCTACGCCCTATGGCTGGGCTGGTCGCGTTTCCGCTCCCTGCACCTGGGCGCGGCGGTACGCTTCCAGCGGCCGCGGCACATCTTAGCCGGCAAGGCCGCTCTTATCCTGCTCCTGCTGGGCCTGGCCAGCGGTCTGGTGACCGTGCGCCTGGCCATGGGCGGCTGGCTGGTCTCGGAGACCCACGGGCCGGTGGGCCTGGCCTGCCTGCCGCTGATCCTCTTGGGACTGGCCAGTGGTCTGTACCTGCAACGGCGCCCCGCCCCGCGACGGCTGCTGCCCCTGGCCCACGGACTCAACAACCTGGTCCTGCTGGGCCTGGCCCTGTGGCAGGCGTTCACCGGCCTGGGTTGGCTGCGCGGCGTGACCGGGTGGTGATTAGCGGGTTTTGGGCTCAAGTCTCAGGGCCGGTCTGCCGATAAACCGGTCGTAGGACCAGCCAGGCACCCGACGGGAGGCCGGCTTCCAAGCGGCTGAAAAATCTGGTATTGTTTTGGTAGCCAATTGGCGAGGTTGCAAACGAGAGGCGGGGCATGACCAAGATAGACGAACTAGCTCCCCCGGTACAGGCCCCCGAGCCCAAGCCGGGCGGCGTCCGGGAAAAATCCCCCGGCAAGAGCTTCCAGGCCATCCTGGACAAGGCCACCCAACAGGCCGCCGAGCCCACCGAGGCCCGGCCCGCCACCCGGCCCGGCGACGCCATGGCCGATATCGCGGGGGTGCGGCCGGTGATGACCGACCAGTACCTGCCGCCCCTGCACACCGAGGGCCTAATGCGCGCCGAGCGCACCCTGGACCAGTTGGATCACTACAGCAAGCTGCTGGGCGATGAGAGCAAGACCCTGCGGGAGGTCCACCAGGCCCTGGCCGCCATGGAAGAAGAGGTGGGGGAGCTCACCAAGGTCCTGGACCGGCTGGACAAGGGCGATCCCCTCTTTCCCCTGCTGGAGAGCGTGGCCGTAACCGCCACGGTGGAGTCCATCAAGTTCAACCGGGGCGACTACCTGCCCGGAACGTGATCCCCCGGCCGCACCGGCTGCCAACCAGCCCCCACGGCCGCCCCCGGTTTCCAGACACCCCTGGTCTTGCGGCGCCCCGACGTCCCGCAGCGCGGTGCGCCGGTGGGCCTAGTAGCCCGAGCCTGATGGCGACATCGGCGCCAGGTTGCGGCCGTCGATGATGATGTTGCCCACCGCCTCCATGGCCTGGCGCTCCTTTTCCCGCTCGCGGCGGCGGTTCTCTTGCACCCGCGCCGGCACGTCCTGGCCGGCCTGGTAGACCACCTCGCGGTCGGTCTGGGTCACCGGTGAACGGGTGGCCGCCCCCTGGCGCTCCTGCTCCAGCATGAGCTGGATGGTCTGGTCACTCACCCCGGCCTTTTTCAGGCGCAGCACCTCGTCGGCGGTTAGAGCATAGGCCGGCGCGGCTACCACAACAGCGGCCACGACCAACAAGGTCCAGTACCTCATGCGCTTGGCTCCCCCGGGCCTAGTCCCTGGTTTGACAGCGACCGGTTAAATAACCTACACTTACCTGGCTTGGGTGGCCCTTTTCCAAACCACTTATCCGGAAATGGCAGCGCCTATGTCGGCGCACATGTCTATCCCCAATATTATCACGCTGTCGCGTCTGCCGCTGCTTTTCGGCCTGGTGGTGCTGTTGTACCTGCCCGGGGCCTGGCCGCCCTGGGTGGCCCTGGGCCTGCTGCCGGTGCTCTATCTCATGGACTGGTTCGACGGCTACCTGGCCCGCCAGATCGACCAGGTCACCGAGCTGGGCGGCGTGCTGGACATCGCCATCGACCGGGTGGTGGAAAACGTCCTGTGGATCGTCTTCGCCCACCTGGGCCAAATACCCCTGTGGATACCCCTGCTTTTTATCACCCGCAGCTTCGTGGTGGACTCCCTGCGCGGCTTTGCCCTGGCCAAGGGCAAGAGCGCCTTTGGCATGATGCACTCGCGCCTGGGGCGCTTCCTGGTGGCCGGCCGCTTCATGCGCGGGCTCTACGGCGGGGCCAAGGCCGTCGCCTTCTGCGCCGTGGTGCTCAACATGGCCCTGGCCGCCTTGGCCGACACCCCCGCCTCCCTGACCGCCTTTTTCGCGCGCGCCGAGATGGTTTTGGTATACTTGTCGGTATTGCTGTGCATCTTGCGGGGGCTGCCGGTGATCTTTGATATCCGGGCCCTGCTGGAGCAAACTTCTTAGTCGCGAGGTATGCCACGTGGCCAAAGCCCTGAGGCCCGCCGCCATATTTGACGTGGACCGCACCCTGGTGGGCCCTCCCTCCATGGAGAGAATCTTCATCGCCTACCTGCTGCGTAAGGGCTATCTCAAGCCCGGCGACATCATGCGCTTTTTGGGGCACCTGGCCCGCAACCTCGGCGAGCTCAACCGCGAGACGGTGCACAACAATAAGTATCACCTCAAGGACAAGGACTCGCGCCAGCTCCGGCGCTGGGCCCGGCGGTGCTTTGACCACGCCATCGCGCCGCGCATCAGCCCGGCCGGGCGGCGGGCGGTGGAGGGCCACCGGGCCCGCGGCCACCTGGTGGTGCTGCTCACCGGTTCGCTGGAGCCCCTGGCCGAGATGCTGCGCCAGGAGCTGGGGGCCGACCTGTCTATGGCCGCGCCCCTGGGAGAGGCGGCCGGCATGCTCGACGGCACCCTGGCCGCGCCCCGGCCCTATGGCCGGGAAAAGGCCCGCCTGGTGCGCGAGCTGGCCCTGCGCCACCCCATCGACCTGGCCAACTCCTATGCCTACGGCGACCACCACTCTGACGAGCACGTGCTGTCTATGGTGGGCAACCCGGTGGCGGTGAACCCCACCCCCGGCCTGCGCCGGGCCGCCACCCACCGGGGCTGGCCCATCAAGCGCTTTTAGCCCCGCCGGCCGGGAGGCGCGGCCGCGTCTTAGCCGGGATAAAGCAGGTGCCCGGCGATGCGCCCGCGCCAGTCGGCCAATCCCTCCTGCCACCCTTGTTCCAGCTCTACAGCCCGGTCCCCGGCCATGACCCGGTCCACCGCTTCCGCGTCGCCCAGGATCAGGTCCAAGGGGCGGCGCTGGTACTCGTATTCATAGGGCGGCGGCCGCAGGCTCAACGCCCCGGGATGGGTCCGAACCACCGCGCCCAACAGAGCCAGGCTGAGGCGCAAGGGGCGAAAGACCGCCGGATCGATCACGTGGATCTGCCAGCCGCCGATGGTCTGGCCGGCGAACTTGTGGAAGGTGGGTTCAAAAAACAGGGGGCGCAGATGGACCCCGGCCAGGGCCGCGGGCTCCACCTCCTCGGCCACGGCCCAGGGGTCCAACCCCGGCCCGCCGCATATCTCAAAGGGCCGGGTGGTGCCGCGCCCCTCGCTGAGGTTCACCCCCTCCCACAACACCTGGCCGGGGTACACCCGGGCGCTATCTATAGTGGGCAGGTTGGGCGAGGGCATGACCCAGGGCAGGCCGGTGGTGCTAAAGTCACCGCCCTGCCAACCCCGGACCGGCACCACCTGCAGCTCCACCGCCAGCCCCCGCTCGGCGGCCACCAGCCGGGCCAGCTCGCCCATGGTCAAACCGTGGCGTAGGGGCATGGGGTGCGGCCCCACAAAGCTCATCAGCCCCAGGTCCAGGATGGGCCCCTCCTCGCCGCGGCCCAGGGGGTTGGGCCGGTCCAGTATCCACAGGGCCACCCCGGCCTCGGCGCAGGCCTCCAGGCAGTAGACCACGGTGGTGAAAAAAGTGTAGACCCGGCAGCCCACGTCCACCAGGTCCACCAGCAGGACGTCTATGCCGTCTAGCATCTCGGGCAGGGGACGCCGGGTCTGGCCGTAGAGGGAATAGACCACCGTGCCCAGGCGGGGATGCACCTGGTGGCCGGACTCCACCATGTTGTCCTGCCGGGCGGCGAAAAAACCATGCTGGGGGCTAAACAGGGCGACCAACGACCCGGGCAGGGCCGCGGCCACCGCCTCGGCCGCCGGCACCATCTCGGCGGTGAGGCTGGCCGGGTTGCACAAAAGCCCCAGCCGGGCCCCCTTGAGCCGGGGGTCGGGCTCGGCCGCCAGGGCATCCAGGCCGGTGCGTAGGCTGGTTGGGGTCATTTCTTGACCTCCCTTGGGGTGGAGGCCATTATAAGACCATGGGCCCGCCGGTGGCAAAAAAAGCCTGAGAAGGCTAACGGTCCTGTGTATTGCCGAATCATATTTGTCTGTCCCTGTCAAGGCTGGCCCTCAGGGCCACCCCAAGGGCTTGGCCTTGACAGGGTCAGACAAATATAAAGATGATCAACCATCCGTCTTTTCGAGGAAAATGATCTCAACCATCACCGGTCGCAGCCTCACTCCCGCAGGCGAACCCCCGCTGGTGGCCGGCGCCATGGGCCAAACATCATTTTCCCTTGAAAAGACGGCGAGAGCTCCCCGGCGCTGCAAAGTCACTCGTGCCGCAACCGGCATTTGCCGGATGGATCAAAAAACTAGCAGGGTGCGTAACCACACCCTGCTAGCAGGAGGAAGGGAAGAATCCAACCGCCCGGTGCGGGAGAGGGGGTGAATCCGCAGGCGGCCGGTGGAAATCTCAACCCAGGCCGGGGCCTTGAGGTTTAGCCTTCCATCTACATGGTAATCATTATTTCTGTACATGGCAACATCTAAACGTTATTTTGTAAAGAGGTACTTATAAATGTTTGATCCTCCAGGAGAATCCTTCGGACACCGGGGTCACCATCACCACGACCACAGCCACCAGCATCCCCACGGCGGCGGGGCGCCGGTGGAATACGCCGAGCCCTTGGTGGAGCTCAAACGCGGCGGGCTCACCGAATCGGTGCACCGCGGGGCCATCGTGGTGGCCGGCCCGGACGGACGGCGCACCGGCGGCCTGGGCCATCCGGCCATGCCCACCTTTCTGCGCTCCACGGCCAAGCCCATCCAGGCCCTGCCGGTGATCACCAGCGGCGCGGCCGACGCCTTTGGTTTCAGCCAAGCCGAGTTGGCGGTGATGTGCGGTTCGCTAAACGGCGAGGACTTCCAGGTGGCCGCGGTGTCGGAGGTCTTGGGCCGGGCCGGCCTGGATGCCTCGCTGTTGGCCTGCGGGGTGCACCGGCCCAGCCACCGGCCCACCGCTCGGGCCCTGGCCGAGGCCGGCCGGGAGCCCACCGAGCTGCACAACAACTGCGCCGGCAAACACGCGGCCATGCTGGTGCTCTGCCGCCACCTGGGCTATCCCACCGACGACTACTGGCAGCCCGACCACCCGGTGCAGGGACTTATCCTGCGCACCCTGGCCGAGGTCTGCGCCTACCCGGCCGAGCAGATCGGTATAGGGATCGACGGCTGCGGGGTGCCGGTCTTCCGCCTACCGCTGGTCTCCCTGGCCGGGGCCTACGGACGCCTGGCCGCGCCGCGGGAGTCCGGGCTGTCCCCGGAGCTGACCGAGGCGGCCGAGCGGCTCATGGCCGCTTGCCTGGCCCATCCCGAGATGATCGCCGGCAGCGGACGCCTCTGCACCCGGGTGATGCAGGCCGCCCCAGGCCTAGTGCTAGCCAAGACCGGGGCCGAGGGCACCTATGCCCTGGCCCTGCCCCAACAGAAGATCGGGGTGGGCCTGCAGATCGAAGACGGGGGCATGCGCGCCCTGGCTCCCCTGGTCACCGAGGTGCTGCACCAACTCGGCGTCCTGGACCACAACGCCCTGGGCGGCGAGTTGGCCGACCTGCACCAACCGGCCATCAAGAACCACCGCCAAGAGGTGGTGGGCCGGTTGGAGCCGGTCTTCGGGCTCTGAGAGTGGCTGGTTCCTGGCGGCGCACCTGGCACGGGCCGGCCGGCCTGGTGATCTTTGGCCTGGCGGTGTGGGGCTCCCTGGCCGGGGTGGCCTGGGTACGCGTCTGGTTCTACCAGTTGGCCTGGTGGAGCTACATCCTGGTGGTGGACGCGGCAGTGCAAAAGCGCGCCGGCAATTCGCTGCTGGTGGACCGGCCCCGCACCCTGCTGGTCATGGTCTTTGCCAGCGCTACCTTCTGGTTCGGCTGGGAGTTGGTGAACCTGCGGGTGGCCAACTGGCACTACCTGGGCATCCCCCGCGACGCCTGGCAGCGCTGGCCCGGCGCGGTGATCGCCTACGCCACCGTGCTGCCCGGGGTGCTCTCCACCTATGAGCTGCTAACCGTGCTGGGCCTTGACTGGGGCTCGCGGGTAAAACCCCTGCCCCCGGGCACCAGGTGGTACGGCTGGTTCCTGGCCGCCGGGGTGGCCATGCTGGGCCTGCCGCTTATCTGGCCGCGGATATTCTTCCCGCTCATCTGGCTGGCGCTCATCTTCCTCCTGGAGCCGCTGAACCACCGCTGGGGCCTGCCGAGCCTGATGCGCTCCTGGCAAGACGGCGACCTGTCGCCCCTGGTGCGCCTGCTTTTGGCCGGGCTGGTCTGCGGCGCGGCCTGGGAGTCGTGGAACTTCCTGGCCGGCGCCCGCTGGGTGTATACCATCCCCTACCTGAACCAACCCAAGCTCTTTGCCATGCCCATCGCCGGCTACGGTGGGTTCGCGCCCTTTGCGGTGGAGTGCTTCGTCTTCATGAGCAGCCTGGGACTGTTGCGCGGCGGCCGCGGCTGGCAGGCCGCCGACCACGACCAACCAACCATGCCCACCCCCCCGGCCTGGATGCGGTGGGCCGTCATCGCCGCAGCTATCGCCTTCGACGCCTTCATGCTCACCATGATCGATCGGTATTTAGTGAGAGGCTGGATTTGATGGGGCACTGGAGGGGGAACTTTTTGAAAAAAGTTCCCCCTCCAGACCTCCCCCTCAAAAACTTTTCTCGCAAGTACCCAGTCGCTTCCGCGACGGGGTACTTGCGGGTAAATTTTATGAGATCTGTAGAGGATAATTTCAATTAAAATTGTCTTCCTCCAAAATCTCCCCCCTCAAAAAAAGGGATAGGCGAATTGCGAGGAGAACTTCCTAGTTCTCCCGCAATTCGCCTATCCCGATAAAGTTTTTTTGGGGAGGGGGGTTTGGGGGGAGGACCTTTTTGTTCACAAAAAGGTCCTCCCCCCAATTCTCCCACCCGCCCTCAATGCGCTTCGGCCCAGTTAGGGCCCCAGCCCAGGTCGACCTTGAGGTCTACTTGGAGGTCGAGGACGCCTTCCATGACTTGGCGCACTCGTTCACCGAGGGCGTCGACTTGGTCTTGGGGCACTTCGAAGACCAGTTCGTCGTGCACCTGCATGATCATCAGGGCGTCGGGGAATTCGGCGTCCAGCATTTGGTCGACGTGCAGCATGGCCAGCTTGATGATATCGGCGGCGGTGCCTTGGATGGGGGTATTGACGGCCATGCGTTCGGCGGACATGCGGGCCTGGCGGTTACGGGCGTTGATGGCCGGCAGGAAGCGGCGGCGTCCCAGGAGGGTGGTGACATAGCCGTGGTCGCGGGCCTGGGCCAGGGTTTCCTGCTGCCAGGCGGCGATACCCTGGTAGCGCCCCAGGTAGCGCTGGACGATGTCTTCGGCCTCGGCGTGGTCGATCTTCAGCTCGCGGGCCAGGCGGAAGGTGGTCATGCCGTAGAGCAGGCCGAAGTTGACCGTCTTGGCAAAGCGGCGCTGGTCGGCGGTGACCTCGGCGGGGTCCAGGTCGAAGATGCGGGCCGCGGTGGCCGCGTGCACGTCGAGCCCTTGGGCCAGGTCTTGCAGGAGCAGGGGGTCGGCCGAGAGGTGGGCCAGCACCCGCAGCTCCACCTGGGAGTAGTCGGCCGAGAGCATGGAAAAGCCCTTTGCGGGCACGAAGCAGGCCCGGATGCGGCGGCCCCAGTCGGTGCGCACCGGGATGTTTTGCAGGTTGGGGTCCGAGGAACTGAGCCGGCCGGTGGCGGTGACCGCCTGGTTGTAGCTGGTGTGCACCCGCCCGGTGGCCGGGTTCACCAGCTTGGGCAGGGTTTCGATGTAGGTCGAGAGCAGCTTGGAGAGGCTGCGAAAGTTGAGCACCTCGGCCGGCAGGGGGTGCTGCTCGGCCAGGTAGGTGAGCACCTGCACGTCGGTGGAGTAGGCGGTGCGCTTCTTGGTCTTTTTCACCTGGGGCAGGCCCAGGTCTTCGAACAGGACCTGGCCGAGCTGCTTGGGCGAGTTGATGTTGAACTCGCGGCCGGCCAGCTTGAAAATCTTTTCGCGTATGCGCTCCAGGTGGCCGCCGATCTCCTGGGAAAGCTCCAGCAGGGCACCGCTGTCAATGCCCACCCCGGTCATCTCCATCTTGGCCAGCACCTGGACCAGGGGCATCTCCAGGTCGTTGAACAGATCGCTGAGCCCGGCGCTCTCCAGGCGGGGACCCAGCACCTGGTAGGCGGCCAGGGTCACCTCGGCGTCCTCGGCGGCGTAGCGGGTGGCCTTATCCAGGGGGGCCTGGTCAAAGGTGGTCTTCTTGGAGCCGGTGGCCTGCTCAAAGGGCATGACGTTGCGTCCCAGGAACTCGGCGGCGATGGCGGCCAGGCCGTGGCTGGTCTTGCCGGGGTTGAGCAGGTACGAGGCGACCATGGTGTCAAAGTCCACCCCGGCCATCTCCAGGCCGGCGCGGCGCAGCACGATCAGGTCGTACTTGATGTTCTGGCCGATCTTGGCCACCGCGGGATCGGCCAGCAGGGGGGCCAGGGCGGCCAGGGCCTGCCGGCGGTCGGCCTGTTTTTGGCCCAACTCCAGCTTGTGGCCCACCGGCACGTAGTAGGCCTCGGCCGGGTCCACGCACAGGGAGAAGCCCACCAGCTCGGCCCGCATGGGCTCCACCGAGGTGGTCTCGGTGTCCACCGCCACCCGGCCGGCGCGGGTCGCCTGGTCGATCACCGCCTGCAGCTCGGCCATGTCGGTGATCATGCGGTACCGGGCCGCCGGCTCCTGGTTCTCCGGGGTCATCTCCTTGATGAGCCGGGTGAACTCCAGCTTGGCCAGCACCGGGGTGAGCACCGCCGGGTCGGGGGGGCGCACCTTGAAGTCCGCCGGGTTGAAGCTAAGCGGCGCCTGGTCGTCCAGGCGCACCAACTCGCGGCTCAGCTCGGCCTGGTGGCGTAGGTTGATGAGGTTTTCGCGCAGCTTGGACTTTTTCATGTCCGGCGCGGCGGCCAGCAGGCTATCGAGGTCGTGGTACTTGGTGATGAGCTTGGCCGCGGTCTTGGGCCCCACCCCGGGCAGGCCGGGCACGTTGTCGGAGCTGTCGCCGGTGAGGGCCATGTAGTCCACCACCTGCCGGGGGTCCACCCCCAGCTTGGCGCGCACCGCCTCGGCGTCGAAACGCTGGTCCTGCATGGTGTCCCACATGGTCACCCGGTCGCCGACCAGTTGGTAGAGGTCCTTGTCGCCCGAAACCAACACCACCGCGAAGCCGGCCTCCACCGCCTGGCGGGCCAGGGTGGCCATGAGGTCGTCGGCCTCAAACCCCTCCATCTCCACCGCCGGCAGCTCCATGGCGGTCACCACCTGGCGCACCAGGGGGAGTTGGGCCTTGAGCGCCGGGTCCAGCGGCGGCCGGTTGGCCTTGTACTCGGGGTACAGCTTGTGCCGGAAAGTGGGGCCCTTGGCGTCGTAGACCACCGCCAGGTACTCGGGCTCCTGGTCACGCAGCACCTTGAGCAGCATGTTGGTGAAGCCGTAGACCGCGCCGGTGGGGATGCCGTCGCTGGTGGTGAGCCCGCGGATGGCGTGAAAGGCGCGGTGGATGTAGCTGCTGGCGTCCAGCAGGTATAGCACGGGCTGATCAGCCACGATGGGGCGCTCCTTGCCTGGGGGTCATAAACGATTCTACGGGCCGGCCTGGGGCCAACTCAAGCCAGGCGGGCCTTAAGCTCGGCGGCCAGCTCCTCGGCCAGCCCGAGCACCCGGCCCAGGTCCAGGCGCCGGGGTTCCAGGGACGGCACCAGCCGGCAGGCCCGCCTGCTCAGCTCGTCCAGCTCGGTGTGCACCAATCCCAAGTCCACGGTGGGGTAGGTCTCGCCGTCCTTGAAGCGGGCCAGGCGGCAGGTGCGCGGCACGCCCTCGATGGCCACCGGCACCCCGTAGAGCCGGCAGGTGAGCGGCCGCACGGCGTAGAGCAGGCAGCGCCCGTCATGCAGCAGGGGGCAGGCCACCCGGGCCCGGCTCAGCACCCGCAGGCGCTGCTCGCCTTGGACGGCCAGGGCCTCGGCCGCCACCCGGTCAAAGGCGGCGGTGGCCTTGGCCCCGGCCCGGGCCGCCTGGCGCCGCAGGCGGCGCGGCAGACCGCTAAAGGCCCGGGCGATGTCCAACGCCTCCACCGGCGACAGGTCGAACAGGGCGTGGCAGCAGTCGTCGCAGCCCGGACGGCAGGCCACCTCGCGGGGATACTGCGCCGCCACCCGGGCAAAGGCGTCATCGGCGCGCGCGCGCAACTCCGCCAGCCCCTTGAGCACCGAACCCAGGCCTTGTGTCTCGCCGCTCATCGCCCCTGTCTCCCTCCGCCGCCGGCCGCCGCCGGGTTCCGCCCCGCCACGCCGGCCAAGGTTAAAACACCCTATCTCCATAACCAAAGGCCGGGCAAGATGCAAATATCATTTCCCAGCTTGACTTGCGTGGTCCGGCCGGGTAAGCTTTAGACGATTTGAATTTTTTAGTCGATTGGTCGAAAATCGTGCCCCAGGAAGCCCAACCCCGCCAGCTCATCGTAGAAGCCGCCCAGGAGCTCTTTGCCCGCTTCGGCCTGGCCAAGACCACCATGGCCGACATCGCCCGGGCCTGCGGCAAGGGCAAAAGCTCCCTGTACTACTATTTCGCCAGCAAGGAGCAGGTCTTCACGGCGGTGATCGACCAAGAGATGAGCGGCCTGAAGAATTCCATCGCCCGGGCGGTGGCCAAGGCCGATACCCCGCGGAAAAAGCTGCGGGCCTTTGCCATGGCCCGGCTTATCTACCTGGGCCAAAAGGCCGACCATTACACGGCCATAAAGGAAGAACACCTGCGACACTACGGTTTTATCGAAGGGCTCATCCGGGAGTATTCCCACTGGGAGCTGCAGTTCATCCAGGGAATCCTGCAAGACGGCCTGGAGCAAAACCACTTCCGCCCCCTGGACCCGCCCAAGGTGGCCCGGGCCTTGTTCTTCGCGCTCAAGGGCTTTGAATATCCCTGGATCACCAGCATAAGCCAGCGGGAGATGAAACGGACGGTGGATGTTTTACTGGAAGTAATCTTCCAGGGCATCGCCCGCTGAGGCGGCCGGCGGCCATTATTTTTTTGCCGCGGGCTCGACCAAAAAACGAATATATTCGAAAATCCAATATTGAGAGAAGGCGCCCATGAATACTTTGTTAATCTACCCCGAACACCCCGACACCTTTTGGGGATTCAAGCACGCGCTCAAGTTTATCAGCAAAAAGGCCCTGCACCCGCCCCTGGGCCTGCTCACCGTGGCGGCCATGCTGCCGGGGTGGTGGGAGAAGCGCCTGGTGGACCTGAACCTGGCTCCCCTGGACGACAAGGACCTGGCCTGGGCCGAGCTGGTGATGGTCAGCGCCATGGCGGTGCAGCGGCGTTCGGCCCGGCAGGTGATCGACCGCTGCCGGGCGGCCGGGGTGAAGGTAGTGGCCGGCGGGCCGCTGTTCACGTCCGAGCCCGAGGCCTTTGACCACGTGGACCACCTGTTCATCGGCGAGGCCGAACAGACCATGCCGGTGTTCCTGCGCGACCTGGCCAAGGGCCAACCCCACCGGGTGTACACCGCCGAGTCCTACCCCGACCCCCGGACGACCCCCATACCCCTGTGGGGCCTAACCGACATGCGGCGCTACCTCTCCATGACCCTGCAGTACTCGCGCGGCTGCCCCTTCAACTGCGACTTCTGCGACATCACCGCCCTGTACGGCCACAAGGTGCGCACCAAGGACGCCGGGCAGATCGTGACCGAGCTGGAGAGCCTCTACAAGCTGGGCTGGCGCGGCGGCGTCTTCCTGGTGGATGACAACTTCATCGGCAATCAGCGCAAGCTCAAGGAGTCGGTGCTGCCGGCCATGCGCCGCTGGATGAAATCCCGGCGCTATCCCTTCACCTTCTCCACCGAGGCATCCATCAACCTGGCCGACGACCAAGAGCTGATGGACGCCATGGCCGCCACCGGGTTCAACAACGTCTTCATCGGCATCGAGACGCCGCACGAGGACAGCCTGGCCGAATGCGGCAAGCGGCAGAACAAGAACCGGGACCTGGTGGCCTGCGTGCAGAAGATTCAATCGTCGGGCCTGCAGGTGCACGGCGGCTTCATCGTGGGCTTTGACAGCGACCCCCCCTCCATCTTCCAGCGCCAGGTGGAGTTCATCCAGAACAGCGGCATCGTCACCGCCATGGTGGGGCTGCTCAACGCGCCGCGGGGCACCGAGCTCTACCGCCGCCTGCGCAGCCAGGGACGCCTGCTGCAAGGCGTCACCGGTGACAACACCGACTACAGCATCAACTTCACCCCGGCCATGGGGCGCGACACCCTGCTGCAAGGCTACCGGGCGGTGATCGACGGCATCTACTCGGCCCGGCCCTACTACCAGCGGGTCAAGTCGTTTTTGCGCAACTACCAGCCGCAGCGGTGGAAGCCCTGGCGCTTTCACTTCGGGCTCATCCGCCTGCACTTCGGCTATGCCGGGGCGCTGTTCAAGTCCATGGTGCAGTTGGGCCTGCGCGACCCCCAGCGACGTTACTACTGGAAGCTGCTGGTGTGGTCCCTATTCCGGCGGCCGCGCACCCTGGGCCTGGCGGTGACCTACGCCATCTACGGGTTTCATTTCCGGCGGGTGTTCGACGACAGCCTGGGAGGCCCCACGGCGGCCCCGACCAACTAGGAGCTTGCGGCAATTGCCGCAGAGGCCGCGCCGGCAAGAGCGGCCCGCCGGGGCTCAGGTCCCGGCGAGTTCCCCGGGCTAAAAGTGCGGCCGGCCTTTCCCGGCAGGGCCCTAGTTGCCGCCAAAGCCGGCCACGGTGTAGGTGCCGCTGCGGGCGTCCTTGTTCAAGGTGATGAGCCCGTGGTGGGCCGCGTCCAGCAACAGTTCGCTGAAGCTGCGGTAGCCGTGGTAGGACTCGTTGAAGGAGGGCTTCTTGCGCATGATGGTATCCTTGACCATGGAGGAGTAGATCACCTCCTTGTTCTCCCGCTGCAGGGCCACCACCGACTGGATCACCAGGTCAAAGGCCTTACGCTTCTCCGGCGGGAGGTCCTGGGGCAAGGTGGGCGGTTGGCCCACCTGGCGGTCCAGGTCCTCGTAGTAGATAAAGGCGTCGCAGTTGTCGCGCAGCAGATCGCTGGTGGAGGCCAGCATGCCCAGGCCGATGACGCTCTTGCCGTTCTCCTTGAGCTTGCTCACCAGGGGCGAGAAGTCGCTGTCGCCGCTGACGATGACAAAGGTGTCCACGTGGGGCTTGGCGTAGCACAGGTCGATGGCGTCCACCGCCAAGCGGATGTCGGCCGAGTTCTTGCCGGTCTGGCTGCGCTTGGGAATCTCGATGAGCTCGATGGCCAGCTCGTGCATGGCGTGCTTGTACTTGGAATAGCGTGACCAGTCGGCATAGGCCTTCTTGACCACCACCTTGCCCTTTTCCACCATGCGCTCCAGCACCTTGGACATGTCAAAGACCTTGCCCCCCTTCATGCCCAGGGCCAAGTTTTCAAAGTCGATAAACACCGCCAAGGTATGTTCGTTAGACGCCATGGGTCCCCCCGTAAAGTTTTTTCCTAACTTACCACACCCCCTGGCCCCGAACCACCGGCGCCGGGGGCTTTTTGGCTTGGTAAAATATTGGGATCACGGGTATCCTTCGGCAAGGGACCCGGCCGGCGGGCCCCGCCGTAAAGCCAGAGCACACAAGTGGAGCAGCCGTGGAACCCAAACTGATCTTTAGGGTGCGCCCCGCCCTGCCTGCGGCGCTGGAGCCGCTGACCAGGCTCTGCCACAACCTATGGTTCGCCTGGAACAGCGAAGCGGCGGAGTTGTTCCAACGCATCGACCGCGAGCTGTGGGAGGCCACCGGGCGCAACCCGGCGGCCCTGCTCAACCGGGTGAGGCAAGCGCGGCTGGAGGCCCTGGCCCGCGACGACGGCTTCTTGGCCCAACTGGAGCGGGTGGTGGGTCAGCTCGACGCCTACCTGGCCTCCCAGGCCTGTCCCTTTTTAGGGCAGCGGGCCCCGGGCGGCTTCCAGGTGGCCTATTTCTCGGCCGAGTACGGCCTGGCCGACTGCCTGCCCATCTACTCCGGCGGCCTGGGCATACTCAGCGGCGATCATCTCAAGAGCGCCAGCGACCTCAACCTGCCCCTGGTGGCGGTGGGCCTGGCCTACGGCCAGGGCTATTTCAGCCAATACCTCAACCCCGACGGCTGGCAGCAGGAACAGTACAACCCCAACGACTTTTACGACATGCCCACCCGCCTGGTACGCGACGCCGAGGGCAACCCGCTCACCATCAAGGTGGACATCGCCGGCCGGGAGCTGCTGGCCCGGGCCTGGCTGGTGCTGGTGGGCCGGGTGGAGCTGTACCTGCTCGACGCCAACCTGGAGCAAAACCCGCCCGAGCTGCGTAGCATCACCAGCCAGCTCTACGGCGGCGACCATACCATGCGCATCCGCCAGGAGATTCTGCTGGGCATCGGCGGGGTGCGGCTGCTGGCCGCCCTGGGGCTGGAGCCCCAGGTCTTTCACATGAACGAGGGCCACAGCGCCTTTGCCGCCCTGGAGCGCATCCGGCGGCTCATCGCCGAGCACGGGCTCAGCTTCGACCAGGCCCGCCAGGTGGTGGCGGCCACCAACTGCTTCACCACCCACACCCCGGTGCCGGCCGGCAACGACTACTTCAGCCCCGAGCTGATGACCGAGCATTTCAGCGACTACGTCACCTCCCTGGGCATCAGCCTGCCGGTGCTCCTGGGCTTTGGCCGGCTCCACCCCACTGACCAGGGCGAGCCCTTTTGCATGACCGTGCTGGCCCTGCGCATGAGCAGCTTTGCCAACGGCGTCTCGCGCCTGCACGGCCGGGTGAGCCGCCGGATGTGGCGCGACGTGTGGCCCCACTTCCCGGTGCAGGACCTGCCCCTGGGCCATATCACCAACGGGGTGCACATCGCCTCCTGGGTGAGCAACGACATGGCCTATCTCTTTGACCGCTACCTGGGCCCGGCCTGGAAGGAAGACCCCGACGCCCAGGCGGTGTGGCGGGGTATCGAGCAGGTCCCCGACTCGGAGCTGTGGCGGGTACGCGAGCGCCGCCGCACCGAGGCGGTGGGCTACGTGCGCCGCCGGGTGGCCCGCCAGTTGGCCCGGCGCGGCGCCGGCTCGGCCGAGAGCGCCGGCGCTTCCGACCTGCTGGACCCCGAGGCGCTCACCATCGTCTTCGCCCGGCGATTCGCCACCTACAAGCGCGCCACCCTGCTGCTGCGCGACCTGGACCGGCTGGCCCGCCTGGTGGGCGATCCCCAGCGGCCGGTGCAGATCATCTTCGCCGGCAAGGCCCACCCCCAGGACGAGGAGGGCAAGGAATACATCCGGCGCATCTTCGACGTCACCCGCGACCGGCGCTTTGCCGGCCGCATCGTCTTCGTGGAGGACTACGACCTGGACCTGGCCCGCCACCTGGTGCAGGGGGCCGACGTGTGGCTCAACACCCCCCGGCGGCCCCTGGAGGCCTGTGGCACCAGCGGCATGAAGGCGGTGGCCAACGGCGGGCTGCACCTGAGCATCTTGGACGGCTGGTGGGCCGAGGGCTTCCGGCCCGACATCGGCTGGGCCATCGGCCAGGGAGAGCAGTACGAGGACCAGGAGCTGCAAGACCGCATGGAGGCCGACGCCATCTACCGCCTGCTGGAAAACGAGGTGGTGCCCCTGTTTTACCAACGCAACGGCGGCGGCCTGCCCCCGGCCTGGATCGGCTACATCAAGCGCAGCATGCGCGCCCTGTGCCCCACCTTCAGCGCCCACCGCATGGTGGAAGACTACATGGACGAGGCCTACCTGCCGGCCGGCAACCGCTACCAGGCCCTGGCCGCCGACGATTTTCAAGTGGCCCGCCAACTGGCCGCCTGGCAGCGGCGCATCATGGAGCACTGGTCCGAGGTAAAGGTGCTGCAGGTCACCTCCTCGGCCGAGGACCCCCTCACCTGGGGCCAGAGCATCACGGTGCGCGCCGAGGTGCACCTGGGCCAGCTCACTCCCCAGGAGGTGGCCTGCGATATCTACCACGGCCGCATCGACGCCCACGGCGCCATTGCCGAGCGCCGGACCGCGGCCATGCGGGCCACGGGCAACGACCAGGGGGTGTACCACTACCAGGGCGAGGTGACCTGTGGCACCACCGGCCGCTGGGGGCTGCAGATTCGGGTGACCCCCTACCACCCCCACCTGGCCTCGCAACACGCCCTGGGCCTGGCGGTGTGGGGCTGACCCGGCCACGGCACCGGCAGGCCGCGCCCATTAAAAAAGGGAGCCCCCCCCCACGGGGCTCCCGGGTTTTTTCAGCCGTGGGCGGCTACTTGCTGTAGTCGTACCAGCCCTTGCCGGTCTTGCGGCCCAGCAGCCCGGCGCGCACCTGGTTCTTCAGGGTCAGCGGGGCCACCCACTTCTGCTCCTTGTTGAGCTCCTTGTAGAAATAGTCGGCCACGAACTTGAAGATGTCGATGCCCGAGAAGTCCATCAGCTCAAAGGGACCCATGGGGTAGTTGAGGCCCAGTTTCACCGCCTTGTCGATGTCCTCGATGCTGGCCACGCCCTCTTCCAGGAGCTTCACCGCCTCGATCATGTGGGGCATCATCAGCCGGTTGACCACGAAGCCGGGGCTGTCCACCTTCACCTCCACCGTCTCCTTGCCCATGCGTTGGGACAGCTCGGCGGTGATGGCCACGGTCTCGTCGCTGGTGGAGAAGCCGCGGATGATCTCCACCAGGCGCATCAGGGGCACCGGGTTGAAGAAGTGCATCCCCACCACCTTGTCCGGCCGCTTGGTGGCCGCCGCGATCTCGGTGATGGACATGGAGCTGGTGTTGGTGGCCAGGATCACCTCGGGCCGGGTGACCTCGTCGAGCTCACCGTACACCGACTTCTTGAGGTCCAGGTCCTCGATGACCGCCTCGATGACGAAGTCGGCCTCGGCCAGGGCGCCCATGTCGGTGGTGCCCGAGATACGGCCCATCACCTCGTCCTTTTGCTCGGCGCTGAGCTTGCCCTTGTCCACGCCCTTTTGCAGGAACCGGTCGATGTTGGCGATGCCGCGCTCCACGAACTCGTCCTTGATATCGCGCAGAATGACTTTGGCCCCCATCTGGGCGCTGATCTGGGCGATGCCGTTGCCCATGGTGCCGGCTCCGACTACTGCGATTGTCTTGATCTCGCTCATGCTTTACCTCCCTATGGTCCGCCGTGACATTTCCTGGCGGCCCGTGTCCATCGAAAACCGGGGTCGGGACCTTTGCCTGGCCGCCCCCTATTGCTCGGTCCGGTTGTAGATATCCGCGACCTCCCGGTGTATGTCCAAAAACACTTCCAAGACCTCGGGGTCGAACCACCCGGGCTGCAGGCGCTCGTCGCCCCTGTGTATTATGCCCACCGCCGCGGCGTGGTCAAATGGTCTCTTGTAGGGCCGCGCCGAACGCAGGGCGTCGTAGACGTCGGCCATCATCACGATGCGTCCCGGCAGGGGTATGGCCTCGCCGGCCAGGCCGTGGGGATAGCCGCTGCCGTCCCAGTGCTCGTGATGGGTCAGGGCCACCTCCCGGGCCATGGCCAGGCGGGGGTGGTCGCCGATTATCCGGGCACCGTACACGGTATGCAGCTTCACCTCTTCCCACTCCGGTACGCTCAGCGGCCCCGGCTTGCGCAGGATGTCCGGGTGCAGGTGCATCTTGCCCACGTCGTGCATCTGGGCCGAGTAACCCAGCACCTTGATCATCTCCTCGGGCTGGCCCAGGGCCTGGGCCATGGCCTCGGCGTAGAGCCCCACCCGGATGATGTGATCGCCGGTGTCCTCGTCGTGCAGCTCCGCCGCCCGGGCCAGGGTGCCGATGGTGTACAGGAAGGCGTTGTCCACCTCCTGTATCTGGGAGCTGATGGTCTTTAGGAAGAAGTGGATGGTGGCCACCAACGACGATAGCACCTGGGAGTCGTAGTCACCCACCCTTCTTCCAAAGTCCAGGGCCAGCACGGCCACCGACTGGCTGCGGTAGCCCACGATGTTGCGCGTGGGCGGCTCCTCGCCCAGGTCGGCCCAAATCCGCCGGCCGGGCAGCCGGTCGGGATCGGCCCCTTCCAGGTTCACGGCCATGCGGCCCCGCCCGCCGAAGACCGAATCCATCTCCTCCGCGTTCGCCCCGCCGGAAAGGGGCGTGGCTTCCACCTCGCCGCCACGGTTGCAGTAGCGCCAGCCCACCCACAGGCTGCCGGCCTCCGCGCTGAGCAGCAGCAGTCTCTCGGGCCGATCGCTGCGGTCCAACCCCGGTTGCAGCAAAAACTCCATGAGCCCCGACAGGCTTTGCTGGATATCGAACTGAAAGGGGTCGAATTGGCTCAGCAGGGTGTTGGTATAGGCCGATATCTCGGCCAGCCGGCGATAGGCGTTCTCCAGTTGCCGGTCCAGTTGCTTGACCCGCAGCAGGTTCTGGGACCGGGTGACCAACTCGGCGGCGTTGACCGGCTTGGACAAGAAATCGTCGGCCCCGGCCTCCAATCCCCTGATCTTGTCGTTGAGCCCGCGCAGGCCGGTGACCATGATCACCGGGATGCGCTGGGTCTTCTCGTCGGCCTTGAGCCGCCGGCACACCTCGTAGCCGTCCATCCCGGGCATGGAAACATCCAGCAGGATCAAGTCCGGCGGGTTGCGCGCCACCCGCTCCAGGGCCATGTACCCGTCCGTGGCCGATGAAACCCGTGCGCCCTTGAACTGGAATAGTTCTTCGAGCATGACCAAGTTTTTAGGCTCATCGTCCACGATGAGGATGTGGCAATCCATCCACCCTCCCCGGGTGACGCCCTGTCGTGGGGCTGACTGTACCGAAAGTAACTGTTGCCTCATAGCATTGTATGAGCCCGGCGTCAATTTTTTGAATCAACCACCGCCATAGACCGCGTCCGGGGCCTCGTTGACACGGCATGGTTGCTTTGTTAGGTTTGCCAAATAATATTGAATTTTTATGGTTCCGGGCCACCGGAACCCGTCGCTTAGGAGAACATCGTGAAGGTCCTTCGTCTCTTGGGATTGGTCGCTGTTTTGGCCATGGCCCTGTCCTTTACCGCCACGGCGCAAGAGCCCATGTATGTCACCGACATCCTGCGGATCACGGTTCGCTCCGGACCCTCCAACAGCAACCGGGTGCTGGCCACCCTCACCTCGGGCGACAAGGTGCTGCTGCTCAAGCGCCGGGACGACGGCTGGGGCAAAGTCCGCACGGCCGACGGCAAAGAGGGCTGGGTGATCTACCGCTACCTGGTGGACCAAAAGCCGGCCCGGGTGATCCTGGCCGACATGCAGCCGAGCAAGACCCAGCAGGAGCTGGCCGAGCTGCGCCAGGCCAACCGCGATCTCAAGGCGTCGTTGGCCGCGGCCCAGGCCAAGGTCCGCAACCTGGAGGCCCGCTACAACCAGCTCAAGCGCGACGCCGGCAACACCTTGGGCCTGCGCACCGAGCTGGACCAGCTCAAGGCCCTCAAGGCCCAGCAGGTAAAGACCCTGCAGGCCACGGTGCAGCAGCAGGCCCAGCGCCTCAAGGAGGTGGAGAGCGAAAACGAGACCCTGCGTTTTTCCGGCGGGCTCAAGTGGTTCCTCTCCGGCGCCGGGGTGCTCCTGCTGGGATGGATCATCGGCTGGATGCTGGGCCGGCGGCGGCGGCGCCAGTCCTCGTCGTTGTACTAAACCCTCACGCCACCACGGCGGCCGGGGATACGCCCGCACCGCCGCAAGGGGATGACCAATGCCCCAACTCCACCTTGCGACCCGCCGGCGGGCCCCATGGCCCCGGGCGGTGCTGCTGTGCGCGGCGGCCCTGTTGGCCGGGGCGGCGCCCGGCCTGGCCACCGAAGCCGGCCCCCGCTCGGTGGTGGTGATGCGGCCAACCACCCTCACCCCCACCGGCGGCGGCCCGGCGGTGCCCCTGGCCCCGGGGCGCTGCCTGGACCTGGTCCAGGCCGGCGCGCCGATGGTGGTGCTGGAGGCGGGGGCCAAGGGCAGGTCGGTGGCCGGCGCCATCGTGCAAGGGCCGCGCCGGGTCCGGGGGGTGGAGGTGGTGCTCTTCGCGCCCCGGTCCGGTCCCGGCCCCTGGTGGGTGCCGGCCAAGCTGGTGCGCCCCGGCGGCGATGGGCTCAAGCCCGGCTCCCCGGCCCGGGTTCCGGTGCGACTCCTGGGCCGGGTGGACCCGGAGGCCCTGGCCGTATTGCCCGGGCCGGCCCGGGCCCACTATTCCCGCCTGGCCCGCCTGCGCCGCTGCCACCTGCCGCCGGCGGTGGTGAAACGCCTGATGCGCGGCCTCATCAAGGAGGGCGACTCCCTCTGGCACGTGGAGATGGCCTGGGGCCTGCCCCAGCGATCTTTCATGGTCAACCTGCTCGATGACGAGCAGCACTTCATCTATCTCAAGCGGGGGCCCAGGCCGATAATCTTGCGCTTCAAGGCCGGTATGCTGGTCCCGCCGCTACCGGCCACCGGCACCGCGCCCTGAGGCGTATTCCTGGCCCCCCGGCCGCCGGGGTGAAACATCGCACTCAATTCATGTAGGGACTGGCTAAAAAGCGGATGAAGTTGGCCACCAGGTCCTGGCCCAACTGCCCGGCCATCTGGTTGAGCAGGGTGGCGGCGGCCTCCGCCGGCGGCAGGGCCGGTTGGAACGACCGGTTGCTGGTCATGGCGTCATAGGCGTCCACCACCCGCACCAGGCGGGCCAGGTGGGGTATGCGGTCACGCTGGAGGCCGGCCGGGTAGCCGGTGCCGTCGGCGTTCTCGTGGTGGTGCAGCACGATCATCAGCACATCGTAGGACACCGCGCTGATGGGCTGGAGCATCTGGTAGCCCAGGCGGGGATGGCGCCGCATCTCGGCCATCTCCAGGCTGGTGAGTTCCCCCGGCTTGGACAGCAGGTAACGCGGCAGCTTGGCCTTGCCGGCGTCGTGCAACATGCCGCCCACCCCCAAGGCGCGGATGCGGCTCTCGGGCATGCCCCAAAAGCGCCCCCACCCCATGGCCAACATGCAGACGTTGATGCTGTGGCTGTACACGCTGTAGTCCGAGCGCAACACCTCGGCCACGTTGCTGAGTATCTGGAAGTCACTGGTCATCTGGCGCACCATCTCGTGGGCCCGGGTGACCGTGGACTCCATGCCCTGGCGGGAGAGGTCGCCGCCGAACAGGGCGTTGAGGTTGGCCGCGGCCAACTCCTGGATGTACTTGGTGCGCTTGCGGGTGGTCATGTTGGGCCGGTCCAGCAGCTCGCCGGCGTGTTGGTCAAAGTAGGCGTTGAGAACCTCGGCCTGGTCCAGGGGGGTGTAGACCTTGGTCTGCTCGGCCCGGGCCAACCGCTGCAGCCAGTCGGCCTTGAAGGGCTCGCCGGCCTGGGCCACCAGCTCCATGCGCGGCTTCTTGGTCTGGCGGGAATAAAGCGGCAGGTAGAGGTCCACCGGACAGGCGGCGTCGGCGGCCAGCAACTCGAGCATCACCGCCATCATGCCGAAGTCGGCCGGGTCCAGGTCCACCTTGATACGGGTGTGGTCCAGGTCCCGGTCCAACAGGCGGGAGCCGCCCTTGGCCTTGTCGGCTGGCATGCTTACTCCACCCTCCCGCTTACGGGTCACAGTCGAGCTCAGCCCGGCTTTACGCCCTGACCGCGTCTGGCCGCTGGTAACCATCTTCATTTACTAAGTTATCATGGGCGCAAATGCGGGGCAAGCCGCGGGATTGAACGCCCCGCCCCGCGGACCGGCCTCTGCGCCGAGGGGTCGTCTGCCGCGGGGCCGGGGACCGGTAGCCTAGATGTTGATCACCTTGCTGGCCAGTTGCAGGCTGGTGACCACGTCGAGCATGTTGGTGGTCTCGCCCACTCGTTTTTGCTCCAACAGGTCGAAATAGGTGAGGCAGGTGCCGCAGACCAGGATGCTCACCCCGGAGGCCTCCAACTCCTGCAAGGTGGCCAGGCTCTCGGAGCCCTCCACGCAGAGCTTCACCCCGCTGTTGACAAATACCAGGCGCCACAGCTCCGAACCCATCTCCGGCAGGGTGGACAAAAAGTTCTTCATCAGGCCCGCGCCCAGTTGGTCGTCGCCGCGGCCGATGCGGTCGGCGCCCACGAAGACCAGGGTGCGGGAGGTGTCGGTGGAGCAGGTGAGCACCTCCGGCGGCACCTCGGCCTCGATCACTCCGTCTTGGCCCAGGCGGCCGGTCACCAGGTAGTCCCCGCCCTGGCGGGTCACCTCGGCCTGGTAGCCCCGGGTGTCCAAAAAACGGCTCACGTTCTGGCTGGCGGCCTGGTTGTCCACCAGCACCTCGATTATCGGCGGGGCCTCGGCCTCCACCTTCTCCTTGGCCTGCATCACCGGCTGGGGGCAGGCCATGTTACGGCAGTCGAGCATTCTCAAATCCTCCGCTGGTTACGAAGGACTTAATCCTATAGACCGATATCGGCTATGTCAATATTACAAGGATGGTTTAGTCTATGGATTGCCCCCCGCTGGCGGACCGGCCAACAGGGCCAAAACCACGGCCAGGGAGGGGACGGCCCGCGCCGGATCGGCGGCCAGGGCCTGGGCCTGGGGCCAGGTGAAGAAGCGACCCTCCATAATCTCGGCCGGATCGGGTACCGGCGCGGCCGCGCTCACGGCCCAAAACACCTCGGTGAACTCGTGGTCCGTGGCCTGGCCGGCCGGGATGCGCCCCACCGGGCGCAGCTCAAGCTCCAGGCCCAGTTCCTCGTGCAGCTCGCGCACCGCGGCCTGGTGGTAGCTCTCACCCGGGTCCACGTGGCCCGAGGCCGAGGAGGTCCAATACAAGGGGTAGGTGTCCTTGGCGGCCGAGCGGCGCTGCAGGTACAGGCGGCCGCGGGGATCGAAGACCAGGATGTGCACCGCCCGGTGAGCCAGCCCCTCGGCGTGCACCCGCCGGCGCGGGGCCAGGCCCACCTGCCGGTCGTGCCGGTCGACCACCGGCAGCATCTCGTCCGGGGAGAAACCGCCGCGGCTCACGTATCCTCCCCGGCCGGCGGGGTAAGCCCCAGGCGGGCCAGGCGGCCACGCAGCCAAGGGAGCAGGGCCTGGGGCACCCGGGTGCGGTGGGTGTAGGAGCGCTCCGGGTCGCTGAGCTCCAGCCACAGATCGCCGTCTCCCGGCCGCAGTTCCACCCGCATATCCCGGTGGCCGGCGGCCGAATCCAGCTCGCGGCCCAGGGCCCGCAGCACGCGATAAAGCCGCAGCGCGGCCCGGCCGCGGCGGCCGCGGAAAAGCTCGAAGTGGCGGTTGCGGCTCACCGGCTCGTCCCGGCCCAGCAAGTCCTGCACCTGCCGGGTCACCGCGTCTTGGTGGGCATAACTCATGGCGCTGGTTTCTCCTGTCCTGTCACCTTGCCTCATCGCGCCGGCTGTGGCAACCTTTATGCGCACGGGAGAAGGATATTGCCATATCATTATATCCGCCGGGAGCGCGCCGGTTCGGTGCTCACCCTGACCATGGACAACCCGGCCACGGTCAACGGCATGGACTTGGAGTTGGGACCCGAGCTGGCCCGCAGCCTGGAGCAGGCGGCCCAGGACCGGCGGGTACGCGCCGTGGTGCTCACCGGGGCCGGCGGGGTGTTTTCGGCCGGGGGCAATCTCAAGGCGGCCCGCGACCACCTGGCCGCCCATCCCGGCCGGGGCGCCGGCGAGGTCTTTGCCGCCTACTCCATCTGGGTCAACCGGGTGGCCCTGGCCCTGGCCGGGCTGCCCCAGCCCTGGGTGGCGGCGGTGCGGGGAGCCGCCTCGGGCGCTGGCTTGGGCTGGCTGCTGCTGGCCGACATGGCGGTGGTGGCCCAAGACGCCAAGCTGGTGCCCGGGTTCTTACGGGTGGGGCTGGCCCCCGGCGCGGCGGTGAGCCTCACCCTGCCGCTGTTGGTGGGCCGCATGCGGGCGGCCGAGATACTGCTGCTCAACCGGAGAATCGCCCCCCGGGAGGCGCGGCGCCTGGGCCTGGCCCACCGGGTGGTGCCGGGGTTGGAGGTGCTGCCCGCGGCCCAAGAGCTGGCCCGCGGCCTGGCCGAGGGACCGGCCCGGGCCCAGGCGGCCACCCGGCGGCTGCTGCGCCGCGCGGTGCTAAAGGACCTGGCCGGGCACCTGGAGCAGGAGCGCCAGGCGGTGATCGCCGCGGCTGACGACCCGGAGTTCGCCGCCCGGCTGCCGCGGTTCTTCGCCCGCCGCCGCTGAGCCGCGGCGGCCCCGGCTGGCCCAAGCGCCCCAGGAGCAACCATCGACGGAGGTGAAGCATGGAGTTCAAGGAAGTACTAGAGGCGCGCTACTCCTGCCGGGCCTTTCTGCCGGAGGCGGTGAGCGACGAGGTGATCCGGGAACTGGTGGCCGCCTCCCAGCGGATACCCACCTGGGGCAATACCCAGCCGGGTAAAGTCTATGCGGTGAGCGGGGCCAAGGCCCACGCCCTGCGCATCGACCTCACCGCGGCGGCCACCGCGGGCCAGGACGAAAACCCCGACATCCCCATGCCCCAAGGCTTTGAGGGACGCCTCATGGACCGCTACCGCGCCCTGGGCAAATCCCTGTTCAAGGTGCTGGGCATCGGCCGCGACGACCGCGAAAAGCGCCGCGAGCACTATACCAACAACTTCAACGCCTTTGGCGCCCCTACCCTAGTCTATTTCACGGTGCCGGATCGCCAGAGCCCCTACGTGATCATGGACGTGGGAGCCATGGTGAGCACCTTTTGCCTGGCCGCTGCCGACCAGGGGCTCGGCACCTGCGTCATCGCCGCCCTGGCCCGCTACCCCGATGCGGTGCGCACCCGCCTGGCCATCCCCGACGACGAGAAGATCGTCATCGGCGTGGCCCTGGGCCACCCCGACCCCGCCGCCGAGGTGAACCGTTTCCGTTCGGCCCGCGAGGAGCTAGACGAGGTCCTGCGCGTCTTGTCCTGAGACGACGGCCGCCCCTGCCCACCCTGGCCCAGTGCACCATCGCCGGTTTTTGGCGCTTAGGTGCGGGAGAGTCGTCTTGGGAGCCGGGCATAAAACACTTGCAAATTAGCCAGCAATAACGTAATGGTAGAGGTGGGTGACGAAAATATGACCCCCTCGGGGCTCTTGAGCCCGAGTCGGACCGGGATGCATAATGTCATCTGATTCTTCTGAAGCCACCGTATTGGTGGCCGCCTCTGAGGCAATTGCCGGCAAAATCAAGGGTCGGTTAGCGGACCGCGGCCTGGA
>JAMOVV010000114.1 GCA_027067385.1 Desulfarculaceae bacterium
TACCTAGCCGGGGCGCTCAAAAGGGGCGCTCAAAAGGGGCGCACAAACCGGGAGTAGCTAAACAACGGGGCGCGAGAAGGGGCGAGCGAGAAGGGGCGAGAGAAAGGCGCAACCGGGCGCGAGAAAGGCAAAGGGGCAAGTAGTTAAGCGCGAGCGCGCATAGGGGCGCCAAGCACATCGGGCGCACATAGGGGCCCACAAAGCGCGTAAGAACCAACCGGGCGAAAGAGCGCAACCGGGCGCAACAAGACGCCAAACACATCCGGCGCACCAAGGGCGCAAATATCGGGCGGCCGGCTAATGCGGGATGCGGAGAATCCATGTCGCCATGGCCGCCCCACCCCAAAAGTAAACAAGCTTCCCAAGGGAAGAAGGCACAAAACCAAAACGTTCTAAGGAGAGTTGGCAATGAAAAAGTTTTCCTTGAGCACCATCCTGGCCGGCCTGTTCGTACTGGGCCTGTCCTCGGTGGCCCTCGCCGCCAGCGAGGCCGCTCTGGCCGAGACCGCTAAGCTGTTCGCCGCCACCGTCACCGCGGCCGGCTTCGGTATCGGTATCGCCGCCTTTGGTACCGGCCTGGCCCAGGGCTTCGCCGTCAACGGCGCCGTGCAGGGCATCGCCCGCAACCCCGAGGCCGCCGGTAAGATCCAGGTGGCCATGCTCATCGGTCTGGCTCTTATCGAGTCCCTGTGTATCTACGCCCTGGTTATCTGCTTGATCCTGCTCTACGCCTACCCCGGCGTCGAGCACGTCACCAAGTTCCTGGGCCTCGGCTAAACGCCAAGCCAAGGGCCGGGTCCGCCAAGAGGGCCCGGCCCTTGTTTTAACCTGCTATGTGCCCAGAATCACAATGGTAGCCCCATGAAGGCTAGTAAAATACCCGCAGCCACCATAACCCGGCTGTCCATCTATTCCCGTGCCCTGGAAAACCTCCTCACCCAGGGCGGCGCACCCGTGGTATCCAGTAAACGACTGGCGGAACTTTGCGGGGTCAACCCGGCCCAGATACGCAAAGACCTGGCCTACTTCGGCCAATTCGGCGTCCGGGGAGTCGGCTACTACATCAAGGAACTCCTCTTTGATATCCGAAAAATCCTCGGCCTGAATAAAGATTGGAACCTGGCCATCGTGGGTATGGGTAACCTGGGCTGCGCCCTGGTGGCCCACCAAAACTTCGCCAAACAAGGATACCGCTTCGTCTGCGCCTTTGACGCCGACCCCAATAAAATCGGCCATAAATTGGCCACCGGCCTGGAGATCAGCCCGGTGCAAGACCTCATCGAGGTCTGCCGGGAAACCAAGGCCGAAATCGGCGTCATCTGCACCCCGCCCGAACGCGCCCAGGAAATAGCCAACCGATTCTACCAGGTGCCGGTCTCCGGAATACTCAACTTCGCCCCGGTACAATTGCAAACCTGCGAAGGCTGCAAGATAGAAAACGTTGACTTCACCGTGAAACTCGACAACTTGGCCTACTATCTCAGCATGAGCTGAAACTAGCGCGGGGCAAGCGGCCTGGGAAAGCTGATGGACCATGACCAGCGCCCGGCTGTGGGCGCACCTGTCCGCCCCCGGCGGTGACCCGCCCTCCCTCTTGACCGCCGATCACCCGCATTATCGATTGTAAACACAATATGTGCTGCGAAATGTCATAAACGGTAGCATATGTTGTGTTTTGGCCCCGACGGCCACCACTGCCGCCCCCCAGCGGCCACCCCCAAGCGCCGGCCGGATCACACCTGGATGTTGAGCGAGCCCAGGCGGGCGCTCAGCGGCGGCGGGCCGTCGGCCCTGGGCCGGGGAAAGGGATCATTGGCCGCACCGGTCGATGCGGACGGGGATTGCCGGTCCGCCTGTTGCCCGGCCCAGGCCCCGGCCAGCTCGGCCTCGGCCTGTTGCTGCTTGGCCAGCTCGGCCCGGGCCTGGCGTTCCATGGCCGAGGCCTTGGCCGCCACCTGGCGGTCCTGGCTGGAGGGCTGGGCCGGGGCCAGGGCGGCGCGCCGGATGGCCCGGGCCTTGATGATGGTGGCCTGGGGCGAGGACTCTTCACCGGAGTCGATGGACACTTCACCGCCCACCGCATATTGTCTGCCGTCCGGGCCGGTTTGGTACTGGTAGTGGGCCCCGCCGCGCACGTAGCGCCCGCCGGCGGCCATGTGGGCCTGCTCGTGGGCCTTCACCTCGCGGTCACGCTGTTGCAGTTGGCGAACCTTGGCCTGCTGGCCGGGGGTGAGCCGGGCCATGATCCCGGCGGTGGGCCCGCCGCCGGCATCGCCTGGCTGCCCGCCGCCGGGTTGTTCCCGGCCGTCGGCCGGCTCGCCGCTCTCCTGGACCGGACGCGGGGCTGCGGCGCTGTCGGCGGACTCTTGATCGGGTGGGGATTGTTCCGGGATTTGGCTGGGCGATGAGAGGCCCACCCGCCGGGGGACCGAGGGCGATGAACCGGCCGGCTGCGGGGCCTGCGCCGCGTAGCCGTATCCCGCTGGGACCGGGCTGAGAATGCTCAGAGTCATGACACACTCCAGGATAGCGGCCGGTCCCTGGCCGAAAAACGCATCCTACTCTTTAGACTGATCGGCCAGGTGGTGGGGTTTCTTTAAACTCCGGCGGTTTTTTTTAGAAAATGCGCAAGGGATGTCAAGTACCCCGGCGGCGATGGGGCTAATCTGCTCCCGAGTCGCGGGCAAACAGGAGTGCAAGGAGACGACTGAAGATGAAAGCCGACATCAAGACCAGCTACCACGAGCGCATCCTGCGCGTGCTGGTGTACATCCAGGCCAACCTGGACCGGCCCCTGTCGCTTGTGGAACTGGCCTCGGTGGCCGTCTTCAGCCCCTACCATTTTTACCGGGTGTTTCGCGGCATGGTGGGTGAGGGCGTGGGCGAGCACCTGCGCCGGCTGCGGCTGGAGCGGGCGGCTGGCGGCCGGGGCCGGGCCGGGGATGGTCCGGGCTTTGGGGTGGCCGGGCCGGGGGTATCTCGGGCCGGTCGGGGTTTACCTTTAGGCGGGCCGGGGGCAGCTCATTCCTGGTCGAGCCACTGGCGGGCCTCTTCCAGGTTGCGGAAGACCATCATGGAGATGCCGTGGTTTTTATCGCCCAAGGCGGTGATCATCTCTAACATACGGGCCAGGCCGTAGCTGACGTTATCGCCGGCCACTATGGCGGTTTTACCGCCGCGCCGGCCCTCGCGCTGCAAATTAAGATAGTCAGCTACTTGTTTTACCTGGTCAGCGGTCAACTCCACTTTTTCAGCCCTGGTAATATCACAAATATACTTATAAGTTACCTGGCGATTGTAAGCTTCAGTAACTATATCCATGCATTGGTTTATATCGATAACACCTGAAAAGGTGATAGTCGTAATTTGGCTTACTTGATCGGTTTCTAATTTAAAGGCCATAGCAATCCAACTTATTGGCTGTTGGGATCAAGTCCCAGGTTATATTATTTGAAAAATTATCTACGGGTCAAGGAATAAATATTTGTTTGCGAAGCATTGATTAGTTGCAATTTTGCAATTGGTTGATGTGAGAGTGACATTTTATGCAAATCTACCTGAATTATTGAATATTTTAATTATTCTGACAGCAATATTTTTATACTTTTTAATGGCCGCCAGGAGGTAGCCGGGGGGAGTCAAGCATAGGGCGTTGGAGTTATCTTGGTGTATTAGCTAGAAAAAAAGTGTTGGGTGGTCAGCGGACCCCGCTTAGTGGTATCGGTGGTATGGGCATGAAAAGGGACGGCCTCGGGCGAGGCCGTCCCTTGGGTTTTAGTTATGGTGGTTTACTTTTTCACATCGCCGGTGGCCGCGCCGTGCAGCTTGATCTCCACTTTTTCATCCAGGGACTGGTAGTACTCCTGCAGAATCTTGACGACTTCGGGACGGGAGAATTCCCGTGGCAGGTCGCCGCCCTCGGAGAGTATCTTGCGGACCATGGTGCCGCTGAGCAGCATACGGTCTTCCTTGCCGTGGGGGCAGGTCTTCATGGAGGCCATACCCTCGCACTTGGAGCAGTAGAAGGTCCAGTCGATGGGCAGGGGGTCCAGGACCAGGGCGTCCTCGGGAATCTCGTAGAAGATTTTCTGGGCGTCGAAGGGGCCGTAGTAGTCGCCGACGCCGGCGTGGTCGCGACCCACGATGAGGTGGGAGCAGCCGAAGTTTTGGCGGAAGCAGCCGTGCAACAGCGCCTCGCGCGGCCCGGCGTAGCGCATCTCCATGGGGTAGCCCTTGGAGACCACGGTGCCCTTGACGAAGTAGTTATCCAGCAGGGCGTTGATGGCCTTGACCCTGACGTCGGCGGGGATGTCGCCGGCCTTGAGCTTACCGAGAATCTGGTGGATGATCACGCCGTCCATGACCTCCACCGCGATCTTGGCCAAAAACTCGTGGGAGCGGTGCATGGGGTTACGGGTCTGGAAGGCGGCCACGCGGGACCAGCCGAGTTCCTCGAACAGGGCGCGGGTCTCGGCGGGTTTGGCGTAGAGGTCGCCGTATTCTTCGGGGAAGCCGCCTTCGCTCACGACCTTCACCGGGCCGCCCAGGTTGTATTTGCCCTGGGACATGACCTTTTGCACGCCGGGGTGTTCGGTGTCGTCGGTGGTGAAGACCTGCTTGCACTCGTGGGACTTGTCGATCTGGTATTTCTCGGTGACTTCCATGGTGGCCACCAGGCCGCCGAACTCGTCGTTGTACAGGGCGACCTTGTCACCGACCTCGATGCCGTCTTCGTCGTTGCAGCTAGTGGTGATGGGGATGGGCCAGAAGACACCGCTGGTGAGCTTCATATCGTCGCAGACGCCCTTCCAGTCGGCCTCGCCCATGAAGCCATCGAGCGGGGTAAAGGCGCCGATGCCGAGCATAAAGCAGTCGCAGGCGTCGCGGGTGGATACGTTGAGCTTCTTGTAGCCTTCGGCGGCCTTGATTTCGGCGGCCAGTTCTTCGCCTTCAAGCAGCAGCGGCTTCAGATCGCCTCCGCCATGGGGGGGAACCAATGCCATCGTGAACTCCTCCTAATTGCGGTTTTGGGTAACGCCTCTTGGTGTGGGCGTCCGCCTCACCAGAGGCGGTGTTTTTTCAAACGGGTTCGGGTTTATATATGGTTGAGGGTGGTGGTGGCGACGGCCGCCATCGCTACCCCTTGTACCAGTCGGTGACGCGGCTTAACGCTTACGCCGCTACCCCTTGTACCAGTCGGTGACGCGGCTTGGCACCCACGCCGCCATCGCCTTGTACCAGTCGGTGACGCGGCTTGGCATCCACGCCGCCATCGCCTTGTACCAGTCGGTGACGCGGCTTAACGCTTACGCCGCTACCCCTTGTACCAGTCGGTGACGCGGCTTAACACTCACGCCGCCATCGCCACCCCTTGTGCCTAACGGTGGCGAGGCTTGTTGACGTATGCGCCACCTCCGCCACCCCTTGTGCCAATCGGTACTTGGGGCCGCCTTGAAAAACGGCCCTGGTCATGCCATGGGCCGACCCTGATCGCCTGTCAGCGCCATCGCCTGTCAGCGCCGCGTAGAGGGTTGGTCTCCCCCCTCCCCAAGGCGCCCACCGCGGCAGTGTGCATTGCGGGACTTGAAGGCTACAGTAATGAGCAGGGGGGTGGTCTGTCAAGCTTAAAGTTGGCGGTGGCAGAAGGGGGCTCCGGGCGGTTTAAGCGGGGCCGGATGGGCGTTTTGTCCATCCGGCCCCGGGGTTGCGGCGGGCGGTTATTTTTGTTCGGTGAACTCGGCGTCGACCACGTCGTCGGCATCGGGTCCGGTCTGGGCTCCGTCGTCGGGTCCGGTCTGGGGCCCGGCGCCGTCGCCGGCCTGGGAGGCCTGGGCCTGGTACAGGGCCTGGGCCATGGCGTGGCTGGCCTGCTCCAGGGCCTTGAACTGGGACTCCATCTCGGCCCGGTCGTCGCCGGGGTCCAGGGCCTTTTTGGCCGACTCGATGGCGCCTTCCATGGAGCTGATGGTGGCGGCGTCGAGCTTGTCGCGGTTATCGTTGAGCAGTTTTTCGGTCTGGTAGACCATGGTGTCGAGCTGGTTGCGGGCCTCGACGGTCTTACGGCGTTCGCTGTCTTCGGCCTCGAACTTCTTGGCGTCGGAGACCATGGCCTCGATCTCGTCTTCGGACAGGCCGCTGGAGGCCTTGATCTCAATGGACTGTTCCTTGCCGGTGGCCAGGTCCTTGGCGCTGACATGCACGATACCGTTGGCGTCGATGTCAAAGGTGACTTCGATCTGGGGCACTCCCCTGGGGGCCGGCGGGATGCCGGTGAGCTGGAACTTGCCCAGGGTGCGGTTGTCCTTGGCGAACTCGCGTTCGCCCTGGAGCACGTGGATATCCACGCTGGGCTGGTTGTCCGCGGCGGTGGAGAAGACCTCGCTCTTTTTGGTGGGGATGGTGGTGTTTCGTTCGATGAGCTTGGTCATCACGCCGCCCAAGGTTTCGATGCCCAGCGACAGGGGGGTGACGTCGAGCAGGAGGACGTCTTGCACGTCGCCGGAGAGCACGCCGCCCTGGATAGCCGCGCCCACGGCGACGACCTCGTCGGGGTTGACGCCCTTGTGGGGTTCCTTGCCGAAGAACTCGGTGACCATCTCCTGGACCTTGGGGATACGGGTGGAGCCGCCGACCAGGACTACCTCGTCGACGCTCTTGGGGTCCAGGCCGGCGTCGGCCAGGGCCTGCTTGCAGGGTCCCAGGGTGCGGGCCAGTTCGCTTTCGACCAGTTGTTCAAACTTGGCGCGCGAGAGCTTGAGGTTGAGGTGCTTGGGGCCCGAGGCGTCGGCGGTGATGAAGGGCAGGTTGATGTCGGTCTCCATGGAGGTGGAGAGCTCCATCTTGGCCTTTTCGGCCGCCTCGCGCAGGCGCTGCAGGGCCATGGGATCGGCGGAGAGGTCGATACCCTGGTCCTTTTTGAACTCGGCCACCAGCCAGTCGATGACTTTTTGGTCCAGGTTGTCGCCGCCCAGGTGGGTATCGCCGTTGGTGGACTTTACCTCCACCACGCCGTCGCCGACTTCCAGGACGCTGATATCGAAGGTGCCGCCGCCGAAGTCGAACACGGCGATGGTCTCGTTGGTTTTCTTGTCCAGGCCATAGGCCAGGGCCGCGGCGGTGGGCTCGTTGATGATGCGCTTCACCTCCAACCCGGCGATCTTGCCGGCGTCCTTGGTGGCCTGGCGTTGGGCGTCGTTGAAGTAGGCCGGTACGGTGATGACCGCGGCGGTGATCTTTTCGCCGAGGTAGTCTTCGGCCGCCTTCTTGAGCTTGCCGAGCACCATGGCGCTGATCTCCGGCGGGGAGTACTGTTTGCCCTGCACTTCGACCTTTACGGGCTCGTCGCCCTTTCCGATGACCTTGTAGGGCACCTGCTTAATTTCTTCACTGACCTCGTTCATACGCCGGCCCATGAAGCGCTTGATGCTGTACACGGTGTTGGTGGGGTTGGTGACGGCCTGGCGCTTGGCGGCCGCGCCCACGAGTCTTTCGCCCTTATCGGTGATGGCCACTACGCTGGGGGTGGTGCGGCTACCTTCTTCGTTGGTTATTACTTTGGGTTCGGAGCCTTCCATGATGGCTACCACGCTGTTGGTGGTGCCCAGGTCGATACCGATGATCTTTTCGTTGGCTGCCATGGTTATAATTACCTCCTGTCACAGTATTTATGCCGCCGGCTCCTGTTGGGGTTTTGGCTAGCGGGTTTTTTTGGGTTTTGGCTGTGTTTTGCAAGCACATGGGAAAGTTAAGTCGCCTTGCGGCCAAGTCAAGGTTGGTTGGGGCGCAAGGGTTATTTTTTTGATCGCTTTGCACCGGTGAAATACGTATTTATATTAGCAGCAGGCCCTTGGCGCGCCGCGGTGGCGCCCCGGGGTTTCAACCAGGACCACCAGTGGAGTATGATCCCATGAGTTTCACCATCCGCCCGGGAGGGGGTCTCACCCCACAGAGTGTTGACCAGATGCTGGATCGTTTGTCCGGCGGCGACCCGGGATCATCGTCCGGCTGGTCGCCGGCGGTGGATATCTTGGAAAACGACGAG
>JAMOVV010000115.1 GCA_027067385.1 Desulfarculaceae bacterium
GCTGATGCTCAGGGAACATCCCATCAGGCCGGCCATCACCAACCGCGGCAGGCGTAGGCGCGCCAGGATGAGGCGGTGGGTGTCTCCCAGCTCGCCGCCGGTGAGCCAGCTCACCAAGTCGCCCAAGGGCACCGACACCGTCCCCAGGGCCAGGCACAGCAAAAGCACCGCCACCGCCAGTACCAGCAGCAACAGCGTGACCGCGCCCACCCTGGCCGGGGTGGCCATCATGGTGAGGGCTTTCCCGCGTCGCCGGCCGGCCGCGGCGGACCGAAGACCGACGGGTGCAGGGCCCGGGCCAAGGACATGAGCCCCTGGCCCAGCCGCGGGCCGGGGCGGTCGACCAAATCGGAGCGCACCACCGCCACCCGGTAGCCGGGGTTGGTGGCCAGCGCCGGCAGGTGACGCCACCAGGCCACCTGCTGGGCCAGGTCCTGGCCGCGTTCCATGGTCGACAGGATTATCACCCTGGGCTTGGCCTGGACGATGAACTCCTTGTTGAGCCGCGGCCAACGCCCCCGCGCCGAGGCCGCGATGTTACGGCCGCCGGCCATCTCGATGAGGTAATGATTTATGGTGCCGCGCCCCACGCTCACCAGGGGCCGGGAGCCGATCACCATCAGCGCCGGTACCGGTGGCCGGCCCTTGATCGCCTCGGTAACCGCCGCGAACTGGCGACGCATGTTCGCAGCCAGGCGCTGGCCGGCCCGGCTGGCACCCAAGAACTTGGCCAAGCGCTCGATGCTGCCAGGCAGTTGCTGGGGTCGGCCCGGCACGGTGACATATACCACCACCCCCATGGCGCTGAGCTTATCAGCCACCCACCGGGGGTTGCCGTCCTTGCTCACCAGTACGATGTCCGGCGACAGGGCCACGATCTTTTCCAGGTTGGGGGCGAAGTAGGAACCCACCTTGGGCTTGCGGTGGGCCTCGGCCGGCCAGTCGGCGTTGTTGGTCACCCCCACCAGCCGTTGCCCCAGGCCCAGGGCGTAGACGGTCTCGGTCAGCGAGGGCACCAGCGAGACGATGCGCTTAGGCGGGGCGTCGAGCCGCACGGTGCGGCCCATCTCGTCCTGTATGGTGATGGCCCAGGCGGGTGAGAGGTTCGCCGCCAGGATTAGGAATAACAACACGGCCCAAAAGAGCCATGCCCTGTGATGGAAGGCCCGTGGGCTGCCTGGGGACGCAATGGACATTACAGCCACCTTCAGTGGGGTCTGGATTGTTTGGCAACCAAGTATCTGCCGGTGGGGTGGGCCAATCCCGGCCGGCAATACGCTTGCTGCGAAATGCCATCGTGATGCTAGTACCATCAAAGCGGCTCTCATCGCAACCAGCTTGACACAATTTGTAATTTATACTACAAAACACGCGAAATAGGGAGCGGTGCCCGTTTAAGGACCAAAGTGCCGAGGGTTTAAAAGGGAAGACGGTGTAAATCCGTCACGGTCCCGCCGCTGTAACCAGTTACGAACGCCGCCAAAGGGAGACACCGCCGAGGGGCCATGGGTTGAGAGAGGGCCGAGGGTCGCAGGATGGGCCGAGGGTCGCAAGAAAGGCCGATGGTTGTAAGACGGGCCGGAGGTTCTGGCAGAGGCCGAGGGTTGTAGGACGGGCCGGAGATTCTGGCAGAGGCCGAGGATTGTAGGACGGGCCGGAGGTTCTGGCAGAGGCCGAGGGTTGTAAGACGGGCCGGAGGTTCTGGGGCAAGGGCCGGAGGTCGGAAGCAGAGCCGAGGGCCGGAAGAAGACCAGGGGCCGACGGTCGCAGAGGCTGAAGGGCTGCGGCCGACAGCGTGGCCGGCCGAGGTCCCGGATGACCCGACAGGGCCGAGACTACAGGCAGCCAGGCGATCTCCCATATGCCACTGACGCCGTAAGGGCGATGGGAAGGCGCGGTTAGTAGGATAAGCTGGAAGTCAGAAGACCTGCCTGCTCCCATAAGGACCAACATTGGCCGACGAGGATCGGTGGGTTTTGCTCTCTAGGCGGGCAGACCGGTGTTGCTCCGCCTGGGGTGATGAAGAAATCAGGGTGCAATCCCCCAGCCAAAAGAGGCTGGGGGTTTTCTATTTCCACCAAATCCCCTGTCGCCAAACGTGTAAAAGGAGGAGAACTTCAGATGGCTGGTAGAAAATTTCAAACCAAGTGGCTGACGGGGGCCCTGGTGCTTGCGTTGTGCCTGCTCATGGGCGCGGCCACGTCCCTGGCGGCCCAGAGCGCCCAACTGCCCAGCACCACGGTGAGCACCACCCGTAGCGACCAGGATATCGCCAAGCTGGCCCGTAACGTCACCGTGATCACCGCCGACCAGATCCAGGCCATGCACGCCACCAGCGTCATCGAGGTGTTGCAGTCGGTGCCGGGGCTGAGCTTCATCAACTACATGGGCAACATATCCCAGGCCCGGGTGGACATGCGGGGCTTTGGCGAAGGCGCCGCTACCCGCGTGCTGGTTACCGTCGACGGTCGCCGAGTTAACACCATAGACATGGCCGGCGCCGACTTCGCCACCATCCCGCTGGACAACATCGAGCGCATCGAGGTAATGCACGGACCGGCCGGCGTGATCTACGGCGATAACGCCGTGGGCGGTGTGATCAACATCATCACCAAGGAGGGCAAGGGCAAGCCCGCCGGCGGCCTGCAGGCCTACTACGGCATGTACAAAACCTACGGCGTCAACGGCTACGCCCAGGGCGGCATGGATAAGTTCAGCTTCTTCCTGTCGGCCGGCCACCAGTTCACCGATGGCTACCGCGAGCGCTCCGAGAATAAACTCACCAACTTTAACCTCAGCACCCGCTACTACTTCACCGACGCGGTGAGCCTGCTCTTTGACGCGGGCTACGCCAAGGCCGACTTTCAGATGCCCGGTTCGCTTACCCTGGCCGATATGCAAGCCGATCGTCGTCAATCGGTAAACCCGTCCGACTGGGCCCAGCACAAGGACGGCTATGTCCGCGGCCAGTTCCGGGGAGATTTCCAGGCAGCCGGAACCTTCACCTTTGACCTCTCCTACCGCTTCCGCGAAGGCACCAGCGAGTGGGCCAAGTTTGACTCCCACCGCGACACCGATATCTCCACCATCGGCCTGCAGCCCAAGTGGGTGTGGGATCATGGCTTCGGAGGCGCGGCTAACCGCCTCACCGTGGGTATCGACTACTACTACTCCACCGCGAACCTGGAGCGCTCCAAGGTGACCGGTCCGGTCACTGACTCCACCGACTTCACCTGGACCACCCTGGGCGTCTACCTCTTTGACGAAGTCACCTTTGCCAATCGCTTGACCCTCAGCTTTGGCGGCCGTTGGCAAAAGGGCGACTTCGACATCTCCGACTCGCCCGTGGGCGGATCACCCCAGGCCAAATCTTACAGCGAGAACCAATACGCCTGGACCGTGGGCCTGGCCTATCGCCTGGCGCCCCAGTCCAAGGTCTACGCCCGGGTGGCGCGCACCTTCCGCTTCCCGGTGTCTGACGAGTACTTCACCTTCGGCGGGTTCATGAAGTTGGAGCCGGAGAAGGCCATGAACTACGAGGTGGGCACCGAATACACCTTCATGCAAAACGGCCGGGCCAGCCTGAGCTTCTACTGGATGCAGGTGAGCGACGAGATCGCCTACAACGCGGCCACCATGCGCAACGAGAACCTCGACGATACCAAGCATGTGGGACTGGAGGCCAGCCTGCGGGTGCCCTTCGGCGCCGGCAGCCCCAGTTACGGGTTTGCCACCTTCACCTACCAGAAGGTTCAGTTCACCTCCGGCCCCAACGATGGCAACACGGTGCCCCTGGTGCCGGAGTTCAAGGCCAGCGCCGGCGTCTCGGTGCAGATCATCCCCGGCCTCAGGGCCATGGGCCAGGTCAACTACGTGGGCAAGCGCTACATGGGCCAGGACTTCGGCAACGTGGCCGACCAGATGGACGCCTACTTCACGGTGGACCTGCGGCTCAGCTACCGCTGGAAGCAGGTGGAGGTGTTCGTCAACGCGCTCAACCTCCTGGGTAAAGAGTACGAGGCCGCCTCCTTCTACAGCAGTTGGGGATCGGGCTACTACCCCGCACCCACCCGCAATATCTGGGGTGGCGTGGCCATCTACTTCTAACACCTAAACCCCGCCGGCCCCCGGGCCGGCGAGACCAGCGCGGCTCCAGGGGCGATCCCCTGGGGCCGTTTTCTTTACGGGGAGACTAAAGCGACGAGTGCATCTCGGGTGCGGCCTGGGAGCGCCGGTATTCCAGATGGCGCTTAACCGCCTCCAGGGCGCGGGTGGCCTCGCGCACCCGGGCCTGGTTGGAGCCGGCGTGGCGCAGGGCCCGGGCAAAGGCCCGCTTGGCCTCCAGCAGCCGGTCGAGCTGCCAGGCGCAGTAGCCGGCCACCAGGCTGTAGCGCCCTTGGGGGTCGTCGGCCTTGGCCGCCTTGGTAAAGGCGGGTAGGGCGCGGCCGTAGTCGCAGCGCAACAGGTGGATGCGCCCCACCAGGGCCCAGCGCCGGGCGGTGGGCCGGGCCTGGGCGGCCTGCCGGGCCGCGGCCAGGGCGCGCTCCAGGTAGTGGCCGCCGAGGTATATCTTGGCCAGGGTCTCCAGGTCCCGGGCCGAGGGGCGACGACCCGCGGCCCGCCGCAGGTACTCGGCCGCCTTGAGCGGCACCCCGGCCGCCTGGTACAGCGAGGCCAACTGCCGCCAGCCGTCCGGTCCCGGCGGGGCCAGGCGATAGGCCACCTCCAGGGCGGCGGCGGCCGGACCGTATTTTTTATCCCGCAGGTTCAGCTCGGCGGCCAGGCGCCACAGGTCGGCCTGGGCCGGGGCGGCGGCCAGCAGGCGAGCCACGATGGCCCGCGCCTTGGCGTAGAGTTTCATCTCCAGGTAGCAGCGCACCTGGCCCTTGAGCCACTGGGGCCGGGGCCGGGGCAGGCCGGCCAGCTCTTCAAAGAGGGGCGCGGCCAAGGCCGGTCGCCGGCCGATGAGATAGCTCACCGCCGCCTGGTAGAGCAGTTGCGGCCGCTTGGACCGGCTGTAGCCGTAGGCTGATTTAAACACCGCCGCCGCGGCCAGCGGCTTCTTCTGCTCCAGGAGCACCACGGCCAGGTTTTGCAGGGCCGGGACAAAGCAGCCGCGTTGCTGGATGGCCGCCTGCAGATGCCGCCGCGCCCCGGCCAAGTCCTTTTGGTAGTAGGCCACCAGGCCCAGCGTAAAGGACAGGCGATAGTGCCGCGCCCCGGGATTGGCCCGGGTGAAGCGGGCCAGGACTTGGGCCGCCTGGGCGTAGCGGCCCTTTTCCAAGTGGCCATGGGCCAAGAACAGGACCCGGTGCATGGCCGGCGAGAGGCGCGGCTCCGGGCCGGAGCAGCCATCGCCGGCCAGGGCGGGCAGGGCCGCGGCGCCCAGCGCGGCCACCAAGACCGCTATGGTAGCCAGCCGGCCCATCAGCGATCCAGCTTGAAACGGATGGTGGTGGTCACCCAGGTCTCCACCGGATGCCCGTCCTTCACCCCGGGGCGGAAGCGCCAGCGGACCACCGCCCGCCGCACCGCGTCATCGAAAACCCCCTTCGGCCGGGAAGCGGTAACCTCCAGGTGGCGCACCCGGCCCTGGGTGTCCACCAGGAAGCGGATGTCCACCCGGCCCTCTATACCCCGGCGCTTGGCACTGTAGGGATAGATGGGCGGGATGCGGGCCGTGACCAGGGGCAGGCTGTCCACCTCGCCCATCTGGAAACGACCCGGTCCTGGCGGCGCGATGGCCGGCCCCAGGGTGAGGTGTGGGTTGAGGGCCAGCTCCAGGGCGGGGATTTTAAGGGTCACGGGCCGCAGGTGCGGCTGCAGGGCGGCCAGGGGCTTGGCGGTCTCCGGCGGCGGCGGCTTGGGTGGTTCGGGCTCGGTCTCCGGCGGCGGCGGTTCCGCCTGGGGCGGCAGGTACACCTCCACGATTTGGGCCCGGGGCAGGGACTTGAGTACCGCCGGGTCTTGCAACAGCGGGGCCGCGGCAAAGATGCCCAGGCTAACCAGCATGCCCAGCAGCAGGGCCCCGCCACCCCGCAGGGAGCCGAGCCGGCCGGTGGATATCCTCATCATCGCTCGCCCCGGCGGGCGGCCACGGCCACCTGGCGCGCCCCGCCCAGCTTGCATTGGTCCAACACCGCGATCACCCGGCCGGTGTGGCTGGACCGGTCGGCCACGATCACCACCCCGCCCTGGGGATTCTCGGCCAGGTAGCGCTCCACCAAGCCCCGCACGCTGTGCAGCCCCACCCGGTGGTTGTCGATGAATATCTGGCCGGCCTGGTCCACCCCCACCAGCAGGGAGCCGGTCTGTTGGCTCACCGCCGTGGCCGCCCGGGGACGCTGCACCTCCACCCCGGTCTCGCGCACAAAACTGGTGGTGACCAGGAAGAAGATGAGCAGGATGAAGACCATGTCGATCAACGGCGCCATGTTGATCTCCGGCTCGTCGTTCTGGCCGGTGAGGGCCAAGCCTCCCAGGCGACCTCTCAGGCCGAGCATGGCGCGCCTCCCCGTCGTTTGAGCCACCCTTCCACCGCCTGGTGGAACGACAGCAGGCGTTGCTGTTCCTTGCGTACCTGCCGCCGCAGGTAGTAGCCGGCCAGCAGGCCGGGTATGGCCACCAGCAGGCCGGTCTCGGTGGTGATGAGGGCCTCGCGGATACCGGCGGCCAGGGCCTGGGCGTTGCCGGTGCCAAAGAGCCCGATGGCCCGGAAGGTCTCGATCATGCCGTTGAGGGTACCCAGCAGGCCCAGCAGGGGAGCCACCGCGGCCAGGACCACGATGGCGCCGAGGTGGGACGAGAGCCAGGGCCCTTGGCGGCGCACCGCCGCTTCCCACAGGCGCAGGTCGCTGGCCAAGTGTCCCCGCCGGCCGGCCAGGAACCCGGCCAGGGCCCGGGAGCAGACGCCGCCTGTCGCCGGCGTCTCGCCGCCCTGGCTCAGCAGCCGCACCGCGCGCTCCAGGTCCATGGACTCGCGCCGCGCCTCCACCAGCCAGGCCAGCTTGATGATGATCAAGCTCCAGAGCCACACCGACGCCACCAGCAGCGGCCACATCACCGGACCGCCGCTGATCATGAATTCCCAGGCCTGGTGGGCCAACTGGCTCATGCCGCGCCGCCCTCCTTGATCAAGGCCGCCGATAGGGCCACCGCTTTTTCTTCCATGTCGTTGGAGATGCGCTGGGCCCGGCGGGTGAGCAGGGCGCCGGCCACCAAAAGCGGTATGGCCACGGCCAGGCCAAGCTGGGTGGTGACCATGGCCTCGCTGATACCGCCGGCCATGAGCCGGGGATCGCCGGTGCCGTGCACCGTGATCACCGCGAAGGTGTTGATCATGCCGGTGACCGTTCCCAAGAGACCCAGCAGGGGAGCCACGGCGGCCAGCACCTTGAGGGTGGTGAGGGAGCGCTCCAGGCGGGGCAGCTCCTTGAGGATGGCCTCGGAAAGACCGTTGTCGATCACCTCGGGCGGTTGGCCCCGCAGGGCCAGGCCGGCCAGCAGCACGTTGGAGGTGGGGCGTCCCTGCTGGGCCTCGGCGGCGCGGCGGGCCCCGTCGAAATCGCCTTGGTCCACCAGTTGGTTCACCTCGGCCATGAGCCGGTCGGTGTTGGCGCGCACCTGGTGCAAAAACCACAGGCGCTCCACCACCAGCCCCAGCCCCAGCAGGCCCACCAGCAGGATGGGCCAGATGAGCGGCCCGCCGGAGAGCAGGTGCTCGGTCCAGCTCACCGACCGCGCCAATTGGCGCAGGGCCCCGCCACCGCTGATGTCCAGGTAGACCGTGTCGGTCTCGCGGTCCAGGTAGTCCTCCAGGTTAGCGGCCACCCGCCAGGGCACCGTCCCGCTGATGGCCAGCAGGCGGCCGCTGGCCGGGCCGGGTAGCAGGTAGCCCACCTCGCCGCCGGCGCGGTAGATGGTGACAAAGCCGCCGAGCCGCAAGATGTCGCCTCGCACCTCGACCCCGTCGCGGTTCACCATCGCCCCGGTG
>JAMOVV010000116.1 GCA_027067385.1 Desulfarculaceae bacterium
TCTGCCCGGCCAACATCGACACCGTCAACCTGTGGGAAGAGATCCGCGGGGTGCTGGTGATGGCCGGCTACGGACCCCTGGAACAGCAGAAGGCCCTGGTCAAGAGCGTCAAGTCCTACGACAACCCCTGGCAGCAGCCCCGCACCGCCCGGGCCAAGTGGGCCCGCCGGGCCAAGAAGGACAAGGCCATCGCCGACGTGCCCAAGGACATCAAGAAAAAGGGCGGCCGCATATTGCTCTACTTGGGCTGCACCGCCTCCTATGACACCAACGTCAAGCAGGTGGCCATCAACACGGTGAACATCCTCGACACCCTGGGGGTGGACTACGGCATCCTGGGCAAAAAGGAGGCCTGCTGCGGCTCGGTGATGCTGCGCATGGGCGACCCGGAGTACCAGCGGGTGTTTACCCACAACATCGAGCTGTTCAACTCCCTGGGGATCGAGGCCCTGGTCACCTCCTGCGCCGGCTGCTTCAAGACCATCAGCGAGGACTACCCGCGGGTGGGCCGGCTCAACTTCGAGGTGCTGCACACCGCCCAGTTCCTGCGCCGTCTGCTGGACACCGGCGAGCTGCAGCTCACCAACCCGGTGGAAAAGACGGTGACCTACCACGACCCCTGCCACCTGGGCCGGGCCAGCCGGGTCTACGACGACCCCCGGGCCATCATGGCCGCCATCCCCGGGCTGGAGCTCATCGAGATGCCGCGCAACCGGGAGTATTCCCGCTGCTGCGGCGCTGGCGGCGGGCTCAAGAGCGGCTACCCGGAGGTGCAAAACAAGATGGCCCAGGAGCGGGTGAAGGAAGCCGAGGAAACCGGCGCCAGCGACCTGGTATCCTGCTGCCCCTTCTGTTTCCAGGGCCTGCAAGTGGGCATCAACGCCCTGGAGTCGCAGCTCACGGCCCTGGACCTCACCTCGCTGGTGGTCGAGGCCATAAAGAAATAACCGCCGGCCCACAGGGAGCCTGGCCATGGCCGCCTATAAGAAATACGTCTACTGGCTGCCCCAGGACCGCTTCGAGCGCCTGCGCTCGCTCTGGGCCGAGCAGGGCCTGGAGCCCCAGGCGGCGCGCAAGGCGGTGTGCCTGCCGCTTTCGGCCAAGCAAGAGGTGGGCTACGTACCGGCCGACGGCTGGCAGGCCTACAGCCTCTGCCGCCGTCAGATGAGCTGGCAGGCCGACTCGCCCTGGGCTGGCCTCACCCTGGTGGTGAGCAGCCGGCCCCTGGAGGGAGCCGATCCCGCCTGGCTCATCCAAAAGATCAAGTTCAAGCCGCCGGCCCTGCCAGAGCGTTCGGACATGGCTGCCCTGGTGCAGCGCCCCAGCTACCAGCGCCTGCGCCCCCAGCGGTGGCAGCATCCCACCGAGGAAGACCGGCGTGAAACCCTGCGCTGGCAGAAAGTCATGGGCCTGGGCCACCTGCCTTTCGAGGAGCTGTTCCTGGCCCACTGCGCCAACCACGCCAACTTCATCGAGCCGGAGTATTACGTGGACAACGGCCACGGCAAGGCGCCCTACTCCATCGGCCGCACCAGCCGGGTGTGTTCGGCCTGCCTGGAGCTCTACGGCATCATCGGGCATGAGCACCAGCGTAAGCTGGTAATCCCCTGCCCGGGCGCGGTTGCTTTTGCGGGCCTGGCTTCCAATCGGTATTATGAGGTAACCAAGCCCTGATCGGCCCTGGGAGGCCGGTGTTATCTTTGGGAGGTACAAGGTATGAGCAAGTCGCTGTCAATGGCCCTGGCCCTGGTGATGTTGATCGCGTCGGCCACCGTGGTCGCGGCCGGCCAGACGCGCCCCATCCGCATAGGGTACCTGCAGGCCGACATCCACCAACTGGCCTGCTGGGTGGCCCTGGACAAGGGCTTCTACCAGGACGAGGGGCTCAAGGTGGAGGTGGCCGGCGTGTTCAAGGCCGGGCCCGAGGAGATGAGTGCCTTTATCGCCGGCGAGTTGGACATGGGCTATGTGGGCGAGGCCCCGGCCACCACGGCGGTGGCCAACGGCGCGGCCAAGGTGGTGGTGCTGGCCCAGGTCAACACCGAGGGCTCGGCCGTGGTGGTGGCCAAGCATTCCCCGATCAAGCGGGTGCAGGACCTGGCCGGCCGTCTCTCGGCCGTGCCCGGCCACTCCACGGTGCAAGACTTCCTGCTCAAGAAGGCCCTGGCCCAGGCCGCGGTGCCGGCGGGCAAGGCCAAGGTGGTGGTGATCAAGCCGCCGGAGATGATCCCGGCCCTGCGCAGCGGGCAGATCGCTTCCTTCATCGCCTGGGAGCCCTACCCCGCCCGGGCCCAAAGCTCGGGGGTGGGCCGGGTGCTGGTGCGCTCCGGTGAGATATGGCCGGACCACCCCTGCTGCGTGCTGGTGGCCGACCAGCGCTTCCTGAAAACCCGCCGGGCCGAGGCCCTCAAGATGGTGCGGGCCCACGTACGGGCCACCGACTTCATCCGCCGGCATCCCGAGCAGGCCCTGGCCATCGGGGTGAAGTACACCGGCATGGACGCCGCCACCGTGCGCCTGGCCATGGCCAACGTGAAGTACACCTACCACATCAGCGTGGACGGCGAAAAACAGTACGTGCGCTTCCTGGCCAAGCTGGGCTACATCAAGGTCAAAGACGCCGACGCCTTTGTTAAGCGCTTTTTGCACGGCGAATTGTTGGCTGAAGTCCTCCAAAAATGAGATGGGGGCGTTGCATAGCGCCTCTGGCCCTGCTGGCCACCTGGCAGGCGCTGAGCTGGCTGGGGGCCATCCCGGCCCACAAGCTGCCCTCGCCGCTGATGATCATGGCCGGCCTGGTGGAGTTGATCCAGCGGGGCCTGCCGCCGGGTTACCGCCTGGACTATCACCTTCTTTATAGCCTCTACCGGGTGGCCTGGGGCTTCCTGTTGGCCGCGGCCGTGGGGGTGCCCCTGGGGTTGCTCATGGGATGGTCCCGCCGCATCCGGGGCGTGGTCGGCCCCCTGGTAGAGATGGTGCGGCCGGTACCGCCCTTGGCCTGGATACCGCTGGCCATCCTGTGGTTCGGCATCGGGGTGAAATCGGCCGCCTTCATCATCTTCCTGGGAGCCTTCTTTCCCATCGTGCTCAATACCACCTCCGGGGTGCTGGCGGTCAGCCCCGCCCTGCAGGAAGTGGCCCGCACCCTGGGGGCCGGTGAAGGTGACGTGGTGCGCCGGGTACTGCTGCCCGGGGCCCTGCCCAGTATCTTCGTGGGGCTGCGCATCGGCCTGGGCATCGGCTGGATGACCCTGGTGGCCGCCGAGTTCACCGGGGTCAAGTCCGGCTACGGCCTGGGCTACATGATCATGGTGGCCCGCGACATCCAACGGGCCGACCAGGTCCTGGCCGGCATGGTGGTGATCGGGTTGACCGGGCTGGTCATCGACCAACTGCTGCGTTACCTCGGCCGCCGCCTCATGCCCTGGCAGGGAGGAGGCTGAGTTGTCCCTGGAGCTCACCGGCATCGCCAAGACCTTTGCCGCCCGCGACAAGCAGCCGGCGGTGGAGGTGCTGCGCGACATCAGCCTGAGCATCGAGCCGGGACGCTTCATCGCCGTGGTGGGGCCCAGCGGCTGCGGCAAGACCACCCTGCTGCGCATCATCGCCGGCCTGGAGCCGGTGAGCCGGGGACGGGTGCTTTTGGGCGGCGACGAGGTGCAGGGCTCGCCGGGCCGGGTGGGGCTGGTCTTCCAGGACTACGCCCTGTTCCCCTGGCGCACCACCGTGGACAACATCGCCACCGGCCTGCAGATGAAAGGAACCGGCCGGCTCCAGCGGCGGCAAGAGGCCCAGCGCTACGTGGCGGCCTTTGGCCTGGAGGGCTTTGAGCAGAGCTATCCCCACCAGCTCTCCGGCGGCATGCAGCAACGGGTGGCCATCGCGCGGGCCATGATCATGGAGCCCGAGGTGATCCTCATGGACGAGCCCTTCGGCTCCCTAGACAGCCAGACCCGCAACGCTCTGCAGGAGTTCCTGCTGCGGGTGTGGCAGCAGAGGCAAGACACCATCGTCTTCGTGACCCACAACGTGGACGAAGCGGTGTTCTTGGCCGACGAGATAATCATCCTCTCGGCGCGCCCGGCCCGGGTGGTCCAGCGGGTGAACGTGGAGGCCTCCCGCCCCCGCGACCGCACCAGCGCGCAATGCAACGCCATCCGCCGCCGGGTCCTGGGCATGCTGCAAGAGCAGCGCGGCGATACTGCCATGACCACTTGACCAACGGAGAAGCTCCATGAAGATACTTGGCGTCTGCGCCAGCCCGCGTAAAGAAAAGTCCACTCACGCCGCTTTGCAGGCCGCCTTGCAGGCCGCGGCCGCGGTGCCGGAAATCGAGACCGAGCTCATCGAGCTGGCCGGCAAAAAGTTCGGCGGCTGCCTGGCCTGCGGCAAGTGCATGAAGGAGCTCACCTGCAGCCAGGACGACGACTTCACCGCGCTGCTGCCGACCCTGGCCGATCCGGCCCTGGCCGGGCTCATCATCGCCTCGCCGGTGTACTTCGGGGGCATGACCGCCCAGTGCAAGGCCTTCATCGACCGCTGCGTACCCCTGCGGCGCAACGGCTTCCGGCTGGCCGACAAGGTCGGCGGAGCCATCGCGGTGGGCGGGGTGCGCAACGGCGGCCAGGAGCTGACCATCAGCTCCATCCACGCCGCCATGCTGGTGTGGGACATGGTGGTGGTGAGCGACGGCCGGCCTACCTCCCACTTTGGCGGCACCGGCTTCAGCGGCCTGCAAGGCGGCATCGAGTCCGACGAGTTCGGCCTGGCCACGGCCCGCGGCCTCGGCGACCGGGTGGCCCGCCTGGCGGCCAAGTTACACCACCAGGGCTAGGCACCAGGAGAACCCCCGTGTTGCAAGTCGCCCCGCTCATCACCGAGTTGCAGAGCCTGGGCCTGCGCCTGCCCCGGGCAGGCCTGCGCCGCCAAGGTGGCGCCGGACCGGCCGAGGGCGGCACCCTGCTGGCCGCCGGTCGGGCCTTCAACGTGCCCACGGCTAGCCCCTTTGTGACCGACTCGCCCTTTAGCCTGGATGACTCCGGCGGGGAGTTGTGGGTGCGGCGGGGAGGTACCCGGCTGCTACAAGTGGACCTACCGCCCAGGCCTCGCTTCTACCACGAGCGTGACCAGCAGGGCACGCCCCTGAGACAACTGGCCCTGCTGCACGGCGCCGACTGCCTGGCCACCACGGTGCTGCAAACCTGCGTCTATTGGCCCGAGCCCACCCGCTGCCGCTTCTGCGGCATCGAGCTCTCCCTGCGCGGCGGCCAGACCACCGACCGCAAAACCCCGGAGCAGTTGGCCCGCGCGGCCCTCCGGGCCCACGAGCTCGACGGGGTGCGCCACGTGGTGCTCACCACCGGGGCCACCCGGGAGGGGCGCGAGGAACTGCGCCTGCTGGCCGACTGCGCCCGGGCCATCAAGCGCTCGGCCGGCCTGCCGGTGCACGCCCAGTTCTGCCCGCCGCGGGAACCCGGGGCCATGGCCGCGCTGCAAGACAGCGGCATAGACGCGGTGGGCATCCACATCGAGAGCATGGACCCGGCGGCGCTCAAGTGGGTGGCCCCGGCCAAGGCGGCCATGGGGCTAAAGCGCTTCCAGGCCGCCTGGCAGGAGGCGGTGGAGGTCTTTGGCCCGGGCCAGGTGGAGAGCTTTCTCATCGCCGGGCTGGGCGAAAGCCCCGAGTCACTGATCACCGGGGCCGACATGCTGGCCGAGTTGGGGGTGTATCCCTTTGTGGTGCCCCTGCGGCCCATCCCCGGCTCGCTGCTGCAGGCCGACCGGCCGCCCTCGCCGGAGGTGATGGACCGCATCTACCGCGGCGTGGCCCGGGTGCTGCAAAGGCGAGGACTGCACTCGTCCCAGTGCGCCGCCGGGTGCGTGCGCTGCGGGGCCTGCGGCGCCCTGTGGGCCTACGAGCTGGAGCCGGCCGAGATGGTCTGCCACCGGGCGCGGACCTCCGGCGAGTTGGCCCGGGCCCTGGCCATCCGCCACCAGGTCTTTGTGCGCGAGCAGGGCATCGTCAAACGCACCGACCAGGACCAGGAAGACCGGCGCAGCATCCACCTGGTGGCCGAGCACCAGGGCGAGATCGTCGGCACGGTGCGGGTCTTCCAGACCCGTGAAGGCCGCAACCAGTGGGTGGGCGGCCGCCTGGCGGTGGCCAGGGAGCACCGGTCTTCCGGCGCCGGGCAATTGCTGGTGCGCTACGCCATGCTCACGGTCAAGCGCGAGGGCTGCACCCGCTTCCTGGCCACGGTGCAACAGAAGAACGTGCCCTTCTTCCAATACATCGGCTGGCGCAAGGAGGGCGAGCCCTTTGACTTGCATGACTGGCCCCACCAACTCATGGTGGCCGACTTAGACCGCGTGGAGTAAAGGAGCCCCCCTTGCCGCTGGACCTGCCTGAACTGGTGCGCAGCCTGCGCCAATACCCTGGGCTCTCGCGCAAAGAGCCCATCGCCGAGGTGTTTAAGGAGCTGGTGCTGGAGGGCACCCCGGGGCCCCAGTTGCCCAACTACGGCGACGACGCGGCGGTGATCCCCGACGGTGACGGCTACCTGCTGCTGGCCACTGACGGCATCATGACCGGCCTGCTGATCAACGAGCCCTATGCCGCCGGTAAGGCCTCGGTGATGGTGGTGGTCAACGACATCTACTCCATGGGCGGCCGGCCCCTGGCCATGGTCAACGTCATGGCCAGCGGGGTGGCCGAGCAGCGGGCCCAGATCGTGGCCGGCATAAAAAAGGGCTGCCGCAAGCTGGGGGTGCCCATGGTGGGCGGCCACCTGCACCCGGACGCCGACGACGAACATCCCGCCCTGTCGGTGGCCATCCTGGGCCGCGCCCGCTCCCTGTTGCGTAGCCACCTGGCCGAACCCGGCGACGACATCATCCTGGCCGCCGACCTGCGGGGGCGCGCCGGCTGCCAGTCGGTGAAGAGCTGGGACGCCAACAGCGGCAAGACGCCCGAGCAGCTTCGCCGGCGGCTGGAGGTGATGCCGCTGATCGCCGAGCAGGGCCTGGCCCGCGCGGCCAAGGACGTGAGCAACGCCGGGCTCATCGGCACGGCGGCCATCATGATGGAGAACTCCGGGGTGGGGGCCGACCTGGACCTGGACGCCCTGCCGCGCCCCGATTCCCTGGGCCTGGAGGACTGGCTCTTTTCCTTCCAGAGCTACGGTTTTGTGCTGGCCGTGCGGCCCGAGGCCGGCGACCAGGTGATCGCCATGTTCGAGGACCGGGGGGTGAGCGCCCGGCGCATCGGCCGGGTGCGGTCGGACCGCCTGGTGCGGCTGCACCACGGGGGATCGCAAGAGTTGCTGTTTGACCTGGGCCGGGAGGTTATCACCGGCATCAGCCGCCCACGCTGAGCGCCGCGGCCGGGCTTAGAACTCCACCCCGGGCTGGGCCTCCACCCCGTCGGCCAGGTGGTGCTTCACCTCGTCCATCACCGTCACCGTATCGGCCAGGCCAAAGAGCGCCTCCGGGCAATAGCGGCCGGTGATCACCAGGTGCAGCTCCGGCGGTTTGCCCTCCATGAGCTTGACCACCTCGTCTAGCTCCACGAACCCGCGCTTCATGGCCATGCATATCTCGTCCAGGACAACCATGTCCCAGCCGCCGCCGGCCACCTCCCGGCAGGCCATGTCCCAGCCCTGGCGGGCCTTGACCCGGTGGGGCTCCAGGTCGGCGTGGTCCCGGATGAGCCCCAGGCCGGTGGGGCGTATCTCCACCGTGGGCAGGAAATCGATCCCCGCCAGTTCGCCGTAATCCATGCCGCCCTTGATGAACTGGATGATCAAGACGCGCAGACCCTGGCCGGCCGCTCGCAGGGCCTGTCCCAAGGCCGCCGTGGTTTTGCCTTTGCCTTTGCCGGTGTTGATCATCACCAGGCCAGTTATATCG
>JAMOVV010000117.1 GCA_027067385.1 Desulfarculaceae bacterium
CAGACGGGGCATCACCACGTCCAACAGCACCAGGTCCACCGGCCGGTGGGAGGCGGTCTCCAGGGCCGCCTCGCCGTCGCCGGCCTCCAGCACCTGGTAGCCGGCCTCCTTGAGGTGTCCCCTCAGCATGAGCCGGTGGGCCCGCTCGTCGTCCACCACCAGGATGGTTTCGCCGCCGCTCATGATCGCTCTCCTTGCAGGGGTAGCTCGATGGTAAAGCGCGCGCCGCCCAGGGGCGAGGTCCCGGCGCTGATGCCTCCCTGGTGGGCCTCGATGATGCGCCGGGCGATGGCCAGGCCCAGGCCGGTGCCGCGCTCCTTGGCGCTGAAGAAGGGGTCGAAGACCTGTTCGGGGTCGTCGCCGGGAAGCCCCGGCCCGCTGTCGTCCACCTGGATGACGACCTTGCCGCCGTCGCGGCGGGCGCTGATCTCAAGCCGCCCGCGCCCGTCCAGGGCCTCCAGGGCGTTGACCACCAGGTTGAGCAGCACCTGGCGCAACTGGTCCGGGTCGGCCAGCACCTGGGGCAACTCCGGGTCCAGGTCGAGTTTGATCTCCACTCCCCGGCTGCGGGGGTCGTCGCGCATGAAGGCCAGGGTGCTGCCCAAAAGCTCGCCCAAATCCAGGGGCAGGCGCCGGGGCTGGCGGGGGCGGGTGTAGTCCAGAAGTCCCGACACCACCCGCTCCAGGCGGTCCACCTCCTCCACCGCGGCCTGGGCGTACTCGGCCTTGGGGGAGTCCGGGGGATAGTCCTTGGCCAGGTATTGCACCAGTCCCTTGAGGGCGGACAGGGGGTTGCGCACCTCGTGGGCCACCAGGCCGGCCAGCCGGCCCAGGGCGGCCAGGTGCTGGGACTCGGCCACCTGGCGGCGCAGGCGTTCCAACTCCTGGCTGCGGCGCCTGGCCACCGCCCACAGGGCCCAGGCCGCGGCCCCGGCACCCAGGAAGATCAGCGCCCCCAGCATCAGGGCCCCGCGCACCGCCTGCCGGCGGGCCGCCAGCATCTCGCGGGCCGATATCCGCACCAGCCCGTATGCCTTGCGCCCGCCCCAGGCCCGGCACATGTCCTGCCAGGCATGGCCCCAGCCACCGCCCCGGCCCGGCCAGGAGCCGCGCAGGGGGTCGAAGGGCCGCCCCACCACCATCTCCTCGTTCAACATGCGTTGCACCGGCTTGCCGGCCAGGATCTCCTTTTGCAGGTCCTCCGGCAACCAGGCCAGGGGCTGGGGCCTGCCCTCGGCGTCGTGCCAACTGGCGGCCGCGGCCAAGAGCCGGCCGTCCGGCCCGAAGACGGCCAGGGCCCGCATCTGCTTGGGGTCGAAGCTCTCCTCCACCAGGGCCTGCAACAGGTCCGGTCGCCCCATGCCCATGCGCATGCCCGCCCGGGTGGAGCTCTCCAGGGACATGAGCCTGAAGCGCGCCTGTTGCAGCAGGGCTTGGCGCATTATCTGTTCGTGGCGCTCCAGGCGCTGGATGGTGGTGATGGCAAGCACCCCCAGGATGACCAGCAGCACCCCGGCGAAGATGAGCCAGGTCCAGGCGGTGTTGCCTTGCAAGGGGCGGGTTGATCTCCGGGCGGTGCTCATGGGTTGGCTTCCTCGGCAGTGGGGCGGCCCGGGCCCCACCAGGGACCCGGGCCTTTGGATTCTACCCCGACAGGGGGAGGGGATGCCAGGGGTCTACCACCAGGGGCAGTTGGCGTAGCCGTAGCCGTTGGGGCAGTAGTAGCCGTAGCCGCCCATCATGCCGGGACCGTAGCCGGGCCCCATCATGCCGGGACCATAACCGCCCATCATGCCGCGGCCCATGCCTCGGCCCATCATGCCGCGGCCGTAGCCTGGCCCCATCATGCCGGGACCGTAGCCGCTGCCGGGGGTGAAGCCCAGGTTGCCGAAGTACTTGGTGCGCAGCTTGATCATCTGGGCCTGCAAGTCGGCCAACTGGTTGGCCAGGGCCTGGACCTTGGCCTGATCGTAGTTGGGCTGGGAGGTGAGGGTCTGCAGCTCGAT
>JAMOVV010000118.1 GCA_027067385.1 Desulfarculaceae bacterium
AGGGAACTCTTGAACTGGCGCAAAAAGATCACGGTCACCAGAATCACCAACCCGATGCCCAGCAGCAAGCTGGTGCGCAGGTTGAGGATGGACTTCTCAATGCCCCGGGCCGCGTTGAGCACCACCGTGATCTCCACGTCGGCCGGCAGGTGGGGCTTGATGCGCTTAAGGCGCTCCCGCACCGCGTTGGCCACGGCCACCGTGTTTTGGCCCGACTGCTTTTGCAGCAACAGCACGATGGAGGGCTGGCGGTTGGACCAGCCGTACATCTCCAAGGGCTTGAAGTAGTCGCGCACCGTGGCCACGTCGGCCAGGCGCACCGGGTGGCCCCGGTGGCTGCCGATGACCGTGCGCTTCAGCTCGGCGATGGAACAGTAGCGCCCCGGCACCCGCACGAAGAACTCCAGCCTCCCCTGCTTGACACTGCCGGCCGGCAGGTTGCGGTTCTGGGCGGCCAGCACCTGGTTGACGCGGTTGATGCTCAGGCCGTAGGCCTCCAGCTTGGCCCGGTCGAAGTAGACGTTGATGCGGCGGCGCATACCGCCGTAGATGATGGTGGCCCCCACCCCCGGCACCCGCCGCAGCTCGTCGCCCAGTTCCTTGTCCACCAGGTGGTAGAGCCTCTGCCAGCTCTTGGCCCCGGTGATGGTGAGAAACATGATGGGCGCGGTGGAACTGGAGAACTTGAAGAGGATCGGCGACTGGATGTCGGCCGGCAGCTTGCGGCGGGCCAGCTCCAGCTTGGCCCGCAGATCGTTCATGGCCGTGTCCAGGTCGGTGCCCCACGCGAAGCGGCAGGAGATGACCGAGAGGTTGTCCTGGCTGATGGAGGTGAGAGTATCGAGGTTGTTGGCCCCGTTGACCCAGTTCTCGATGATGCGGGTCACCTCTTCCTCTACGTCGGCCGCGCTGGCCCCCGGCCAGGTGGTGAGGATGGAGACCACCGGCGGCTCCACCTCGGGGTACAGGTCCACCGGTATGAGGCGCAGGGAAAAAACGCCCAAGAGCAACACCGCGCCAAAGAGCATCAGGATGGCCATGGGCCGTTGTACGGCAAACTGCGGCAGCCGCATCAGTCGGCCTCCGGACGCCGGGCGGGCGCGATGGGCGCTCCGTCGGACAGGCGGCCCGCGCCGCGCACCACCACTTGCTCGCCGGGCTTGAGCCCGCTGGTGATCTCCCGCTGACGGCCGAAGACGCCGGCCACCTGCACGTTGCAGTGCACGGCGCGACCGTCCCGGGCCACGAAGACGTAGTAGGCCCCGGTGCCCACCAGGCGGTGCAGGGCGGTGCGCGGGACCAGCAGGGCCCTACGCCGTCCCAGCTCCAGGCGCACCCGCGCGAACATGCCGGGGGTGAGCGCCAAGTCGGGGTTGTCGATGAGCACCTCCACTTCGCCGCTGCGGGTGGCCGGGTTGAGCACCGGGCTCACCACGCTCACCCGGCCGGAGAAGACCCGCCGGGGATAGGCGTCCACCCGCACCTGCACCGGCAGGCCCACCTTGAGCAGGGGGAAGTCGCGCTCCCCCACCGTGGTGATCACCTTGACCCGGTCCACCCGGCTGATGCGAAACATCGGTTTCTTGTCGTCGGAGAGCGCGCCCACGTCAAGGTAGCGGCCCGAGACCAACCCCGCGATGGGGGCGGTGATGCGATGGTAGCCCAGCACCAGGTCCAGGCTCTTGAGCCGGGCCCGGATGAGGTCGCGCTGGGCCGCGGCCGCCCGCTGCTTGGCCAGGACGTGGTCCAGGCGCTGAGCCGGCACCGAGCCGCTGCCGGCCAGGTGGCGCAGGCGCTTGAGGTCCTTGTCCAGCACCGCCAGCTTGGCCTTGGCCGCGGCCAGGGCGGCCAGCAGCTCCTGGCGCTTGGCCGAGGTGGCCTCGGTGTCCAGGCTGGCCAGCAACTGCCCGGCCTTCACCGCCTGGCCGCGCTCCACCAATATCTCCATTACCTGGCGGCCCTTCACCTTGGGCACCACCAACACGTCGGCCGCCGGCCGCACCTCGGCGCTCTGGCGCAGCACCACGGTCACCGGGCGCACGGCCACCGCCTCCAAGCTCACCGGCACCGGCTCGCGCACCGCAGCGGTCTCGTCCTGCTTGGTGAGCCACAACCACACGTTCACCCCGGCCACCACCGCCAGGGACACCATGAGTATCGCGGCCCAAGACCAGCCCCGGCCGTCCCGCCTGCTTTTATCGCTTTTGGTCATCGCTATGGCTCCCTGGAGCGCGCAGCCCGCGCAGGAACTGCTCAAATATCCTGGCGCCCATGTCCTTGAGGTCAAAGGCCGCAGGATCAAAACCGTATTGCAGGTAAAGCCCTTGCACCGCCCCCACCGAACTCACGGCCGCCGCCTCGGGATCGGCCTGGGGGAACATCCCCTGGCGCTTGCCGGCCTCCACCAACCTGGCCACGTGGGTGCGTACCCGGCGGAAGATATCGGCCACCCGGGTGTTCTCGGCCAGCATCTTTTGCCCCTCCAAAAACACCTCCAAGGGGCCGGGGTAGTAATCATCGCTACCCGGTTCGGCCAGGGCGATATTCTCGGCGATCTCGCGCAGAAACACCTCGAAGGTGCTACGCAAGACCTCCTCGGGATCGCCTGCCAGTTGCTCCAGCTCATCCATGTAACCGGCCAGGGCCTGCACCCGGTCGTTCACCACCGCCTCCATGAGCTGGCGCTTGTTCTTAAAGTGAAAATACAGCCCGCCCTTGGTGAGACCGGCCTGGGCGGCCACGTCGTCCATGCGGGTGCGTTCGAATCCCCGGCGGCTGAAAAGCAGGCGCGCCGCGTTGATGATATCGGCCCGGCGTACTTCCTCGGGCAGCTTGCGATGCTTGGGTTTGCTCACGTTTCGCTCTCCTGGCTTCCTACTAATATACCTACCGGTCGGTTTTTTTTAAACCGGGCGCCGCCCCAAAAGATCACTTCACCCGCCCATGGCTGACCGCCCGGGCGACGCGGTCAGGCCCGGGCGGGTTGTACAATATAGCCATAACAAGGGTATTTCGCACCAAACGTTTGGCGCCGCCGGGACTGGGCAACCTACCGCGTTTGGCTGGATTCATCGGCAGCGGACGCGCCGGGCGCTTTGGTGTATAAAGGTCTTTAGTCTTTTGCCGCGAGGAGATCATGGGCCGCAAAAAACCCAGCCGTATCGAACTACTGCGCGCGGTGGAGTCGCTGGAGCCTTATCCCGCCGTATTCGTGCCCTCCCCCGAGGGCGGCTTTGACGTGATCTTCCCCAACCTGGCCGGGCTCCAGGCGTACGGGGTGAAGTTGGAGTCGGCCAGGAAGGCCGCGGTGGAGATGCTCACCGCCGAGATGACCGAGCTGATCAGCGCCGGCTTTCCCCCACCGGCTCCCTCGGACCCCGACCGGCTCATCCCGGACGAGGACGAACCCTACGGCACCCGGGTCCTGATGATCGAGGTGGACAAGGCGGTGCTGCGGCGGCGCTTCAAGCTGGAGAAGACCGAGCGCGGCCTGGTGCTGGGGCTGGGCCGCCTAGGAAAATAGCCCCGGCCCTCGCCACCGGCGCAACAACACGTACATGGCCCCCAGGCCGCCGTCCACCGCCCGGGAGCTGCAAAAGGCCAGCACCCGCTTGCCCAGCCGCTTGGCGGCCAGGCGCTGGGTGAGCGCCCGCTTGAGCAGGGGCACCCCTTCCGGCGAACCCAACCCCCGGCCGTGCACCAGCAATACGTGGCGCAGGCCACGGGCCTGGCTCTGGGCCAGGAAAGCCTCGGCCTCGGTCAGGGCCTCGTCCACCGAAAGGCCGTGCAGGTCGATGTGGTCCTGGATGGGGAAACTGCCCTGTTGCAGGCGATCCAGCAGCTCGTCGCTCACCCCGCTCCAGGAGCCCCGCACGAACTCGTCGGTGAAGGACAGGTCAAAGCCATCCCCGCCGCTCACCAGGTCGGCCAGCTCGGCCAACACCTCCAGCTCCTCGTCGGGCTCCTGGCGCAGCCGGGGACGGGCGCCTGCGGGCTGGGGCTGGCGCAAGGGCCCACCCTTGCGGCCGATGGGCTCCACCCCGGCCATGGCCTGGGCGAACAGGTCCTCCTGGCTGGCCGCCGGGGGCGCGGCCGGCCGGGACCGGCCCGGGGGCGCGGGGTCCTCCGGGGGCGCGGCGCGCTGCAGGGCCTTGGACAGCCCGGCAAAGGGCGCGTTAAAGGGCCTCGCCTTGGCCGGGCGGGGCGGGGTTTTCTTCTTGCGATTTTTAGCCACGCCTACTTCCTCTGCCGCCAGATACCAGGGGCGGGCCACCCGCAGCCAGGGCAGCGGCCGTCCTTGCGATCGACCTTGCGCACCCGGTAACCGATGCGTTCAATCAGCAAACGGGAGCAGCCCGTACAGGCAACACCGGCCAACTCACGAGGCCGGCCAGCCAACTCCAGCGAGCCATGCTCCATGTCTGTGAAAGGCCTAACCTTCATTATAGCCCACGGCCGCACCACTCAAGGCGCCGGCGGGGCCGGTTTAAAAGACCACCTTGAAGTCGCGCTTGATGCTCACCACCTGCCAGCCCTGGCGCCGGGCCAGGGTCAAAAACCTTCGCCGGCGGTAGACGAACTCGCGGGGGTCGTCGTGGTCCAGGACCAGGCACAGGCTCCGGCGGGGCGCGCTGGCCGCGAAGCGCAGCATCCAGGTGTCGCCGGGCGAGTTGCCAAAGGCCAGCACCGGGGGCAGGCCGGTGCGGACCATGAGCTTCTTGGCCTTGACCCGCCGCAGGTTGACATCGCCCTTGCGCAGCCCGGTGCGGTAGAAGCGCAGGCGGCCTCCGGCCAGCTCCAGGCGGACCTGGAAGGTGGTGCCGATGCAGCGCTCCGGGGCCACGTGCAGGTACTTGCGCGAGATGGCCATCATGGCGAACTGGTCCGAGCCGGAGACGATGTAGACCCGAAAACCCCGGCGGTGCAGCAGGTCGATGAGCTCGACCTGGGGCCGGTAGACCATCCGCCGCAGGGGCAGCTTCTTCACCGGGTTCACCGCGGTCTCAAACACCTGCCGGGCCAGGGCGCGGTAGGCCGTGCGGGTCATGCCCAATAGCGGCAGCGACAAGCTCTGGCCGATGTGGCGGCGCAGGTAGCCGTAGTCGCGCCGGGCGGCCGCGGCGCACAGCCCGGCCAAGTCCTGCGAGCGCGCATTCCGGCGGCCGCAGACACGGGCCAGGCGGGCCAGGGCCACCTCCATCACCCACAGCCGCGGCCTCTCGCTGATTAGGGTGCCGTCCAGGTCAAAGGCCGCGATGCGCTCGGGTACGGGTATGAAATCCCGGTGGCCGGGGGTGCTCACCGCGTAGATATATTCCAGGAGCACCCGGCGGGTGGGGCCCTGCCAACTGGGCAGGTCCTTGTCGGTCCAGGGGGTAGGAGCCCCTGGGGCCGGCAGGGCCGCGCCCAGGGCCAGCAGGCCCAGCAGGGCGATGATGATAGTGCCACGGTGCAGCGCGCGCCTGGGCATATGACCTCCCGTTAATGATCAGGCGGCCCCGGCGGGGCCTGGTCAGGTCATTGTATAACAACCGGCCGGCTGCGGGCGATTGACTCACGCCGCGGCCGGCATTAGGGTTGGACGGCAAACCACCCGCCACCCCAACCCGGAGCAGAGCAACCGTGAGCCTGATTATAATAGACCCTGCCAAGTGCCGCCGCGACGGCATATGCGTGGCCGAGTGCCCCATGGGTATCCTGGCCCAGCCGGAGCGCGACCAGCCGCCGCTGGCCGTGGCCGGGGCCAAGGACATCTGCATCAACTGCGGCCACTGCCTGGCCGTCTGCCCCCACGGCGCCCTGGAGCTGAAGGCCATGGCGCGCGAGGACACCGTGGCCCTGGACCCGGCCGATCTGCCCTCGGCCTACCAGGTGGAGTTGGCCCTGCGGTCCCGGCGCTCCATCCGCAGCTACCGCGACGAGCCCCTGCCCCGGGCCCAGTTGGCCGAGCTCATCGACGTGGCCCGCTACGCGCCCTCGGGCCACAACCGCCAGCCTCTTTCCTGGCTGGTGGTGAGCGACCGCGACGAGCTGGCGCGGCTGAGCGGGATCGTGGTGGACTGGATGGGCTGGGTGTGCCGCGAGGACAGCGCCCTGGCCGAGCTGCTGCACCTGCGGCGCGCCATACAGCGCTGGCAAGATGGTACCGACGTGGTCCTGCGGGGCGCGCCCCACTTAGCACTGGTCCATGCGCCCCAAGGCGAGCGCACCGCGCCGGCGGCCGGCGTCCTGGCCATGGCCTACCTGGACCTGGCCGCCGCCGGCCGCGGGCTGGGGGCCTGCTGGGCCGGCTATGTCATGACCACGGTCAACCTGTGGCCGCCCATGGCCGAGGCCCTGGCCCTGCCCGAGGATCACGGGTGCTTCGGGGCCATGATGCTGGGCCGGCCGCGCTACGGCTTCCAGCGCATCCCGGCCCGCAGGCAGCCGCCGATCACCTGGCGCTGAGCCGCGGGGCCAGTCGCGCGGACCAGGGACGGCCATGCAGGCAGGCTATAACTAGTGGTAGTCGTGGGTGCCCATGATCACCGGCACCCCGGTCTTGGCCGTGAGTATCTCGGCCATCTCCTCGGCCGTGGCATAGGGACAAGCCGGCTTGGCCCCGGCCATGCACGAGCTGAGGTAAATAGCCTCGGGCTTGACCTCTGATATCTTAATGGCCATGCCCATGTTGGGGGCGGTGTTGCGGCCCGGACACTGGCATTTCAGAAAAGAGACCACCTGCACCGGCTCGTCAAAGTTGCCCTCGCCGCGCGCCGCCGCTTTGAGACAGCGCCATTCACCCGGGCAACCGTAGCCGCCGTCCATGTATGCCCCACATCCGATGATGGCTATTTCTTTCATCACGGTCCTCTCGGTCGAAGGGTAATTGTTATAACACTTAATGCTACACGTTTTTCAGGAGTATCCATAGCACCGCCCCTCCGCCGGGTCAAGGACTGTCCCGGGGCCGGGCTTGCTATCAGTTCTTATTCGGAGTAGGGTTTGATAATTTGCTAAGGCTGGACCGCCACGGCCGGCCACACCAGGAAAGGACCCGTTCCCTTGAGTCTGAAGGTTGTAATCATCGGCGCGGTGGCCGCCGGCCCCAAGGCCGGCTGCCGCATCAAGCGGCTAAGGCCCGAAGCCCAGGTCACCATGGTGGACCGCGACGAGCTCATCTCCTACGGGGGCTGCGGCATCCCGTTTTACGTCTCCGGTGACGTGAGCGAGCTCTCGGGGCTTTTGGCCACCAGTTTCCACATGGTGCGCGACCCGGCCTTTTTCAAGGGAGCCAAGGGCATCGAGGTGATGAACGCCACCGAGGCCCTGGCCATCGACCGGCAGCGCAAGGTGGTGCGGGTGCGGCCTACCGGCGGCGGGGACGAGCAGGAGCTTGCCTATGACAAGCTGGTCATCGCCACCGGCTCACGGCCTTTTATCCCGTCCATACCCGGCGCAAAGTTACCCGGGGTCTGGCCGGTGGCCGACCTGCACCACGCCGAAGCCATCAAGGGCCTGGTGGCCGGCGGGCAGGTGGGCAGCGCGGTGGTGGTGGGGGCCGGGGCCACCGGCCTGGAGATGGCCGAGGCCCTAAACGATCTGTGGGGGGTCCAGGTGCACGTGGTGGAGGCGGCCGAGCAGGTGCTGCCCGGCGTGCTGGACCCCGAGATGGCCGCCATGCTGCAGAGCCACCTGGCCGGCCAGGACGACCTGCACCTGCACCTGGGGGCCACGGTTGAGCAGATCCAGGGCGATCCCGACAGCGGGGTCACCGGGGTGAAGGTCGACGGCGAGGTGCTGGCGGCCGAGTTGGTGATCATGGCCACCGGGGTACGG
>JAMOVV010000119.1 GCA_027067385.1 Desulfarculaceae bacterium
GCTGCTCCTGGCCGCCTTCTACGCCCGGGCCGGGCGCGGCGGCGAGTTTTGCGGCCGGCTTCCCGACCACCGGGCCATAGCCGGGCTGCTGTCGGAGCGCTCCTTTTGGATCATGTGTATTCTCTTCAGCCTGGGGGTGGGGGCCTCCATAGGAGTGTTTTCCATGTTGCCCCTGTACCTGGTGCACCAGCACGGCTACAGCCAGCAGGGGGCCAACTTCCTGGTGGCCATGACCCGGGTCTCGGGCCTGTTCATGGGCTTCGTGGGCGGGCTCACCGCCGACCGGCTGGGGGCCCGTCGCGCCCTGGGCTATTTTATGGCCGCCACCGGGGTGCTTACCCTGGGCCTGGGCTTTGCGCGGGGGTCCTGGCTCATGGCGCTCATCTTTTTACAGCCGGCGGTGGCCGTGTGTTTCTTTGCCCCGGCCTTTACGGCCATCAGCCAGTTGTTCGCGCCGGGGGTGCGCAACCTGGCCGTGAGCCTGGTGGTGAGCGTGGCCATCGTGGTCGGCGGCGGCTTGCTGCCGGCCCTCACCGGTTACCTGGCCGAGATGGACTATTTCGGCCTGGGCTTCGCCCTGGCCGGGGTGCTGGAGCTGGCCGCCCTGCTGCCCCTGGCCGCCCTGCCGGGGGACCGGCCGCCGGGCAATCCGCCGGACCGGTAAGAGCCCTCTCCCCGCGCCGTCTTGTCTGCTAAACTATAGTTTCTACCCAGCGGTGGAAGGTTTATGAAACGTTGGCTGCTCGTTTTAGCGCTGCTGCCCCTGGCGGGCTGGGCCCTGCTGTACCTCTGGCCGGCAGAGCCGCCGGCGGCGGGCTACGGCCGGGCCGCCAGCCGGGTGGTGCTGGCCGCCGACGGCACGGAGCTGGCCACGGCCGAGCACCCCGCCCGGGTGGCTGGTCCCTGGCTGGAGGTGCGGGAGATACCCCGGCTGCTGGCCGCTGCCGCCCTGGCCGCCGAGGACCGCTGGTTCCACTGGCATCCCGGGGTGAACCCCCTGGCCCTTCTGCGGGCGGCGGCCCAGGACCTGGTCGCCGGCCGGGTGGTATCGGGCGGCTCCACCATCACCATGCAACTGGCCCGGCTGCTGCGGCCGGCCAAGCGGGGCCTGGCGGCCAAGCTGCGCGAGGCGGTGGTGGCCCTGTGGCTGGAGCGGCGGTTATCCAAGGACGAGATTCTTTGCCAATACTTGAACCGCGCGCCCTTTGGCGGCCCCCTGGTGGGGGTGGCGGCGGCGGCGCGGGTGCTGTGGGGCAAGCATCCGGCACGCCTGGGCCCGGCCGAGGCGGCGCTGCTCATGAGCCTGCCCAAGGACCCCTCGCGCCTGCTCAAGCCGGCGGCGCGGCCGCGCCTGCGGCGGCGCCGCAACCGCATCTTGCGGGCCATGGCCGCCGCCGGGGACTTGAGCGGCGACGAGCTGGCCCGCGCCCTGGCCGCGCCCATCGAGCTCAAGCCTCCCCCCCGGCCGGCCACGGTGGCCCCTCATTTCGTGCGCCGGGTGCTGTCTGTTACCCGCGCCGCGGGCGTCAGCCGGGTGGCCACCTACCTGGACCCGGAGCTGCAGCGGGCCGTCAGCGCCCTGGCCGCCGACCTGCGCCGCCGCCGCTCCGGGCTGGGGCTGCGCCAGGCGGCGGTGGTGGTTTTACGCAACCGCGACCGGGCGGTACTGGCCTGGGTGGGTTCGGCCGATTTTCACGACCCGGCCTCGGGCCAGGTGGACGGGGTCATTGCCCGCCGCCAGCCGGGCAGCGCGCTCAAACCGTTTATCTACGCCATGGCCCTGCAAAGGGGACGCACCCTGGCTGACCCCATCGAGGACTCGCCCCTGGCCCTGGCCGTGGCCGGCGGGGCCTTCCGCCCCAGCGACTACGACGGGGTCTTTCGGGGCACCGTGAGCCTGCGCACCGCCCTGGCCAGCTCGCTGAACCTGCCGGCCCTGCGCCTGGCGGTGGAACTCACCCCGGCGGCGGTGCTGCGGGGGTTGCGCCGGCTGGGCTTTCACCTGCCGCTGAGCGCCAACCACTACGGGGTGGGTCTGGCCCTGGGCGACGGAGAGGTGAGCCTGTTGGAGATGGCCCAGGCCTACGCCGCCCTGGCCGACGGCGGCCGCTGGCGGCCGGCGGTGCTGTGGCGGGGGCAAAAGCCGGCCGCCGCCCGCCGGGTCCTGGACCCCTACGCCTGCCGCCTGGTGACCGACGCCCTGGCCGACGACCGGGCCCGGGCCCTGGGCTTCGGCCGCCACGGGGTGCTGGAGCTGCCCTTCCCGGCGGCGGTGAAGACCGGCACCAGCCAGCAGCACCGCGACAACTGGTGCGTGGGTTTCACCCGCGACTACACGGTGGCCGTGTGGGTGGGTAACTTCGAGGGCCGGCCCATGGCCGGGGTGTCCGGGGTGAGCGGGGCCGGCCCCCTGTGGCGCCAGGTGATGCTGCTGTTGCACCGCCACCGGCCCGGCGAGCTGCCGCCCTGGCCGCCGGGCATAACCTGGGCCCGGGCCTGCATCGACTACCAGGCCGCCACCCACGGCGGGTGCCGGGCCTGGCGCAGCGAGGCCTTCATGCCCGGCACCGGCCCGGCCCCGGTGGGGGAGAGCGCCGACCCCGGCCCCCGGCCCCTGGAGGTCTCGCTGCTCACCCCGGTGCCCGGGGCCATCTACGCCCTGGACCCGGACTTGGACCCCAAGCTGCGGGTGCTGCACTGCCGGGTGGCGGTGAGCCGGCCGGTGGAGGCGGTGACCTGGCGGCTCGACGGCCGGCCGGTCGCGCCGGGGGACGATCCCCTCACCCTGCGCCTGCGGCTGGAGCCGGGACGGCACCGCCTGGTGGTGCGGGCCCGCCGCGGCCGGGAGACGGCCGAGGCCGCGGTGCGCTTTACTGTCTTGCCGCCGGCCCCGCCGCTGCGGGCGGCCCGGCGCTAACCCAACCTTCGGTTGGCCGGCCCGGGCCGGCGACCACGCGAGGGACAAAATGAAACGAAGCCTTATCGCCGTGTTGTTGTTGGTGGCGCTGGCCATGCCGGCCGCCGTAGCCGGGGCCCAGGCCCCGGACCCGGACGTGCTGGCCGTGGCCGAGGCCGACGCCGCCCTGGCCCTGAAGCTGCACCGCCAGCTCGGCCGCCGGCCGGGCAACCTGTTGTTTTCGCCCTACAGTATCGCCAGCGCCCTGGCCATGGCCTACGCCGGGGCCCACGGGACCACCGCCGAGCAGATGGCCCGGGTGCTGGGCTTCACCCTGGACCAGGCCCGCCTGCACCCCGCGGTGGCCGGGCTCAGCCGCCAGATGGCTGCCGCGGCCAGCGGCCCGGGCCAGCAGCTCAGCATCGCCAACGCCCTGTGGCTGCAAAAGGGCAGCCGGCTCGAGCCGGGGTTCATCGCCCTGGTGAACCAGAACTACGGCGCCTCCCTGGCCCGGGTGGACTTCACCCGGCCGGCCGCCGCGGCCGCGGCCATCAATAAATGGGTGGACAAGCACACCGACGGCATGATCCCCGAGCTGGTCAACTCCGGTGACGTGGAGGGCGCCCAACTGGTGCTGACCAACGCCATCTATTTTCAAGGCAAGTGGGTCAAGCCCTTTGACAAGAAGAACACCCGGCCCCAAACCTTTTGGCTGGAGCCGAAGAAGGGCAAGCCGGTGCCCACCATGCACTGCACCGGCCGCTTCGACTATGGCCAGGACGCCGTCTGCCAGGTACTGGCTCTGCCCTACCGCGGCCGCGCCCTGGAGATGGTGATCATCCTGCCGCGGCGCAGGGACGGCCTGGCCGCCCTGGAGGCCGGGCTCAATAGCGCCTGGCTCAAGGCCAAGCTGGCCGCCATGACCCGGCAAAAGGTGATGGTGAGCCTGCCCCGGCTCAAGCTCAAGACCGCCTACCGGCTGTCGCACGCCCTGCAGGCCCTGGGCATGGTCGACGCCTTCAGCTCCCGCCGGGCCGATTTCTCGGGCATCACCGGCGGCCGCGACTTTTACATCGGCCAGGTGGTCCACAAGGCCCGGCTGGAGCTGGAGGAGACCGGTACCCGGGCGGCGGCGGCCACCGCGGTGGTGATGCGGTCCGTGGCCATGGCCAAGCCGGAGCCGCCCAAGATTTTCAACGCTGACCACCCCTTTGTCTTTTTGATCCGCCACCGCCCCAGCGGGGCCATCTTGTTCATGGGCCGGGTGGTGGAGCCCGGCTAGGGGCCTTGGGCCGGGGGCGGTCTTGACCCCGCTTGGGACTGCGGGCTATCGTGAGTCCATGGGGATCACGGGGCGCAGAAGGCGGCAAAGGGGGAGCCGGTGGCCATGGCCATAGCCGGTTGGCCCATGACCCTGGCCGGGACCCTGGGCCGTTGGGTCATGACCAGGCTGCGGCGTCCCGGCGAGCTGGCCGGTTTCGCCTGGGTTTGCCTCAAGGCCATGGGGGGCTGGGGCTCCCGGGGGCGGCGTCTGCTGTGGCGCAATTTCGTCAGCCAACTCTACTTCACCGCGGTGCAATCGTTCTGGATCGTGCTGGTGCTGGCCCTGCTGGTGGGGGCGGTGGTGGTGATCCAGGGCTACACCCAGCTCTCCAAGGTCGGCGGCCAGTTCGCCCTGACCCAACTGCTCATCGTGGTGATCATCCGCGAGCTGGGCCCCATCCTCACCGGCTTGGTGATCATCCTGCGTTCCGGTTCGGCCATCACCATCGAGATGGGCTACATGACCGTGCTGCGCGAGATGGAGGGGATCGAGATGCTGGGTATTGATCCCCTGCGCTTGTTGGCCGTGCCCCGCCTGGCGGCCATGGTCCTGTCTTCGGTGATGCTCCTGATCGTCTTCGTGGTGGTGGCCGTCTTCGGCGGGTTCGCCGGGGCCCGCATGCTGGCCAACGTCTCTTTCTGGGCCCTGTGGCACGACCTGGCCGCCGGGCTCAGCGGTTGGGACCTGGTGGTGGGGCTGGCCAAGGTGATGATCTTCGGGCTGGTCACCTGCGTGGTCTGCCTGTACCAGGGGTTCACCGTGCGTGGCGCGGTGACCGCCATCCCGCCCCAGGTGTCACGCGCCCTGTTGGAGTGCTTTATCTACAGCTTCACGGCCAACCTGGTCATCAGCGTTTTCTTTTACCTGTGAGGCCGGCCATGAGCTCGACTGCCTTGATACTGGAGAGGGTGAGCCTGGGGCCGCGGCAGGGGCCGGCCCTGCTGGAGGAGGTGAGCCTGTCCCTGGAGCCGGGGCAAAGCTGCCTGGTGTTGGCCGAGCCACACCAGTCGCTCACCGCCTTGATCAAGGTGGCCGCCGGCTTGAGCGCGCCGCGGGCCGGCCGGGTGAGCTGGTTCGGCCACGACGCCACCGCCTTGGCCCCGCGCCGCTTGGCCCTGCTGCGGTGCCGCATCGGCCTGGTGCGCCAGGCCAGCGCCCTGGTGAGCAACCTCACCATCGGCGGCAACCTCACCCTGGGCCCCATGTACCACCATGGCCTGGGCTGGGACCAAGCCAACCGGCGGGCCCTGGCGGTGGCGGGCCCCTTGGGGCTGGAGCCGGTGTGGGACTTGCGGCCGGTGGACCTGCCGGTGTGGCAGCGGCGTATGGCCCTTTACGCCCGCGAGCTGATCATGGAGCCGGAGCTGCTGCTGCTGGAGCTGCCGGAGCTGGACTTGGGGGGGGAGGAATACGATATGATGATGAGCGCCGTGGCCGATACCGTGCGGCGCGGCCGGGCCGCGCTGCTCATGGGCGCGCTGCAGCCCCAAGTCCGGGGCCTGTCCTGCGACCTGGTGCTCCGGTTGAGCCAGGGGCGCGGCCGGGTGGCCCCGGGCGCGGGGGGCGGGGGTGAGCCATGACCCTGGAATTCAGTGTTCAGGAAAAACTGGTGGGCGCCCTGGTGCTGTTGGTGCTGGTGGTGTCGCTGGCCGTATTGGGCATGATCAGCCAGGGCAAGAACTGGTTCCGGCCGCACCACAGCTACTACGTCACCTTTGACGACGGCTACAACCTGGCCGTGGGCAGCAAGGTGCGGCTGCTGGGCCACGACATCGGCGAGGTGCGGGGGGTGGTGCTCACCGAGGACAACCGGGTGCGCATCCGGCTGCGGGTGCTGGCCGACCAGGCCGGCCGTATCCGCGCCGACTCCTGGGCCACGGTGCGGGCGGCTATCTTGGTGGGCGGCGAGTACGTGGCCATCGCCCCGGGCAGCCCCTGGGCCCGGCCCATCGCCCCCGGCGGCGAGATACCGGCCCGCCGGCCCCACCTGCTGGCCGACCTGTTGGAGCAATCGGCCAGTAACATCGATTTCCGCCGGCTGGGCCAGGCCATCGACCACCTGGCCGCCCTGGCCAACCGCCTGGGCGATCCCCAGGGCGAGTTGTTCAAGACCCTGGCCGACGCCCGCGGTGTCATGGCCGAGGTGCGGCAACTGCTGGCCTCCCTGCGCCGGGGGGAGGGCACGGTGGGCCGGCTGCTCACCAGCGACCAGCTTTACCGGGCGGCCCAGGCCCAGATGGCCAAGCTCGACGGGGTGATGGGCCGGCTGCAGAAGATCATGGACCGCGCCTCGGCCAAGTCCCTGGCCAAGGTCGAGGTTATCTTGGAGCGCCTGGAGAAAGCCACCGGCCTGCTGAACCAGGCCATGGGCCAGGCGCCCACCCTGGCCCGCCAGGCCGGCGAGGTCTTGGCCAAGCTCAACCAGATCCTGGGGGCGCTCAAGGCCAACTTCCTCATCCGGCCCAACCTGCCGCAGACCCCGGCGCCCCAGAGCCACGGCAGCGAGATAAGGGGGGAGTGATGCGACGCTGGGCTTGGCTGATAGCGGCAGTGATGCTCGGGAGCCTGGCCGCCTCTTGCGGCCCGCCGCCTCCCCCGCCCCGGCCGGCGCTGGTCTCGGCCGCCGAGAGCCTGGCCGCCCAGGGCAGCCGGTGGTACCGGCGGGGGTGCCTGGTCAAGGCCCGGGCCCTCTTTGGCGAGGCCCTGGCCGCCGCCCGCCTCACCGACGACGTGGCCGCCATGGCCCGGGCCCGCAACAACCTGGCCGCCGTGGCCATAGCCGCCGGCGACAGCGCCGCCGCCGCCCGGCACCTGGACCGGGCCGAGGCCCTAAACCGCAGCGCCCGCGTGCCGGGGCTGGCCGCGCTCATCCTGGGCAACCGGGCCGCGGTGGCCTATCGCCGCCACCGGCTGGAGCGGGCCGAAAAGCTTTGGCTCCAGGCGGCCCGGGCCGCCGGCCAAGACCCGGCCCGCACCGGCCTGGCCCTGCACTTGGTGAACCTGGCCATGGTCCAGCGCAAGGCCGGCCGGCCGCGGCAGGCCGCGGCCTGGCTGGCCCGGGCCCGGGCGGCCGGGGCCGAGGACCGGGCCGACTACTGGGTGCAGTTGGGACTGGTGCAACAGGCCCTGGGCCGGCGCCCGGCGGCGCGGGCGCACCTGCTGCGGGCCCTGGCCCTGGACAAGGCCCGGACCAACCCGGCCGGCATCGCCGAGGACCTCACCCTGTTGGGGCGCCTGGAGCTGGCTATGGGCAGCCGCCGCCAGGGGCTGGACCACCTGGACCGGGCCATTCGACTGTGGGCCGAGTTGGGACGCACCGACAAGGCCGTGGCGGTGCTGGGGACCATCAACCAGGCCCGGGCCGCCGCGGGGCAGCCGCCGGAGACGGCGCGCTACCGGAAGCTCATCGAGGATTCCCGGCGCGGACCCAGCCCCCTGCTGTGCCGCTGAGCCGGCGCGCGCCGGCCGGGGTAAGGCTCAATACACCCACCCCGGTGGTGACTATAAAAAAAGCCGCGAGCACCCAGAGCGCTCGCGGCCGGGATGTTTTTTGGCGGAGAGAGAGGGATTCGAACCCTCGGTACACCTTGTGAGCGTACACGCGATTTCCAGTCGCGCCCCTTCGGCCAACTCGGGCATCTCTCCGGGGCGGGGTTTCCCCACGCTGACCCCCACGCCTTGTACCTGATGGCGGCCCACCTGTCAACCTGGCGCAGGCCCGACCGGCGGGCATACCCGCCGACACGGCGTGCACCCCCCTGGCCATGAGGGGCTTCCCCGGTGTCTACCGCTCGTTAAATGATGATCTTGGGTAGGTCGACCCCCACGGCGGGGGCCGGGGGACGCGCGGCTCCGGCGCTGTCTTGTTTTAGGTATTCTTGGTGATAGGCAAAGCGCAGGCGCTGGGGCAGAGTATCCACCGCCTCAGGTGGCAAAACGCCCATTTGTATGGATTCCCTGATCAACTTGACGCCGGCCAAGGGGTCGTCGCCGTAGATGTCCTCGGCCATGGCCAGAATCTCGGCCACCTGGTCGGCCAGGGGCTCGTCAGGAGCCGGCTCCGCGGCCGAGGTGGGCTCATCGGGCGGGGCGTACTTGGAATAGGCCCGGATGGCCGCCTCGCCGTGCAGGCGAGAGGGGGAGACGTCTTGACCGGGCATGGACTTGAAGACCGCCCGAATCCACGGCTCGTAGCGGACACCGTGGGCGTCGGCCTGGCGGCGTCCCTGGTTGAAGTCGTCCCAGGACGGGTCTTTCCAGCGGGGACGAAGCTGGTCGAAAGAGCTGCTGAGCAGGGCCAGGCGCCGGCGCCGCACGTGGTCCCATACCTGGCTGAATTCCCAGGTCCGTTCCCACCACCCCATGTCGGTGTATTCCCGGTGCATCTGGCGGGTCAGGTTTTTTTCCAAAACCTCCTCCGCCCCTTCCAGGCCCGGCGGTTGGCTGAGCTTGAGACGCACGTCACGCAGGGGCATACCCTCAAAAGAGGCTTTGGGACGGCGGACCAGCAAACGGCGGGTCCGGGTATTTTCAATCAACTCGTCTACCGGAACCGCAGGGCCGTGGTTTTTGCGGGTGTCTTGGGATTTCATTATCCCTTGCTCCCTGTTAGAATGCTGATCTTACTGAAATTTAACACGTTTTGCCCCGTTTCGGCAAATTGTTTTGTCTTGCTAACCGTATTTGGTCTGGCCGCGGGTTGCCGCCGCCGGCCTGGCGCGAAAAAAACCGCGCACCTGCGGGACAACAGAGATGGTCAGTTTTTTCATGGCCGGCCAATTACTTAACAGGGCAGGGCGGCGCATGCTAGGATTAAACAAATAGTTGGGGAGGTATTTTTGTGCCCCTTACCGGGAGGGGAGGGGCCGGCGGGAGTCTGTAGTTATGTCGCCAGAGACCAAGAAGGACCTGGAAAAAGAGTTGGACGGCCAGGAGCTGCGGTATCGTTTGCTGGCCGATAACGTCACCGACGTGATCTGGATGCTGGACATGGACTACCTGGCCTATGCCTATGTCAGCCCGTCGATCGAGCAACTCACCGGGTATACGCCCCAGGAGCTGTTGCGGCAGACCCTCAAGGATACCCTGGAGCCACAGTCTTACCAGAGGGTCCTGGAGAAGTTACGCCAGAGCCACCAGCGTTACCTCCAGGGTGAGGACCCCCGGGAGGTGATTGAGCTGCAGCTCAAACGCAAGGACGGCTCCACCGTGTGGGTGGAGACGGCCTCGCGGTTCTACCGCGACCGCGACGGCAAGGTATACATCATAGGTATAACCCGCGATATCAGCGACCGCCGCCAATGGGACGATGAGCGCGAAGAGCTGATCAAGCGCCTGGAAGAGGCGGTGGCCGAGCGCGACCGCCTGTTGCGCGAAAACAAGATACTCATGGGCCTCTTGCCCATCTGTGCGGTGTGCAAGCGCATCCGGGACGAAAACGGACAATGGCACGACCTGGAGACCTATTTCTCCGAGCGCACCGGGGCCGAGTTCACTCATACCATCTGTCCCATCTGCGCCGAGGACGCCTTCCCCGGCCTGGGGAGCCATCCCGATTCCGACTGACGTTCGCCGCCGGTCCCGGCCATGGGAGAGCCCTTGGCGCAAGCGCTACTTTTTGATATCCAGCGATTTTCTTTGCACGACGGGCCCGGCATCCGCACTTCCCTGTTTTTCAAGGGGTGCAGCCTGGCCTGCCGGTGGTGCCAAAACCCGGAGAGTCCCACCGCTGGACCCCGGAGATGGCCTTTTACCAGGATACCTGCCGCGGCTGCCTGGCTGCGGCCGGCGCGCCCCTGCCGGCCCGGATGCCGCTGATCCCCGGGGTGAACGACGACCCGGAAAACATCGCGGCCACGGCCGAGTTTTTACGACAAAACGGGCAGGAGTCCATCCACTGCCTGCCCTACCACAACCTGGGCGAGGCCAAGCTCTCCCGCATCGACACCTCGCTCAAGCCCCTGGGCCTGGCTCGCCGGGAACCGCGGGAATTGTCGGCGGTGGTTAATCTCTCCAAGGGGCGAGGAATCCATGCCGTACGCTGGAGATGAAAGACAAGCTGATACGCCGCACCAGCCTGGCGGCGTGAGGGACACGCCAGACCGATAGCGTAATCAAGCTCCGTTTGGCACTCGGGGGCGGGCCCGGTTACTGCGCCTGCTCGGTGGCCGCCCGTTGTTGGGCCGCCTTCTTGGCGCGGCGGCGGGCGGCGCCGCTGCGGGAGCGCCGCCGGCGGCTGCGCCGGGCCGGCGGCTTGGCTTCCGAGGATGCGGCGTCCTTCTTACCCTCGGTCTTGGCCGGCTCCGGCTCGGCGGCCGGTTTGCTCTTGGCCGCCGCCGGCCGCCGCCGGCGCTTGCGCGACGACGCGGGCTTGGCCGGTTCGGAGGATTTGTCCTGCGACGCGCCCTGGTTCGGGGCTACCAGGGGCGCGGCGGCCGGGCACGGCGCCTCGGCCGGGGACACGCTCCACGGCTCCTCCAAACGCTCGAACACCATCTCTTCCAGCAAGAGCCCGGCGTCGGTGGCGATCTCCAGGCAAGCGCCCTTGACCTGCTCCAGCTTGGCCAGGGCGGCGCGCTTGTTGTTTTGCAGGTGCGCGGCCACCTCGGGCGAGAGCCGCACCCGCAGGCCGTCTTTGAAGTCATGGCCCAGGCGGCGTCCCAGGCTGCGTAGGACGGTGCGCCCCACCGCCTCGGGGGTGCGCACCGTGCCGCGGCCCTGGCAATGGGGGCAGGGCCGGGTGTCGCCAAAATCAATGGGCGGACGGATGCGCTGGCGGCTCAGCTCCAACAGACCGAAACGGCTGATGTTGCCCACGTCGGACTTGGCCTTGTCCTTCTTCAGCTCGGCCTTCATCTTGTTGCGCACCTGGTTGCGGTGCTTGCGGTCGCGCATGTCGATGAAGTCCACCACCACCAAGCCGCCCAGGTCGCGCAGGCGCAACTGCCGCGCCACCTCGGCCGCGGCCTCCAGGTTGACCGCCAGGGCGGTCTCCTCGATCTCCTTGCCCTTGTGCGCCTTGTGCGAGTTGACATCCACCGCCACCAGGGCCTCGGTGGGGTTGATGACGATGGACCCGCCCGAAGGCAGGTGCACCGTGGGCTGGTAGATGCTCTCGATCTGCTGCTCGATCTGGTACTTGTGGAAAATGGGCTTGCCGCGGTGCAGCTTCACGTCCTTCTTGCGCCGCGGGCTCACCAGGCCGATGAAGTGCTGCACCCGCTCAAAGACCGCCGGGTCGTCCACCAGTACCTCGCTCACCTCGGCGGTGAACAGGTCGCGCACCGTACGCACCGCCAGCTCTTCCTCCTTGTTGATGAGCTTGGGCGCGCTGGCCTGCTTGGCCCGCCGCTGGATGTCCTGCCACACCCGCTTGAGCAGGGCGAAGTTGGCCTTGATCTCTTTCTTGGAACGCCCCCCGGCCGCGGTGCGGGCGATCACCCCGGTGTTGGGCGGCCGCTTCAGCTCGTCCAATACCTGCTTGAGCCGCTTGCGTTCGGACTCGTCGGCGATCTGGCGGGAAACCCCGCTGGCCTCGTGGCCCGGGGTGAGCACCAGGTACTGGCCGGGAATGGAAAGATAGGTGGTGAGGCTGGCCCCCTTGTTGCCGGTGGGCTCCTTGGCCACCTGCACCAGGAGCTTGTCGCCCCGTTTGAGCTTGGACGTCTTGCCGCCCTTGCCCGAGAAATCGTCCAGGGCGTCGGGTCGTAGGTCGGCCAACTGCAAAAACCCGTGGCGCGGCGCGCCATAGTCCAAAAAGGCGGCGTCCAGGCTCGGCTCCACGTTGACCACCACGGCCTTGTAGATGTTTCCCCGGGTCTGCTCGCTGGCCGCGGCCTCCACGTAAAAGGCCTCCAGCCTGCCATCCTCCACCACCGCTACCCGGAGTTCCTCCGGGTCCTGGGCGTCTATCAACATTTTTTTATTCGTACTCATGCCCGAATCATATGACCCTGCCCCCTCCACGGCAAGAGGCAAAAAGAAATAGTTTGACCGCCATGTCGGGCAATTGAGGCAATTAACGCCTCACGGCCATGGCGCCAAAACGGAGATGATTCGCAGGGGTTGCACCCCAAAAGGGAGATGTAATATGGCAGCCTGCCACGCCGAGTGCCTCGGCACCCGTATAGGTCCGGTGGCGAGACGCTACAGGCTCGTCCCCCGCTATCCTTCGCTCGGGGCCGACTTTAAGGCCGTGGCGGCGTGCCGCCGCTCCCGTATAGGCCCGGTGGCGAACCGCTGGGGGCTCGTCACCCCACCTGCTCCGCTCGGGGCCGACTTTAAGGTCGTAGCGCTTTTACAAAATAGACGTCATTGCGAGGAGCCGGCAGGCGACGAAGCAATCTTCCTTTTCCACTCTTGGCTCGCCTTTAACGACATCCTTGGGAATTACCAGCAATCTCTTGCCGGTGGCAATTGAATGATGTGGTCGGCTCTTGCCCTAAACTCCCCGGCCCATATGGCCGCGGCAGCCCGCCGCGCCGAGTGCCTCGGCACCCGTATAGGTCCGGTGGCGAGACGCTACAGGCTCGTCCCCCGCTATCCTTCGCTCGCACGTTTTTTAAGGCCGTGTCGGTTTTACTTGTAAGAATATAGACGTCATTGCGAGGAGCCGGCAGGCGACGAAGCAATCTTCCTTTTCCACTCTTGGCCGGCCTTTAACGATATCCTTGGCTAACCAGCTCTATACTCTAACGGTGGCAATTGAATGATAACGGCCGCCCGAAGAATAACGCCTCGGCCCATATGGGTGCAGCGGCACGCTGCCGCAGGCCTAAACCTTATCGTTGGCCCGCCGCTTGGAACTGCTTTACCTGGTGCATGAAGGCTTCAAGCCGTATGCGGCTACCGGCCTGCTCCTGGCCGTCCATGGTCATGGGCAGGAAGGGCAGGTTGCCCTTGTCCTCGCGGAAGCGCTTCATCAGGGCGGTGACCACGGTGCCGGGCATGCAGGTGAAGGGGATGACGTTGATCACCCCGCTGGCCCCCCGGTTGAACATGTCGGCGCTCTTGCCCAGGCTGAGGATGGCCTCGCCCTCGTAGGTATGGTGCAGGTAGGGCGCGGCCAGGCGCAGCACCTCGCGGGTCTTGGGCTCGTGCAGGGTGCGCAAGACCCCCTGCCAAGGCCGGCCCAGGCTTTTTTCGTCCTTGTGCTGGAAGAAGTTTTCCAGCATCACCGAGCCCAGCTCCCGCCACAGCCCCAGCACGCGGGCCCGGCGGGCGCTGCACCAGTTGGTGTAGAGCACCCACTCCACCAACCCAGGCATCCAGGCCTCGCCGCCGAGCTCCTCCACCTGCCGGATCACCTCCTCGTTGGCAAAGCGGTTTAGCCGGGTGTAAATCTCGCCCACGATGCCCACCAGGGGCCGGTGGTTCTGGTCGCTGGTGGGTATGGCCGCCATCTCCTTGGCCGCCGCGGCCAGGGTGGCCGTCAGGTCGCCGCGGGTTTCGATGGTGTGGCAGACCTCCCGGAGCCAGTGTTGGTAGAGCTGGTCGGTCTCGCCGGGGTTGGCCTCGTAGGGTCGGGTCTCGTGCAGGGCCTTTTGCAGCAGGTCCACCGCCACCACCCCCTGCCAGCCCAGACGGGTGAAGTCGCCGCCGCCGGCGAGGTTCAGCTCTTTATAAAAGGCCTCGGACTGGTTGGGGGAGTAGATGGGCACGTCCTGGTAGCCCAGCTCGTCGAGCACCATGCGGTGGTAACGGTGGTACTGGCCGAAACGGCAGGGGCCGGTGCCGCCGGGCATGAAGAAGGCCACGTTGTTGCGGTCCACCCCGCTGTCGGTGAGCACCTTGAGCATATCGCCGGTGGTGAGGGCGCAGGGGTAACATTCCTTGCCCGAGGTGTGACGGCGGCCCAGTTCCTGGGTGCGGGCGTCGGACTGCGGCATGACCGCGGCCTCCACCCCGTTGGCCCGCAGGGCGGCGGCCACCGCCTCGGCGTTGTCGGCCATCGGCGGGATGAAGACCGCCCGGCCGTTGGTGTGCACGTTGCGCTTGGGTGGGCGGGTCTTGGGCGGCGGGGTATGGGCCACGTTGCCCTGGGAGTCCAGGAATGCCTCCAGCCGGGTGATGGCCCCCACGTCGGCGGAGTGCTCGTCGATCTCGATCTCCAGGTAGGGCTTGCCGGCCATCACCTGGCCGAAGAAGTGGTGGATGAAGCTGTCGGGGCCGCAGCCGAAGTTGCTGATGACCACCGCGTGCAAGCGGGGATCGGAGCGCACCAGCCGGCCGGCGGCCAGGATGCGCTGGCCGTAGCGCCAGTACATCTCGGCCAGCTCCGGCGAGTCCATCAGGGCGTCGGTGTCCAGGAAGTCCATGGGTATGGCCCAGACCCCCAACTGGCGCATCTTGCGCGGCAGGCCCAGGTTGATGCCAGGGTCGGCCCCGTTGTAGGGCCGGCTGATGACCACCATGGCCCGGTCATCAGGGGCCATGGCCGCCAGCACCTCGCGGCCGGCGGCCAGCAGCCGGGCGTTGAAGTCGTCCTGGGCCGCCCGACCGGCGGCGATGGCCGCGTCCAGGTCGCGCCGCCGGCCGCCCAGGCGCCGGGCCAGCTCGGCCAGGTCCCGGCGCATGACCTTGGGACCGTAGCCCATGCGCAGCGGCGCGCTCACCAGCTCCACCCCGGCGGCCGCGAAGTCCAGGGCGGCCGGCGCGGTGTAGGGCAGGGTTTGGGCATAGGGACAGACCAGGCCGTGGCCCGTCTCGTGGTGGGGCGCCTCCACGTTAACCAGGGCCGGCAGCAGGATGCGCCGCACCCCGGAATCCATCAGCTCGGCCAGGTGACCGTGGGCCACCTTGAGCGGAAAGCAGGGCTCGTTGACCATCACCTCCACCCCGCGGTGGATGAGCCGCTTGTTGGTGGGGCCGCTCACCACCACCTCCAGTCCCAGGCGCTGGCAAAAGGCGCTGAAGAAGGGCAGCCACTCCCGGAAGAACATGGCCCGGGGGATGCCCACCCGGCCGCGCGGACTGGCCGGGGGCTCCAGGTAGCTAAGCAGCATCTCCTCGCGCCGGGCAAAGAGGTCGGGCAGGTCGCGGGCGTCGGACTGGTTTTCCACCACGTCGTACTTGTCGCAGCGCGAGCCGTAAAAGAGCGGCCGGCGGTTGCCCTCGATCTTCACCTTGCGGATGGCGCAGGCGTTGGGACAGCCGGAGCACTCGAAGGTGGATATCTGGTAACCGGCCTGGGAGAGCTCGAAGCCCTTGAAGCGGCTGGTCTCCCAGGTGCGCTCGCGCATGGCCAGGATAGCCGCGCCGATGGCCCCGGTGACCTCGTGGTTGGGGGGCACGGTGATGGGCCGGCCCAGGACCGCTTCAAAGGCGGCCACGATGCCCTGGTTGGCCGCCGTGGCCCCCTGGTAGAATATCTTGCGGCCCACCGGACGGTCCTCCACCACCTTGTTGAGGTAGTTGTGCACGATGGAGTAGGACAGGCCGGCCACCAGCTCGGGGGTCTCGGCCCCGGCCGCCTGCAGGGCCACCAGGTCCGACTCCATGAACACGGTGCAGCGCTCGCCCATGCGCACCGGGCGCTCGGCCGACAGGGCCAGTTGGCCGAACTGCCCCCGGATGTTGATGCCCAGTTTTTCGGCCTGTTCCTCTAAGAAGGAGCCGGTGCCGGCGGCGCAGACCTTGTTCATGGTGAAGTCCACGATGGCGCCCTCGGCCAGCGAGATGTACTTGGAGTCCTGGCCGCCGATCTCGAAGATGGTGTCCACCGCCGGATCGATGGCCGCGGCCGCCGTGGCCTGGGCGGTGATCTCGTTGCGCACGATGTCGGCCCCGATGAAGTCGGCGGTGAGGTAACGGCCGCTGCCGGTGGTGCCGGCCCCCAGGATGGTGAGGCGCTCGCCGATCTCCCGGCCCACCCGCCGCAGCCCCTCCTTCACCGCGTCCAGGGGCCGGCCGGCGGTCATGAGGTACTGCTTGGACAGGACGTTCATCTGGGGGTCGATCACCACCACGTTGGTGGAGATGGAGCCCACGTCCACCCCCAGGTATCCTTGCAAGGAACCCTCCGGCGGCGCGGGGGGCGGCGCGGCTCCGGCGTGATGGTCTCCCCACACCAGCCGCGGCAGGCGCTCGGCCGTGGCGGCGCTCTCCTCGGCCCGCCGGGCCAGGGCCTCCAGGCCGTCCAGGGAGCTTTGCCATCCCTGGTCGCGGGCGGTGAGCGCCGCCCCCAGGGCGGTCATGCAGGCGAAGTGCTCCGGCACGATGAGCTGCTCCGGGGCCAGGTCCATGATGTCGATCATGGCCCGGTGCACCCCGGCGTTGGCCGCCACCCCGCCGGTGAAGCAGACCGGCGGGGTCACTTTTTTGCCCTTGGCGATGTTGGACTTGAGGTTGCGGGCCATGGCGAAGCACAGGCCGGCCACGATGTCGTAGTCCAGGGTGGCCTCCTGCTGCAGGTGGATCATGTCGGTCTTGGCAAAGACGCTGCAGCGCCCGGCCAGCCGGGGTGGGTGGGTGCTCTTGAGGGCCAGTTGGCTGAACTGCTCGATGGTGTAGCCCAGGCGGTGGGACTGCTGGTCCAGGAAAGAGCCGGTGCCGGCGGCGCACATGGTGTTCATGGCGAAGTCGTCGATCTTCAGGCCACCGCGGCCGTCGGGCGACACCAGGATCATCTTGGCGTCCTCGCCGCCCATGTCGATGATGGTGCGGGTCTCGGGGTGCAGGGCCCCCACCCCGCGGGCCGAGGCGATGATCTCGTTGACCACCAGGCCGCCGAGCACCGCGGCCAGGGCGGCGGCGCCCCCGCCGGTGAGGGCCAAGCCCTGGAAGCGCTCGGCCCCGTGGGCCGCCAGGATGTCTTGCAGCACCTGGTGGGCCACCTGCAGGGGACGGCCGCGGGTGCGGGTGTAGTCGGCCGCCAGGATGCGCCCGGCAGCGTCGATCACCACCGTGTCGACGCTCACCGAGCCCACGTCCAGCCCCAGGTACAATTGCTCGCTATCTCGCCGCGGTTCGCTCATAGATTCCCCCAAACCGTTTCGCGCCTCCGCGCGGCCCCCTCTACTAAATCGTGTCGGCCGCCTTGGGCGGCCTCGGTCCTGCCCGGACCTGGTCAAACTCCCCGGTAAAAGATTTGCTGGCCGTGTAGCTCGGTTTTGAGCCGGCCGGCCTTAAGCAGCCGGCGCACCAGCTCCTTGGTCCGCCGGCGGTCCAGGCCGGCCATGTTGGCCAAATCGTCGATGGTGCAGGGACGCCGCCGGGTCATCTCCACCACCTCGGCGGCCAACTCTCCCCGCTCGGGCCGGGCCCGCACCGTGGGCTCGGCGATGACCTCGCAATCCAGGTTGAAGCGCTCGGCGATCTCGGCCAGCCGCCGGCCGCCCACCGCCTTGACCCCGCTCACCGCCGGCGGGCGGACCACGGTGTTTAGCTGCACCCTATCGGGCCCGATGCGCTCGGCCGCGGCGATGATGCGCGCCAACTCGGCCTCGCGGTCGTTGATGCCGGCCACCAGGAGCACCTCCAGCCATAGCCGGCCGCGCACGGCCTCCCGCAGGGCGATGAGCCCCTCGACGATCTCCTCGGGATGCACCCCGGCGGCCGGGCGGTTGATGCGGGCGAAGACGTCCGGGCTCACCGCGTCCAGGCTCGGCACCACCACGTCGGCCAGGGCCAGGGCCCGGCGTACTTCAGGGTCCGGGGTGAGGGTGCCGTTGGTGAGCACGGCCAGCTTGGCCCGGCCCAGGGATTTGAGGTCTTGCAGGACCCGGCCCAGGTCCTGGTGCAGGGTCGGTTCGCCCGAACCGGCCAGGGTGATGAAGTCCGGCGGGCGCTCCAGTTGGTCCAGGCGCTCGGCCACCTGGGCCAGTACCTCGTCGGGGTCACGGAAGACTCCCCGGCGGGCGGTGAGTTGGTTGGTGGGTCCCAGCTCGCAGTAGACGCAATCCAGGGTGCAGGTCTTGGGCCACAGGAGGTCCACTCCCAGGCTCAAACCCAGACGGCGGCTGGGTACCGGGCCGAACACCGCCTGGTCCGCGGAGCCGCCGCCGCTCACCCTGTCATTCCTGTAATTGTCACGCTGCCACTCCCCACGGATATAAGCATGGGCCGTGGCGCCGCCGGTGTCAAGGCGCCTGGTTTACACTACTGCGACCCTGGGGTAGACTCGGCCTTATGCGCTACGCCGACCTTGAGATCAGCTCGCCCTTTGTGGCCGCGCCCATGGCCGGGGTGTCCAGCCCGGCCTTTCGTATCATGGCCCGGGAGGGGGGAGCGTCGCTGGTTTACACCGAGATGGTCTCGGCCGCCGGACTGGTGCGGGAGCTGCCTCGCACCATGGTGCTCACCCGGGTGCTGCCCCAGGAACACCCGGTGGGTTTGCAGCTCTTTGGGGCCGATCCCGAGGTGATGGGCGCCGCGGCGGCCAAGGCCTGCCGGCTGCTGGCCGGGCAGGTGGCGCTGATCGATATCAACATGGGCTGTCCGGTGCGCAAGGTGCGCCGCCAGGGGGCCGGCTCGGCCCTGCTGGACGACCCGGTGCGCGCCGGCGAGGTGGCCGCCGCGGTGGTGGAAAACTCCACCCTGCCGGTGACCGTGAAGCTGCGGCTGGGTTGGCGCGGCGACGAGTTGACCAAGGTCCTGCCGCCGGTGCTGGCCGCCGGGGTGCGCGGGGTGACCCTGCACGCCCGCAGCGCCAAGCAGGCCTACGCCGGGGAGGCCGACTGGTCGGCCATCGCCCGGCTCAAGTCCTGGTGCCCGGTGCCGGTGATCGGCAACGGCGACGTGACCGACCACGAGAAGGCGGTGGCCATGCTGGAGCAGACCGGCTGCGACCTGGTGATGATCGGCCGGGCGGCCCGGGGCGACCCCTGGATTTTCGGGCGGGCCGCGGCCCGGTGGCGGGGGGAGCCGGTGGCCCGGGTGAGCCTGGAGCAGCGCCGCCAAGCCCTGTGGCGGCACGTGGAGCTGGCCCGGCGCACCGGCGGCCGGGGGCACGCCTTGCACTTCGTGCGCCAGTTCATGATGTACTACACCAAGGGCCTGCCCGGGGCGGTGGTTTTTCGCCGGGCGGCCGGGGCGGCCCGCGACCTGGAGGAGATCACCGCCATCACCGAGCGTTACTTCCAGAGCTTGCTGGAGCGGGCGGCATGAAGGTACGCCTGGCCCGCACCGCCGGCTTTTGCATGGGAGTGCGCCGGGTGATGGAGCTGGCCCTGTCGGCCGTGCGGCACCACCCCGGCCCCCTGTACACCTACGGCCCCCTGATCCACAACCCCCAGGTGCTGGAGCTGCTGCGCTCCAAGGGCATCGAGGTGCTGCGCGAGCTGCCGGCCCCGGGCAGTCGGCGGGGGGGCACGGTGATCATCCGGGCCCACGGAGTGCCGCCGCACGACAAGGCCGCCCTGAAGCGGGCCGGCTTCGACCAGGTGCTGGAAGGCACCTGCCCCCGGGTGCTCAAGGTGCAGGCCATCATCGCCAAGGCGGCCCGCCACGGCAAGCACGTGGTCATCGTGGGCGACGCCGGCCACCCCGAGGTGAAGGGGCTCAAGGGCCACGCCGGCGACATGGGCTGGGTGGTCTCCACCCCCGGCGAGGTGGAGCTTTTGCCGGAGCTCTCGCAGGTGGTGGTGGTGGCCCAGACCACCCAGCACGAGGAGGTCTTCCAGCAGGTGGTCGCCGCCCTGCAGCGCCGCTTCGGCGACCTGGAGGTGCACGACACCATCTGCGAGGCCACCCACCGCCGGCAGGACGAGGTGCGCCGCCTGGCCGGCGAGGTGGACGCCGTGGTGGTGGTGGGCGGCCGGGAAAGCGGCAACACCCGCCGCCTGGCCACGGTGGCCGCCGAGAGCGGCAAGGTGGTCCAGGCGGTGGAAACCGAGGCCGAGATCGACGCCGAGAGCCTGCACCGCCTGGGATCGGTGGGCGTAACCGCCGGGGCCTCCACCCCCAACTGGGTGATCAAGCGGGTGGTGCGCGAGGTGGCCGCCATCCGCTCCGACGGCGAGGTGGCCGTCAACTACATCTGCCGCCGGGCCTTCCGTTTCCTGGTGCGCAGCCAGTTCATGGTGGCCCTGGGCGCGGCCGGCATGAGCATCGCCGCCAGCCTGCTGCAAGGCATCACCCCCACCGTCACCTTGACCGCGGTGGCCTTTTTCTATATCTACGCCATGCACCTGCTCAACCACTTCCTGGACAAGGAAGCCGGGCAATACAACGACCCGGACCGGGCGGTGTTTTTGGCCAAGCACCAGCGGTTCCTGGTGGGCGCCGGGGTGGCGGCCGGCGCGGCCGGGTTGGGGCTCTGCTGGGCCCTGGGGCCGCTGCCCTTCTTGATCGTAAGCCTGATGAGCGTCCTGGGACTGCTTTACTCGGTTCCCTTTTTCCCGCAACGGCTGGAACGCGTCATCCGCATACACCGGCTCAAGGACATCCCCGGTTCCAAGACGGTATCGGCCGCCCTGGCCTGGTCGGTGGTGGCCGCGGTGTTGCCGGCGGTGGCCGTGGGCCGCTTCGACTGGCCCGGGCTGGTCATCGCCGCCGGCTACGTTTTGGTGATGGTCTTTCTGCGCTGCGCCCTGTTTGATATCCTGGACGTGCAGGGCGATCTCATCGTGGGCAAGGAGACCCTGCCCATCTTCCTGGGGCCGGCCAAGGCCCATCGCCTGCTGCGCCGGCTCTCGCTGGTGCTGGCGCTGGTGCTGGTGGCGGCCCCCCTGGCCGGTTGGACCTCCCCGGTGGCCTGGGTGCTGCTGTTGCCCCTGGCCGGGCTGAACCTGATGCAGAGCATGCTGGGTCGCACCTGGATGATGCCCGGCACCCTCAGCGAGGGGTTGGTGGAGTTTAATTTTTGCCTGGCCGGCGCGGCGGCCTGGTTGTACTCCGCCTGGGCTTGAGCCGGCGGGGATTACCGGTGGCCCGCGAGGCCCTGGAGAAGCAAATGGTAAAAGTGGCCCCTTCCATCTTGTCGGCCGACTTCGCCCACCTGGGCCGGGACGTTAAACGCCTGGCCCAGGCCGGGGCGGACATGATCCACGTGGACGTCATGGACGGGCACTTCGTGCCCAACCTCACCATCGGCCCGCCGGTGGTGGCGGCCATCCGGCCGGAGACCGAGCTGCCCCTGGACGTCCATCTGATGATCTCCAACCCCGATGACTTCCTGGCCGACTTCGCCGCCGCCGGGGCCGACTACATCACGGTGCACGCCGAGGCCTGCCCCCACCTGCACCGCACCCTCACGGCCATCAGCGAGCTGGGCAAAAAGGCCGGCGTGGCCCTGAACCCGGCCACCCCCCTGGTGGCGGTGCAGGAGGTGCTGGACTACGTGGACATGGTGTTGATCATGAGCGTCAACCCGGGCTTCGGCGGCCAGAGCTTCATCCCCAACGCCCCGGGGCGCATCAACGCCCTGACCCGCCTGCGCGGGGGGCACAACCAGGACTTCATCATCAGCGTCGACGGCGGGGTGAACCGGGAGACCGCGCCCCTGGTGGCCGCCGCCGGGGCCGACCTGTTGGTGGCCGGCTCGGCCGTCTTCGGCCACCAGGACGGGCTGGCCGCGGCCATCGACGGGCTCAAGTCGGCCGGGTAGCCCGGTGGCGCTGAACCTGGCCGCCCTGGTCCTCTGGACGGCCCTCATCGCCCTTTGCCTGCATTTCGGACGGGAGGCGGCCCCCTGGATCGAGGGGGCCGGCCGCTGGTGGGTGACCGCCGCCTTGGCCGCGGCCGGCGCCCTGGGCCTGGCCGGCGGGGCCTGGGCCCTGCGGCGCCTGCCCCCCGGCCGGCGGCTACGGGCCGGGCTGGTTCTGCTGGCCGCCGGGGCGGGCCTGGGCCTGGTGGCCTGGTGGCAGGCGGCCTTTATCGAGCGCATCCACCTGCTGCTCTACGGGGTGGCCGGCCTGCTGGCCTTGCGCCTCACCCGCCCCCTGGCCCCCGGCGCCTGGGCCCTGTACTGGGCGGTTCTGCTGGCCGCCGGGGTGGGCCTGGCCGACGAACTGGTCCAGTACGTCCACCCCCGGCGGGTGGGCGACCCGGCCGACGCCTTGAGCAACGCCGCGGCCGCCGGCCTGTGCGCCTGGGCCGCCTGGGCCCTGGGGCCGCCGGGGCAAGAAAAGGCCCAGGGGCCGCGCGCGACCACCTGGGCCATTATGGGCTTGTTGGGCTGGACGGCCGGGCTGGCCGTCCTGTGGGGGGTGAGCCCCTAGCGCACCACCCCCTTGAGCAGCACGGCGATCGACTCGCCGTTGGCGTGCACCGAGAGCTTGGCCTCAAAGGGCCCCTTGCCCAGGACCTCCGCCCGAGGGGTGACGATGAGGGCCAGGCGGCGGGCCGGGACCTCCCAGCGCTGCTCCACCTTGAACTTCTTGTCGTCGTAGACGATGCTGTCGATCTTCAGCTCGTCGGCGCAGGCGGCCTCCACCACGATGGGCCGCTGCATGCCGCCTTGCATGCCCGGGCTAACCGTGCCGAAGTGCACCTCGTGGGGCATGACCTTGAACTTGCCGTTGACCTCGCAGTAGATGAAGATGGTCACCTTGCCGCTGCCGGCCACGTGCAAGAACAACGGGCCGGCGAACTCGATCGGCTTGGTGGCCACCGCCTTGAGGTGCAGGCGGTACTGCTTGCCGCCGGGCAGCGGCTCCAGGGTGGCCTTGAGGTAGTCCTTCATGGGGTTTTCCAGCCGGGTGATGAGCACCGGCCGGCCGTCGGGATCGCTGAGGGTGGCCACGGTGCTGATGTCGCTGCCCAGGCAACCGATGAGGTCGATACGCCGGCCCTTGTCCACCTTGAGACGGCTCAAGGTCTCACCCAGTATCACCAGGGTGGCGTTGGGCTTGCTGGGGTCGTTGGAGGCCACCACGGCGGTCTTGCGAAAGGCCCCGGTGATGCCGGTGGTGTCCAGCTCCAGGGTTATGACGCCCGATTCACCCGGTTTGACCACCTTGTCGAAGGTGGCCACCGTGCAGCCGCAGGAGGGGGCCACCCGGTCGATGATGAGGTTCTGGTCGCCGGTGTTGCGGAAGGTGAACTTGGCGGTGCGGGTCTCTCCCTCCTTGACAAAGGGGAAGATGATCTCGGTCTTGTCAAAGGCGATGCGGGGCCCCCGGGCCAGGGCGGCGCTGGGCAACGCCACGGCCATAAGGGCCATGATAAACACGGCGTAAAAAAGCGGCCTGGACATGAGTGCTCCCTTGGGGCATGTTTTAATTGGGCTTTGGCCAGCGCCGCGGGCGGCTGGCCGCGGAAATTTTCATCGAAAGATACCACAGCCCCCCGGAACAGTCCATATGGTCCATATGGCGCCGGCGGGGCCAACTTGGGAGATCGCCACCATATGCACGGCCACCAGGATGTAACCCGCCTGTTCCTCTGGCGACACCCGCAGGTGCGCGGCTTCGAGGCCGGCAAGTTTTTTGGCCACACCGACGTGAGCCTCACCCGCACCGGCCAGAAGCAGGCCCGCCTCATGGGCGAGGTGATGGCCGACCACCGCCTGGCGGCCATTTATTGCAGCGACTTAAAGCGCAGCCGTATGACCGCCGAGGTTATCGCCCGGCGCCAGGGACGCCGCATCAAGCCCAAGGCCCTGCGCGAATTACGCGAGCTCAACCTCGGGGTATGGGAGGGGCTGAGCTACAACGAGATCGATAAACGCTATCCCCATGAACTACAGGCCCGCTACGCCGACCTGGCCAACTACCGGGTGCAGGGCGGTGAATCACTCACCGACCTGGCCATGCGGGTTATGCCCGTCATCGAGGACATCCGTAAGCACCACCCCGGGGCCGAGGTCTGCCTGGTGGGCCACGGCGGACTCAACCGGGTGGTGTTGGCCATGATCATCGGGTTGCCCCTGGACCGGGTCTTTCGCCTGGAGCAGACCTACGGCTGCCTCAACATCATCGAGTTCCACGCCGACGGCCTGCCGGTGCTCACCTTGATGAACCAGCCCCTGGCCGAAGATTAACCGTCGTTCCCGCCGGAGGTCCGCCAGTCCTAGTCCCCCAGCTTCACCGCTCCCTCGGTGGCCAGTCGCTCTATCTCGGCCGGGTCGTAGCCCAGCCCATCCAGGATGGGGCGGGTGTGCTGGCCCAGGCCGGGAGGGGGACGGTGCCGGCCATGGGCCAGGTTGCGCAGCAGGGGGGCGCCCTGGCGCAGCGCTCCCCGGCGCGGGTCAGGCAGGGACCATACCAACTGGTGGGCGCGGGCCTGGTCCCCGGCCTCGGCCTCGGCCGGGGTGAGCACCGGGTCTAAGCAGCAGTCCACCCGCTGGCCGAAGTCGTCCCAATAGGTCAGATCGCGGCCGGCGATGATCCGGGCCACCTCGGCGGCGGCCGCGGGGTCGAATTGGCGCTCGGCCAGCTCGGGACGCCCCACTTCCTGGATAAAGGCCCGCCAAAACTTGGGCTCCAGGGCGGCCAGCACCACGTGGCGGCCATCGGCGGTGCGGTACAGGCGGTAGCAGGGATAGCGGCCGCCGAGCCCCAGGCCGCCGGGCTCGGGGTCCTCGCGGCCGGCCGCCGCCGCCGACAGGGCAAAGGCCCCCAGGCTAAACAGGGAATCGGCCATGGCCACGTCCACCAGGCGGCCTTGGCCGGTGCGCTGCCGCTGGATAAGCGCCGCCAGGATACCCACCGCCGCCGGCAGGGCCCCGCCAGCCAGGTCGGCCACCTGCAGCGCCGGCAGGGCCGGGTCGCCGCCGGGGTCGCCGGTGGGGTACAACAGGCCGGAGCGGGCCAGGTAGCCGGCGTCGTGCCCGGCGGACCCGGCCCGCGGACCCTCCTGGCCATAGCCGCTGATGGAGGCCTGGATCAGGGCCGGGAAACGCCGGCTCATGTCTTGGTAGCCCAGGCCCAGGCGGGCCATCACCCCGGGACGGAACCCCTCCAGCCAGACGTCGTAGCCGGCGGCCACCAGGCGCTCGATCACCCGGCGGGCCTCCGGGTGTTTGAGGTTCAGGGCCAGGGAACGCTTGGAGCGGTTCACGGCCAGGAAATAGGGCGAGTCGTCTTGCTGGTCCTGCAAAAACCCCCGGGAAGGGTCCCCGCCGGCCGGGTTTTCTATCTTGATGATCTCGGCTCCCAGGTCGGCCAGGAGCATGGAACAATAGGGCCCCGGGAGATTGTAAGTAAAGTCCAAAACCTTGACTGAACTAAGCGGCATACTAGACCCTCCGGCAGTCGGTGCGGCTGCCCCAACATAGCCCTGGCAGCCCCTGGGGGTCAAATTGCGGTACACAAAAAACGGCCAAATGAATGCCTTGAATAAACAAGATATTAACCGCCGGGGCCTGGGCCGGGTCGGCGGGGCGTATACCGTGGACCAACCCGGGCGGGGAGCTTGTGACGAAGGGAGCATTTTTACTTGACAAGGCAGGTGGGACTAAGTTAGAAAGGCATGAATTTTCCAAATCTGGCAAAGGATGTGGGCACCTGAACCCGCCGGGATACAACAGAACGCGGGCGCGGACGGTAGCCGAGTAAAGTAGCTTAAGGCTACAATGCCAGGGCCCGATGTGAATTCGGGCACAAAATGAGACCAGCGGCTCGCGGCGCGGAGCGCGCCCGGGCCTGGACTGTCGAAGGTACGGGCAAGAAGGAGGTGCTTAAGGGAGCAGAAGACGAGCAAGCCTTTTTTGGTACGGCGAGTCTTTCTGGCTTAAAGACGGGCAAGTCTTTCTTGCTTAAAAAGTTGACCCCGGGTCTCCGGGGGAAAATTGGTTAGGTATTTGGTAACCGGTTGGAATAGAAACAACCATACTTCGAGACGGAGGAACTTAATGCCAAGTTTCGTAATCGTTGAAAAGTGCGATGGATGCAAAGGTCAAGATAAGACCGCTTGCATGTACATCTGCCCCAACGACCTTATGCTGCTGGACAAGGACGGCTCCATGGGTTACGGGGAGATGAAGGCTTTTAACCAGGATCCTTCCATGTGCTGGGAGTGCTACAACTGCGTGAAGATCTGCCCCCAGCAGGCCATTGACTGCCGCGGCTACGCCGACTTCGTGCCCATGGGCGCCAGCGTGGTGCCGCTGCGCGGCTCTTCTGACATTATGTGGACCGTTAAGTTCCGCGACGGTTCCGTGAAGCGGTTCAAGTTCCCCATCCGGACCACGGCTGAGGGCGCTGCCGAGCCTCTTGGCGGCTACGATGAGGGTAGCGGCGACATCAACTCCATGGAGCTGATGACCGAGCCCAAATCTTGTGGTCAGGACACGCTGCCCACCATCTAGGGTTGGTGCGCGACCATCTCACCTCGATTCGGAGGAGGAAATAAAACATGGAAAATTGGGAAACCGTACAGGTTACCACCGACGTGCTGATCTGCGGCGGCGGTATGTCCGCTTGCGGCGCCGCCGTTGAGGCTGCTTACTGGGCCAAGAAAAACGGCCTGAAGGTCACCCTGGTCGACAAGGCCACCCCGGTGCGTTCCGGCGCCGTGGCCATGGGTCTTTCGGCCATCAACGAGTACATCGGCTATGCCGCCGGTGAGAACACCCTCGAGGACTACGTCCGCTACGTCCGCCAGGACCTGATGGGCATCAGCCGCGAGGACCTGGTCTACAACATCGCCCGTCACGTTGACAGCTCGGTGCATCTGTTCGAGAAGTGGGGTCTGCCCATCTGGACCGATGAGAACGGCAAGTACGTCCGTGAGGGTCGTTGGCAGGTCATGATCAACGGCGAGTCCTACAAGGTCATCGTGGCTGAGGCCGCCCTCAACGCCATGGCCGAGGCCGGCTTCGAGGTCTACGAGCGTGTGTTCATCGTCGGTCCGATCATGGACGGCGACCGCATCGCCGGGGCCTACGGCTTCAGCACCCGCGAGAACAAGTTCTACGTATTCAACGCCAAGGCCGTCTACGCCGGCATGGGCGGCGCGGTGCACGTGTTCCGTCCGCGGTCCACCGGTGAAGGTCTGGGCCGTAGCTGGTATCCGCCCTTCAACAGCGGCGCCACCACCTACTTCACCCTCACCGCCGGCGCCGAGCAGACCTGCCAGGAGATTCGCTTTATCCCGGTGCGCTTCAAGGATGCCTATGGTCCGGTGGGCGCCTGGTTCCTGCTGTTCAAGTCCCGCGCCACCAGCGCGGTGGGCGGCGAGTACATGGCGGTGCGCAAGGACGAGCTCAACAACTGGGCTCCCTACGGCCTGGCCAAGCCGATCCCGGCCAACCTGCGTAACTACCTGGGTATGCTCGACACCGACGAGGGCCTGGGGCCGCTATACATGGAGACCGCCGAGGCCATCCAGAACCTGGCCGAAGCCTACAAGGACGACCAGAAGGCCTTCAAGAAGAAGATGAAGGAGCTCGAGAGCGAGGCTTGGGAAGACTTCCTGGACATGACCGTGAGCCAGGCCATCCTCTGGGCCGCCAACAACATCTACCCCGAGCAGAGCCGCTCGGAGATCGCCGCTTGCGAGCCCTACTTCATCGGCTCCCACTCCGGCGGTTCCGGTGCCTGGGTTTCGGGTCCCGAAGACCTCGACACCCCCTACAAGTGGGGTTACGGCAACATGACCACGGTCAAGGGCCTGTTCACCGCGGGTGACGGTTCCGGCGCCTCCAGCCACAAGTTCTCCTCCGGCTCCCACGCCGAGGGTCGTTGGGCTGGCAAAAACGCCGTGAAGTTCGCCCTGGAAAACGCCGACCTGCCGAGCATCGGTGACGTCGAGGCCCTCAAGGAGGCGACCTTCGCCCCCATGAAGCGCTTCGAGGAGAACAAGGGCTACACCACCGATCCCAACATCAACCCCAACTACATCCGTCCCATGCAGTTCATGTTCCGCCTGCAGAAGCTGATGGACGAGTACGCCGGTGGCGTGTCCAGCGCCTTCAAGACCTCCATCGCCCTGTTGGAGCGTGGCCTGGAGCTGCTGGAAATGCTCAAGGAAGACTCCGAGAAGCTGGGCGCCGAGACCGCCTACGAACTGGAGCGTTGTTGGGAGAACATCCACCGCATGTGGCAGGCCGAGGTTCACATCCGGACCATCATCTTCCGCGAGGAGACCCGTTGGCCGGGCTACTACTTCCGGGCCGACACTCCCAAGATGGACGAGGAGAACTGGAAGGTCTTTGCCAACTGCGTGTACAAAGACGGCAACTGGGAATTCTTCAAGCGCGAGATTCACGCTCTGTGCGACTAGTTTCCATGCCATGACCTGAAAAACTCCAGGCGCCTTACGTGGGCGCCTGGAGTTTTTTGAAATCTCCCGGAGCGCTGGGTCGCCCCGGGAGGGGACCAAGCCCTGAACCTGGCAGGACCGCGGGCCGCCAGCCAACCTAAAAGGCAAGGCGGCGGCAGGCCTACTCTTTGCTGGACTAGCGGCGCTCTTAAAGGTATGTTGAGAGGCGCGCCGCCGGACCCGAACAAGGGGCGGGGCCGGGCCTGCCGAGATCATTAAAGCTGTTTACGCGTCGGGACAGGGCCTTGTGGCAAGGCGTTGCCCCGACCGGTGAAATGAAGGGCGGGCGACCGGGTGCGAAAGTAATACCCGTTGGAGGTGTCAAAAATGACGGATCAGGACCAAGCGAGCCGACCGATTGTCGTGGTTGGCGGGGGCATGAGCGGTCTTACCGCTGCCCTGGAGGCTGCGGAGGCTGGTCAAGAGGTGGTATTGGTTGAGAAGAATCCCTACCTGGGTGGCCGCGTGGCCCAACTCAACCAGTATTTTCCCAAGCTCTGTCCGCCCTACTGCGGCCTGGAGATTAACTTCAGGCGGATTCGCGCCAATGAGCTGATTACCATCTATACCTTGGCCGAGGTCACCTCGGTTCAGGGCGCGGCCGGCGACTACCAGGTGACCATCAAGCAGTCACCGCGCTATGTCAACGACAAGTGCACGGCCTGCGGCAAATGCAGCGAGGCGGTTGAGGCCACTATCCCCAATCCCTTTAATTACGGGATGGACCAGATCAAGGCGGCCTACTTGCCCCACGACCTGGCCTTCCCCCAGCAGTATGTCATCGATCCTTCCATCGCCGCCGGCCAAGAGGGCAAGAAGGCCGCCGAGGCCTGCCCCTACGGCGCGGTGGACCTGGACGATCAAGGCCAGGAGCTCACGGTGCAGGCCGCGGCGGTGGTATGGGCCGCGGGGTGGACCCCTTACGACGCCAGCAAGCTGGAGACCTACGATTTCGACCAGCATCCCAACCTGGTGAGCAACGTGCAGATGGAGCGCCTGGCGGCCTTCAACGGCCCCACCGGCGGCAAGATACTGCGTCCCAGCGACGGCCAGGCCCCGTCCAAGGTGGCCTTTATCCAGTGCGCCGGCAGCCGGGACGAAAACCACCTGGCTTTCTGCTCCACCGTCTGCTGCCTGGCCAGCCTCAAGCAGTGCACCTACGTGCGCGAGCAACTGCCCGAGGCCACGGCCACCGTCTACTTCATCGATATCCGGGCCATGGACCGCTACGAGGATTTCTACAGCAAGGTGAAGCAGGACGAAGGCGTTAAATTTGTCAAGTCCAAGATCGCCCGCATCGAGGCCGGCGAAAACGGGAACTTGATTCTGGAAGGCGAAAACACCGCCACCGGCGAAAAATTCAAGGCCGAGCACGACCTGGTGGTCTTGGCCACCGGCATGCAGCCCAACACCGACCTGGCCAAGGTGCCCGGCGGCGAAGTGGTCTATGACGATTATGGCTTCATGCAGGCGGCCTCCGGCGTGATCGGGGCGGGCTGCGTGAAGTCGGCCTCCAACGTGGCCACCTGCGTACAGGAGGGCACGGCGGCCGCGCTTAAAGCCATTCAGGCGGCGAGGAGGTAGCGATCATGGATAAGAACATCGCGAGCTATCTGTGTAAGGGTTGCGGCCTCGGCGAGGCCCTGGACTTTGAGTCGCTGGCCGAGGTGATCGACGAGGCCGGTCTCGGCGAGACCAAGGAGCACGAGGCCCTGTGCTCGCCCGAGGGCCTGGAGTTGATCAAGGCCGATATCGCCGGCGGCGTGAACACGGTTTGCATCGGCGCCTGCTCCTCGCGGGTCAAGACCGATGAGTTCAATTTTGGACGCGAGGTGTTGGTGGAGCGCATCTCCCTGCGCGAGCAGGTTCTCTACTGCACCGAGGTGCCCCCGGCCGAGGGCGATGACGTGGAAGAGGGCCAGCTCGACGCCGAGGCCCTGGAAAACCGCCAGATGCTGGCCGAGGACTACTTCCGCATGGCCGGCGCCAAGGTGGCGGCCAGCGAGTTGCCCGAGCCCTTCCAACTGGAAGAGGAGATGGCCACCGATATCATGGTGGTCGGCGGCGGCATCGCCGGCATGACCGCGGCCAAGGAGGCGGCGGCGGCCGGGTCCCGGGTGATCCTGGTGGAGAAAGAGGCCCAACTGGGCGGCTTCCTCGGCAAGATGGCCAAGCTCAGCCCCCAGAAGCCGCCCTACGCGGAGCTGGAGGACACCGGGGTGGCCGAGCTGGTGGCCGAGCTGGAGGCCGACGACCAGGTGACCATCTACACCGGCGTGACCGTGGATAAGACCGAGGGCGCGCCCGGCAACTTCGATGTCACCCTCTCCGGCGGCCAGAGCTTTCGGGCCGGCGCCATCATCCAGGCCACCGGCTGGATTCCCTATGATCCCGAGAACCTCAAGGAAGACCTGGCCTGGGGCACCAGCGACAAGATCATTACCAACGTGATGATGGAAGAGAAGGCCAAGAGCGGCGACCTGGCCGGCCTGGACGCGGTGGCCTTTATCCAGTGCGCCGGCAGCCGCGACGAGAACCACCTGCCCTACTGCTCGGCCTTCTGCTGTCTGGCCAGCATCAAGCAGGCCATCTACGTCAAGGAGCAGAATCCCGAGGCCGCGGTATTCGTGGTCTACAAGGACGTGCGCACCACCGGCCAGACCGAAGACGTCTACCGGGCGGCCCAGCGGGCCGGGGTGGTCTTCATCCGGCGCGACGAGGATTATCCCTCCATCACCGAGGAGGGCGGCAAGCTGGTGGTGGAGACCACCGACATGCTGATAAACGACACCGTGCGCCTGGAGGAGCTGGACCTGGTGGTCCTGGCCACCGGTATGGTGCCCAACAATCCCAGGGTGGTCGATCCTCCGCTGATCCCCTTCGAGGTGCCCGAGGAAGAGGGCAAGAAGATGATCGCCGAGGCCAAGGCGCAGTGCGAGGACTGGTCGGTGCTCAACCTGCAGTACCGCCAGGGGCCCAACCTGCCCACCATCAAGTACAAGATGCCCGACAGCCACTTTGTCTGCTTCCCCTACGAGACCCGCCGTACCGGCATCTACAGCGCTGGTTGCGTGCGGCGTCCCATGCGGGTGGGCCAGGTGGTGGAAGACGCCACCGGCGCGGCGCTCAAGGCCATCCAGGCCATCTACGCCACCAGTAAGGGCCGGGCGGTGCATCCCCGCTCCGGCGACGAGACCTTCCCCGAGTTCCAGATGACCCGCTGCACCCAGTGTAAGCGCTGTACCGAGGAATGTCCCTTTGGCGCCATCAACGAAGACGCTGACGCCAACCCGCTGCCCAACCCCACCCGCTGTCGTCGTTGCGGCGTGTGCATGGGCGCCTGCCCCGAGCGCATCATCAGCTTCAAGAACTACTCGGTGGGCCAGATCGGCGACATGATCAAGGGCATGGACATCCCCGACGAGGACGAGGAGAAACCCCGGGTGGCGGTGCTGGTCTGCGAGAACGACGCGCTGCCGGCCATCGACATGGCCGCCCGCCAGGGCGCCAAGTGGAGCCCCTTCGTCCGCTTCATCCCGGTGCGTTGCCTGGGTTCGGTGAACCTGGTGTGGATCGCCGACGCCCTGTCGGCCGGTGTGGACGGCGTGATCCTCTTCGGCTGTCGCCGGGGCGAGGATTACCAGTGCCACTTCGTGCGCGGCTCGGAGCTGGCCAACGTGCGTATGTCCAAGATCGCTGAAACCCTGCAGCGCCTGGCCCTGGAAGAGGAGCGGGTGCTGGTGGAGGAGATCAGCATCAACGACCTGGAGAAGATACCCACAGTCATCAACGACTTTGTGGAGACCATCGTGGACGACATCGGCATGAACCCCTTCAAGGGATTCTAGGCCGGAGCGCTACAACCAAACCAACCAGGGGTCCGCCCAACACGGGCGGGCCCCTGTCAATATCGGTGGTGGCGCTTGGCGACACGGTTGGGTCCGCCCGCCGCGGCGGACCCCGGCCATGTTGCGGCCGGCGGCCACCGGCCGCGGGCACGGGAGAGAACCGGCCCAGGGTTGCGCTGGTCCCGCCGGTGGTTACTATTATTATATATAGGCTCGTAGCCACCGGCCCCGGTGGCCAAGGCCGCGGGAACCGGCGCCGATCTGAAACGGCCCGAGGAGGATTTCATGGAAGAGCGCGACAAGACCGTCTGCCCTCACTGCGGACAGAAGCTGTCGAGGTGGGAGTCTCCGGCCACCTATAGCTGGGGCAGCGGATACCAGCTTATCTGCTTCAACGACGAATGCGGCTATTACCAGCGGGGCTGGGACCACACCTACAAACGGGTGGGGGTCAAGGCCAGCTACCGCTTCCGTTACGACCCCAACACCGGCCAGGAAGGCCCCTTCCCGGTCAACTCGCCCGACGCCGGCAAGGACGATATCGTAGTGGATTAACCCTCCGCCCCGGCTGGCCGACCACCGCGTGTGGGCGGGACAGCCGCCGGCCATGGGCCAGGAGCGAATATTGATGGACCTTAAGAACCTGGGACGCAACGATCCCTGCCCCTGCGGTTCCGGTAAAAAGTTCAAACATTGCCACCTGGGGCGCGAGGACGAGCTGATCCAGGAGCACTTGGCCCCCGACCCCCGCGAGTTGGCCGAGCGCATCGCCAAGCTGCCGCCGAGCCGCCACCCCAAGGTGGCCCAGTGGGTTCAGGAGCTGGAGCTCACCTCCAAGGGCGGCCGTGAGTACCAGCTAAAGGTGGTGGACCTGCACGCCTACCACCAGCTTAACCTCACGGGGCGCGAGCAGGAGCAGGCCGGCGAGGGCGGGGTGTTCATCAACCCCACCAAGACGCGGGCCCTGGACCCTTACAGCTTCTACCTGGCCCTGAGCCGCAAGGCCGGCGACTCCACCGTGGTGCACCAGCTGGCCCACGCGGTGGACCTGGTGCGCGGCTCGCGCCTGCCCCACGGCCGGGCGGCCGAGGTGGCGGCCGAGACCGGGGTGCCGGCCGAGTTCCTGGAGCACCCCCAGGAGTATGGCGACATCCTGCTGGAGTTGGCCGAGCGCTGGGGGGTGACCCTGGACGCCGAGGACGAGATCGTGGCCTACCTGGCCCGGCGCAAACTGCTGCTGCCGGCCGAGGTCATCGCCCGGGCCGAGCGCTCGGAACTGGTGCGGGAGGTGCAGAAGGTCATGGCCTTTATGCGGGATAACCAGGCCGAGATTAACGCCCGCATCCGCAACCGCGAGGGCTACCTGGGCGCTGAAGACTAGCCGACGATAATCTTAGTAAAAACAGATTAGTCCGCGCATAAGCCACCCCCGCGCATAAGACAAGCCGCCCCAGTGATGGCGGCTTGGGCGTGGACCACTACGGGCGCTGGGGCGGGGTCGCCGTAGGGTGCCGGCCGAGCGGGTCGCGCTCGATCACCCAAGACTGCCGGCCCTCCCCGCAAAAGCAGGCCTACCTACCCTGGAAGCCAGGCCCCAATAACCAACAACCTTTGTGCTGCAAATAAAAAGGCGACCCACCGGGCTACCTCCCCGGGAAGCCGCGCGCAAGCTCCCAACAGCGCTGGATATTACCCCAACAAAAGGGCGGCCCACTTGGGCCGCCCGCTTGATA
>JAMOVV010000120.1 GCA_027067385.1 Desulfarculaceae bacterium
GTCTCGCTGGTGCCCTCGCTGACTGAGACCGTCTACGCCCTGGGCCTGGGGCAACGGCTGGTGGGGGTGACCAACAACGCCGACTGGCCGGCCGAGGCCCGCCGCAAGCCCAAGGTGGGTTCCTACTTCGCCCCCAACCTGGAAAAGATCGTGGCCCTGTCGCCGGACATCGTGCTGGTGAGCAAGGACGGCAATCCCCGGTGGGTGGCCGACAAGCTCAGCGCCATGGGAGTGACGGTGTACGTCACCGTGCCGGGCCGGCCCCAGCAACTGCCTGGCAGCATCGAGCGCTTGGCCAAGCTCTTGGGAGCCAGCCGGGCCGGCCAGCGCCTGGCCGCGAACATGCGTCGCCAGTTCGCGGCGGTGACCGAGGCGATCAAGGGCCGGCCGCCGGTGCCGGTGCTGATGGTGATCGGCTCCCGGCCCCTGGTGAGCGTGGGGCGCGGTACCATAAATCATTACCTCATCGAGATGGCCGGCGGCCGTAACATCGCGGCCCCGGCGCGGGGGCGCTGGCCGCGGCTCAACAAGGAGTTCATCGTCCAGGCCAAGCCCAAGGTGGTGATCCTGTCGACCATGGAACGCGGCCAAGACCTGGCCCAGCAGGTGGCCTGGTGGCGCCACCTGCCGGCGCTGGCCACCAACCCCGGCTACCGGGTGGCGGTGGTGCGCTCCGACCTGGTCGACCGCCCCGGCCCGCGGCTGGGCCAGGGGCTCATGTCCTTGGCCCGGGCGCTGCACCCGTCGGTCTTCGGCCCGCCGCGGCCGGCCGGCGATACGGAGAAGCCCTCGCCATGATGGCCACCCCGGCCAGGGTAAGTGCGGTCACGCTGTTGCTGCTGGGGCTGGCGGTGGCGGTGCTTTTGCTGTGCCTGGCCCTGGGGACGGTGTCGGTGCCCCTGGGCGACCTGGTGAGCTGGCTCACCGGCGGCGAGCTGGGCGACACCCACCGCCTCATCCTGGCGCGCCTGCGCCTGCCGCGATTGGTGATGGCCGGCCTGATGGGATGTTCCCTGAGCATCAGCGGCGTGGTGTTGCAGGGGGTGCTGCGCAATCCCCTGGCCGAGCCCTTCATCCTGGGGGTGTCCGGCGGGGCGGCCTCGGGCGCGGTGACCGCCCTGGCCCTGGGGATGAGCAGCCTGTGGTTCATCTCCTCGGCCGCCTTTGTGGGCGCGCTCATCACGGTCTTCTTGGTGATGGTCCTGGCCCGCCGCCAGGGCCGCCGGGACACCGCCACCCTGGTGCTCACCGGGGTGATGGTCAACGCCTTTTGCACCGCCCTGATCATGTTCTTCATCTCCACCGTGAGCGAGAACAAGGTACATGCCATCATGTTCTGGCTCTACGGCGACCTGAGCGAGGCCAGCCTCATGCAGGTGCGCATCCTGGCCCCGGCGGTCATCAGCGGGTCCCTGGTGCTGCTGTACCATGCCCGGCAGTTGAACCTGCTGTCGGCCGGTGACCTGGCCGCCGCCTCCCTGGGGGTGGACACCGAGCGGCTCAAGGTGGTCCTGTTCACGGTGATCGGCGTGCTGGTGGGGGTGACGGTGAGCCTCTGCGGCCTGGTGGGTTTCGTGGGCCTGATGGTGCCGCACCTGGTGCGGATATCCCTGGGACACGACAACCGCCTGGTGCTGCCGGCCGCGGCGCTCTTTGGGGCCAGCTTTCTCATGGCCGCCGACACGGTGGCCCGCATCGTGATCAGCCCGGCCCAGATACCGGTGGGCGTGGTCACCGCCGCCTTGGGGGCCCCCTTCTTTGTAATGCTGCTGGCGCGCCGGGGGAGCCAATGGTGGTAGACGCGTCGGCCGCCCCTGTCCTGGAGGCCAAGGGCATCCACTTTGCCTATCGCAACTCGCCGGTGCTCTCGGGGATCGACCTGGACCTGCGGCCCGGTGAGATGCTGGGCATCATCGGCCCCAACGGCTCCGGCAAGTCCACCC
>JAMOVV010000121.1 GCA_027067385.1 Desulfarculaceae bacterium
AGTAGCCCCCCCTGCTTGACCCCCTCCGGCGGGAATGGTAGGGTTTTGCCATGAATCAGGAGGCACTAGCGAGCGGGAAACAGGGCATGAACACCCAGCGATTTGCCAAACAGGCCCAGGGGCAAGACCAGAGGCGATTTAGCGGTTGGCTCTATTGCCATTGGTGCCATCGGTGGCTTGCCCGGCCCTGACCCCTCCTGCCAACCAGAGGCCACGCGCCGCGGACCACCGATGAAAACCAGGGTCCGCGGCTTTTTTTATAGTCCGCCAGCCCGAAGTGCCGCCGGCGTCCGGGCGGGGCGGAGATGGACCAAGCACCACGCAGGGAGGTTTGACATGCCGATCGCCGCAAAGATGGCCGAATTCATCAAGCGCTCAAGCTGGATCCGGGCCATGTTCGAGAACGGGGCCAAGTTGAAGGCCGAGGTGGGGGCGGAAAACGTCTTCGACTTCTCCCTGGGCAATCCCTTCGTGGAGCCGCCGGAGTCCTTCTACCGCGCCCTGGAGCGCCTGGCCCGGGACCACACCCCCGGCAGCCACGGCTATATGCCCAACGCCGGCTACCCCCAGGTGCGCCAGAAGGTGGCCGACATGCTGAACCGCGCCACCGGGCTCGACTTCGGACCCAACGAGATCATCATGACCGTGGGCGCGGCCGGGGCGGCCAACATCACCTTCAAGGCCCTGCTCAACCCCGGTGACGAGGTGGTGGTGCCGGCGCCCTACTTCGTGGAGTACGACTTCTACGCCGACAACCACGGGGGCAAGGTGGTGCCGGTGCCCTGCGGCGAGGGCTTCTCCCTGGACCCGGCCGCCATCGGGGAAGCCATCGGCGAGCGCACCGCGGCGGTGATGATCAACTCGCCCAACAACCCCACCGGCGCGGTCTACAGCCAGAAGCAACTGGAGGAGTTGGCCAAGGTGCTGGACGAGGCCGGCCGGCGGCTGGGACGGCCCATCTATTTGATCAGCGACGAGCCCTACCGCCGCATCGTCTTCGATGGCATCGAGGTGCCCCAGGTCTTCATGGCCTATCCCCACAGCATCGTCTGCACCTCCTTCTCCAAGGACCTGAGCCTGGCCGGCGAGCGCCTGGGCTACGCCGCGGTGCACCCCCAGGCCCACGACAAGGAGCATCTGCTGGCCGCCATGGTCCTGGCCAACCGCATCCTGGGCTTCGTCAACGCGCCGGGGCTCATGCAGAAGGTGGTGGGCGAGATACTGGAGGACAGCGCCGACCTAAGGCAGTACACCCAAAAGCGCCATATGATCTGCCAGGTGCTGGAGGAGGCCGGCTTCGAGTTCCACAAGCCCCAGGGAGCCTTCTACGTCTTCCCCAAGAGCCCCATCGAAGACGACGTGGCCTTCGTCAAGGAGGCCATGAAGGAATACCTGCTTTTGGTGCCGGGCTCCGGCTTCCGGGGACCGGGGCATTTCCGGGTGGCCTTCTGCTGCCCCGACGAGGTCATCGAGCGCTCGGCCCCGGCCTTCAAGAGGTTGCGTGAGCGCTTCTAGCCGCAAGTCCGCGCCGGCCTTTGTGCTGGAGTCTCTGGGCTGCAAGGTGAACCAGGCCGAGGCCGCCTCCCTGGCCGGGCAGTTGGAGGCCTCGGGCTGGCGCCGGGCCCAAGGGGACGAGTCCGCCCAGTTGGCGGTGCTCATGACCTGTGCGGTCACCGGCACGGCGGCCCGGCAGTCGCGCCAGGCCGCCCGCCGCCTGGCCCGGACCCACCCCGGCGCCCGGGTGGTGATAACCGGCTGCGACGTGCAGGCCGAGGCCGAGGCCTACCGGCGCGAGGGCTTGACGGTGCTGGGCCGGGCCCGGTTGCTGGAGCTGGCCGAGCGTGCGGCCTGGGACCAGTGGCCCGACGGCGAGGGCCCCGGCCGGCCGGACGCCGGCCCCTGGTGCCCCGGGGTGCGTCCGCCGGGCCAGGGTCGCAGT
>JAMOVV010000122.1 GCA_027067385.1 Desulfarculaceae bacterium
TCCAGGGCCTCGCCGCCGCGTACCTCGCCCACCACGATGCGGTCGGGACGCATACGCAGGCTGTTGCGCACCAGGTCACGCATGGTTATCTCGCCGTAGCCCTCGATGTTGGGCGGCCGGGTCTCCAGGCGCACCACGTGCTCTTGCTGGAGCTGCAGCTCGGCCGAGTCCTCGATGGTGACGATGCGCTCGTTCTCGGGGATGAAGGAGCTGAGCACGTTGAGCATGGTGGTCTTGCCGGTGCCGGTGCCGCCGCTGACCACCACGTTGAGACGGGCCTTGACCACCGCCGACATCAGCTTGGCCGCCGCCGGGGAAAGAGTCCCGAAACGGATGAGGTCCTCCACCCGGTAGGGGTCCACGCTGAACTTACGTATGGACAGTGAAGGGCCGTCCAGGGCCAGGGGCGAGATGATGGCGTTGACCCGGCTGCCGTCGGCCAGGCGGGCGTCGACCATGGGCGAAGACTCGTCGATGCGCCGCCCCACCGCGGTGGCGATCTTGTCGATTATCTTGAGCAGGTGGGCGTCGTCGCGAAAACGGATGTTGGCCCTTTCCAGCTTGCCGCGGCGCTCCACGAAGACATTGCGGGCGCCGTTGACCAGGATGTCGCTGATGGTGGGGTCGGCCAGCAGGGGCTCCAAGGGACCCAGGCCCAACACCTCGTTTTTGATCTCGCGGACCAGCTTGTCGGTCTCGGGCTGGCTTAGGGGATCGGGCTCCTCGCCCAGGACCAGGCGGATGGCCTGCTCCAGGTCGCGCTCCACCTCGCTGGGCGGAGAGTCGTTGAGCATGGACAGGTCCAGCCGGTCGATTACCTTGTAGTGAACCCGGGCCTTGATGTCCTGGAAGGCGTTTTCGCGCGCCTCGTCCAAGGCGGCCTCTTTGCTGTAGGCAACGTAACTGGGGCCGGATGCGCCCAACCTCTCGCGCAGGGCCATGGGTTATGCCTCCTGGGCCCTCTCGGCCTCCTCCTCGTGGGACGCCAATATCTCCACCAACTGCTTGGCCAGCTTCTTGACCGCTTTGCCCCACGCCGACTTGGGCCAGTCCCGCAAGGCCGGGCGGCCCGAGTTGCCGGCCGGCATGAGGGTACGGCTGTCGTTGGGCAGCCAGGCCAAGACATCGGTGGACATGACCTTGGTGACGTCGGACTTAGCCAGGGAGCTCTTGGACCCGAAACGGTTGACCACCAGTTGGACCTTTTCGGCTTCGTGCCCCAACTGCCGGCTTAATTCTACCGTACGGCGCGCCGCTTTCAGACCCACCAACGTCGGCTCCAGCACCAGCAAAATGAGGTTGGCGCGGTCCAGAGCCACCAGGGTAGGCTCGTCGATGCGGCTGGGCAGGTCCACCACCACCATGGCGTGGCCGTCCAACAGGTGCCCCAGGCCTCTTTCCACGTGTTCCGCCCGCACGTCCTCGGCCATCACCGGGTCCGGCGGTGCGGCCAAAAGCCGCAGCCCCGGCGCCACCTCGGCCAGCAGGCTGTCCATCATCATGTTGTCTAAGCGCTCGAAGTTTTGGGATACGTCGGCGATGGTGCGCCGGGGGTCCAGGTCCACCAGGAAGGCCAGGTCGCCCCCGAAGAGGTCCAGGTCCACCAGGGCGGTGCGCTGGGATTCCTGCTGGCTCAGGGCCCAGGCCAGGTTCAGGGCCAACTGGCTGGTACCCACCCCCCCCTTGGCCCCCATGACCGCCAGCAGGTTGCCGGAGGGGTGGGCGCTCACCTGGGCCTGGCTGCGCATGCGCAACACCGCCTCGTTGAAGTACTGCGCCGAGGTGGGCTCCACCAGGTATTCGCGGGCCCCGGCCCGCATGGCCGCCAGGATCATGTCGGCGTCGCGGGACTCGGAATAGGCGATCACCACCGAGCGCGGCAAGGCGCGGTGTAGTCGTTCCAGCATGGCCACCAGGCCGCGGATCCCGCTGTCGAACTCCACCAGCAACACTTCCGGCTGGAGCTTAAGCGCCGCCTGCTCAAACTCGTCCAGGCCGGATTCCATGCCCACCAGGTGGGACACGGGCGCGCCGGAGACGAGCTCTCGTAAACGCTCGCCTCCGGCCCGGGTATGTTTAAACGCTAGTACTTCCGCTTCGTTGTCCGCCAAATTACTCCGTCCTATCTGATGAGAACCGCGTTGGCCGCCCGCGATCCAAAGTTCTTGCCGCCGCCATGGGAACCGGGGACCACCCCGCCGCAGCTCAGGTAGCCCTCCACCCGCTGGTTGCGCACATCGACATTGGTGATGGTGTAACGGACAAACCCGATGACCTCGGACCGGCTGGGTCCCTCGGAGTCCTCGGAGGAGACCACCGGCAGGGTTACCGTCCACTCGCCGTTGACCCGCCGGCTCTTAAAGGACCGCCGGAGGTGGTAGAACACCGTCTTGGTGATGGACTCGGTTACCACCTTGATCGTCTCACCCTCGGCCAACTCCGGGGTGTCGTAACAATCGCAGACATACCAGTCCACCGTGTGGCTGGTCACCGGGGTGCGATGGAAGGTAGTCCACTCGGCCGTCTCGTCGGCGGTTTTACTAATGATTATCTCGTCGCCGCACTTGGGGTCATCGCCGGGCTTGATGGCCTTGTCCTTCAACACGAAAGGCAAGTCCACCGTGTCGTAAGGGGTCCCGCTGGGGAAGCCCAGGTAAGCAGTGGAGGTGGCCCTGACGTTGACCGTGTCTATGCCCAGGATGCCGGCGAAAAAGGTGGAAACCGGCGTGTTGGCCACGTCGTCGCGCCGCACCGTTACCCGCACCGCGGTGAGGTCCGAGGGGTCGGAGCTGAACCCGGTGCGGTTGGGGTCGAAATTGGCGGTGGCCGCGTCCCAGTAGCCGATGGTGAAGTCCTGGTCCAACAGGCTGAGCTGCTTGCCCAGGGCGGTGTTGGCCAACGCCAGGTTGCGGGCCGTTTGCAGGGCCACGTCCGGCGTGGCGGTGGTCACCCCGCCCTCGGTGGAGATCATGGCGTTGGCGGCGCCCAGGGCGGCGGCGTCAGCCGCGTTTTGCAGCTCGGCCTTGGCCGTGTAGATCACCCCCAAGTCAACCGCCATGGAGGTGAAGCCCACCATGAAGGTAAGTCCTACGGCTATCATGGCGGCGACGGCACCGCGCTGGTCTTTCCATAACTTAAGCTTTTTAATAAATCCAATCATGGCCGAATTCTCCCTCAAGTTCACGTAGTGATGGAACAAGCCCCTTGGCCGGAGGCTTGCGCTTGGCCATGCGTCCCAGCAGAAAGAGTTCGGTCTCGCTGGGCTCCACCCACCCATCGGTGGGCAGACGTCCGGGTTTGCCCATGCCGGGACGCACCAGCTTAGGCGTAACCACGATGACCAACTCTGTTTGGTTGGATTGGTATTCCGTGCTGCGGAACAAGGCGCCGAGGATGGGAATATCGCCCAGCCAGGGGACCTTGCCCACGGTTTGACCCATGTCGTCGCGGAACAGGCCGGCGATGACAAAGCTCTGACCGTCGGCCAGCTCCAGGTGGGTCTTGGCTTCACGGGTGGTGAGACCCGGCACCGTGTATCCCGAAACCACGGTGGCCACGGTGAAGTCCAGGTCGCTTACAATGGGGTGCACCATGAGCCGGATGCGGCCATTGGCGATGACCTCGGGCTTGAACTTGAGCTGCACCCCGAATTTCTTGAACATGATGGTGACCGAGTTTTCCTGGGCCACCGGGACCGGGTATTCGCCACCGGCCAGGAACTGGGCCTCCTCGCCGCTGGCCGCCACCAAGGTGGGCTCGGCCAGAACCCTCACCAACCCGTTCTTTTTCAGCGCGTCCAAAAAGCCGGTCACCTGACCGCCGCCGGGCATATTGAACGCGGTGAGGGCGTTGACCTTGGAAGACAGGTTCCATCCTTGGTCCCAAGGGTTGCCTCCCACCGAGTTGGAGGTGTAGGAGCTAAGGGACGGCACCGGGCTGGTCATGTTGTTGGTAAGGCCGCCCAGGAAGGTGGCGATAAACAACCCGCCCAGGTTGAAGGCGGCCAAGTTGATGTTTAGCCGCTTGGTGATCTTACGGTTGACCTCGGCGAACTTGACCTCCAGGATCACCTGTTGCAGGGCCCCGATCTCCAAGAGACTGGTCATCTTCTTAGGCGCGAAAACCTTGGCCAGTTCCTCGGCCTGTTTCTTGACCCGGGCGCTGGAGACGCGGCCGGAAAGCACCACCACCCCTTCCAGCTCCCGGACCTCAATGGCCTCGTGGGGCAACACCTGGTGCAGGCGTTCTTTGAGCCGGGTAAGGTCGCGGCTCACCCATATGGTGACGATGCCCATGACCCTGCCCTGCTCGTCCCAAACGCTTACGTTGGTGCTGCCCACCGACTTGGCGTTGATGTAGATTTGCCGCGGTGAGATCACCACCACGTCGGCCACCTTGGGCTCGCCTACGCTCACCCGCTTGGCCGCGGCCGGCAGGTCCACCAGGCGGGAGTGGCCGACCTTGATATTAATCTTGCTCACCGGTAGGCGGTTGGGGCCGGTCTTGGCCCAAGACGATCCAGCGCCGCATAGCACCACGCTCACTAGAGCAACCAAGATGAACAGTAATAATCGGCGCATGGTTCCAGCTCCTACAGCGTTTGGGTGCTGATGGTCACACCCTTGATGATCTCCACCACCGGCCCCCGGGTATGGCCGACACTTTCGGTTGAAGACTTGGCCCGCGCCCGCTTGGGGCAACCGCCCTTTTTGCCGGAGCCGCCCTCGGTAGGCACCAGGGACAGTATGGAAATACCGGCGGTGACCGCCTTTTCGCGGTCACCCTGGTTACGCAGGGCCAAGAGCACCTTGCCCCAAGTAGCGGCCAAGGCCAGGTATTCGCCTTGCTGCGGCGTGAGCTGCAGGGTCACGATCCTGACCGTGGTCTTCTTGGACTTCTTGCCACGCTTCTTCTTGGATGACTTGGCGGTGTATTCCTCCACCAGCTTGTCGCCCACCGCCAGCACCGGTATGTCTTGCAACACGGTGCGGGTGATCGGGTCCTCCCGGTAAAGCCCCTTGAGCACGGTGACCAGCACGTCCACCCGGTCGCCCGGCTGCACGAAACCGCCCACGCCGATGACCTCATCGACCCGCACGGTAAGCGCTCGAAAACCCGGCGGCACGATGGCCGACAGGCCGCCGGCCACGCCCTTGGGCGCCAGCTTGTACATCAGTACCGCCTCGCCCTTGGCCAGGGGGGCCCGGACCACGCGGCCGATCAGCGTCTGGGGCCGGCGGAAGCTGCCGGGCGGCACCGCGCCCTGCGGCCACCGCTTGACCGCCAGGTGCGCCTTGGCCAGGCGTAGTCCGGGAGCAAGCTTGGTTTTGGCTATCACCACCGGAACCAGGGTGGGACCCTTGGGAACTCTCTTTTGGGCCTGGCTCTTGATCCAACGGTGCGCGCCCCAGGCCGCTACTCCGGCCAGGACCAAGGCCAGAACCAAAAAGATGATGGGTCCCTTGCTCCGCATGGCAAGCTCCTATTCGTGTCGCATTACAGTAACCGCTTGTAGGGTTACACTCCCTATGGCTGGTATCAGTGCGCTAAGCACTGGGAATTCATAATCGCTGTCTACTTGAACCGTTACCAAGGTCCCGGTCGAACCGCCCACGCCGGAGGCCGAGACCGAAAACGAGCCCGGGAAACCGGCCTCGGTGAGAATATTGGAAACGTGGGAGGTTACGTCACCGGTTCCGGTGGTGGAGCTGAGGGCCCCCAAGCGGGCTCCCTCCCGGCTGGCATTGACCATCATTTGACGGTAGTACCAGGCGCTGCCCATCTCGATGATTCCAAAGATAAGCAGCAGAAGAACCGGGAGCACCAGGGCAAACTCCACGGCGGCTATTCCGCGCTTGTCTTTTAATAAACGACGGATCCTTATCACGACCCACCTCCAGACCTTATGAGTATGACCAGGGTGGCAGCCCAGATGGCCAGCCCATAAGGCATGGTCAACGATTTGTTTTCCAGCCCCTCTCCTCCGATGGTCTTGACGGCGCGCGGATTAAGCAGTATCCGCCCCACCGCCAAGGCCCCTCCGGCCAAGGTGGTGAGTACAAAAAACTCCACCGCGCCCCAAGGGGCCAGAAAAGTCGCCAGGGAGCCGATGGCCTTCACATCGCCGCCGCCCATGGCGTTCATGAAAAAGAACACCGACATGATGGCAAACGCGATGAATCCAGCCAAGAGCGAAGCACCTAAACCGGGCAGACCGCCCTGCAGCAACGACCACGTAAGGCCACAGGCGGCCGTGAGACCGCACAGGGCGTTGGGTATGCGTCGCGACTCCAGGTCATAGCCCGCCACTAAGGTGGACAAAAGCAACATGCTGCCCATCTTGCCCGACAGCCCAAACCCCGGGCCCAAAGGGCAATAGAGGAAGAGCATGGCAGGGAGGAGACCCCAGAGGGACCCCCTCAAGCCTGCCGTTACCGTCTGTGGCCAGGTGCGGCTCATGTACCGCTCCCGCCCCGCTGGGCGCGGGAGACTAGTTACCCCCCTCCCCCCCCTGACGTCCCCTGAATCTGGGAGGTGGCGTCGGTCATGTTGCTCTGCACCGCACCACCCAGGCCAAAAGCGGCCGCCGCGATGCCGGCGCCGATCAGGGCCAGCAGCAGGGCATACTCGACCGCACTGATTCCCGATTCATCCTTAAAAAGTTTCTTCAAAGCCTTCATGTCATCCCTCCTTTTGATGATACCACATCACCCGTTTTCTGTTAACTATGCCTTTACTGCCTAAAACCATCTTCATGGTTTTTATTACTTTGCTTATCAATTAACTTGCTTGCTCTTCAAGTAGCAAAAGGAGTGCCAAACCCCGCCACGACCAGGCAAAGTGAGTACTTTCCACGCCACCAACCCGGAAAAATTAATAACAATAATTAATTCAGGATGTTAGTCACAGGTGATAAAGTCACGTTTTTCGGGCCGTTTTTTGACAACTGTGAATTGTTTCAACCAAAATCAGGAAAATTACAGTTGTGTAATTGCAATACTGTAACTTGGCCGGCGCAGGCCCGGACCGCCGCGGCCGAGAAAAACCTATGGCACCGCCCTGAATATGCCGGGAATATACAAAATTACGCGCGGCCCGGTCCGGGCCGGTAGCGAAAGGATAACGGTTGAGGAAAGGGAAATAACTAGATGATAATGATTTATATATAAACTCAGCCGCGGCGCCCGCGGGAACGCAATTTGGGATGCTTAATATCTAACTTGTTGAGCTTATAAGAAAGCACCCGCGGACTTATTCCGAGCAACTTGGCCGCCTTTAGTTGCACCCAGCCGCTTCTTTCCAGGGCGGTTTCCACTGCCCGGCGCTCCAGTTCGGCCAGGTTGAGGGTATCGAGCGATATGCCCGGCGAGGCGGTTCCCGTGTTGAGGCTCAGGTCTTGGGGGGTGATGGTGGTACCCTTGGCAAAGAGGGAGGCCCGCTCGATCACGTTGCGCAGCTCGCGGATGTTGCCCGGCCAGTGGTAGCTCAACAGGACCTCCTTGGCCTCCGGTGACAGATCCAAACGGATGCCGCGCTTGAGGTCCTTGCTCACCCGGCGCAGGAATTTTTCGGCCAGGGGTATGACATCCTCGGTGCGCTCCCTTAGCGGC
>JAMOVV010000123.1 GCA_027067385.1 Desulfarculaceae bacterium
CTGCATGCGCAGGGCAAAGCCGCCGATGGCCACCAGGGGCGTCTTGAGCTCGTGGGCCACGGCGGCGGCGGCCTCGCCCATCATGGCCATCTCCTCGCGTCGCCGTTGGTGGCGGGCCTCGCGGCGTTCCCGGTCCACCAGGGCCCCGGTGATGATGCCGGTGAGGAACAACAGGCCCAGGTGCAGGGCCAGGTCCATGCGGCTGCAAAAGATGGGGTCGGGGTGGAAAACCCAGGGGATGCAATTTAGGGATAGCAGGGCCGCGCAGACCACCCCCCCGGCCAGGCCAAACAGCAGCGAGGCCATGAACAGGGGCAGGAAAAATAACCGCTGCACCACGGGCAACAGGTGGGGGTCGTGGTAACCCAGGTAGTAATGGGTCCAGCTCAGGACCACCATCAACCCCACCACCGGGGTCACCTTGGCCCAGAGGGGAATCGCGGACCACTTGGTGCCCCGTCCGATCATGGGCCGTGGCGTCCCGGGGACGGCCTGTGACTAGCCAAGTACATGAACCTCCCGTCGTGGTTGGGTTCTTTCTTTAAGAATACTACAATTCCGGTGGGACCCGAAACACCGCCTCCGGGCCAGTTATTGCTTGGCCCCGCAGCGGCGGCCATGTTATTTAATTTATGGTTGACGGCCGTGGTTGGCTGAGGACCGGTCCGCACCGTGGGTGCCGACGTCACCGGCCCGGCGGACTGTCAGTGCGCCATAATCGATCCCCAGGGAGTAGGTATGTACCTCCAAACCCTTCGCCGATTCCAGCGCTCTGCGACCTTGTGGCTTGTCCTGGCCTCTTTGCCCCTGCTCTTGGCCATGGGAGGCGGCAGCGAGGGTCCCGTACGTATCCCGGAGCTGAACCAGGACTTTAAAGTCGTGTTAGTGGACCAACAAGGCGTGACCACCGCGCTCACCTCTTTTGCCTTGAACGGGTCGTCTTTCGTGATGGGCCAGGTGGGCAAGGCCAAGGTGGCCATCCCCCTGGAAAAGGTCAAGAGCCTGGAGCTGAGCTACACCGAGGGCAAGCTCATGGACTGCCAGGTGTTGCTGACCAATGGAAAAACAGTGCGCCTCAAGCTGAAACCCACCCTGGCCGCCACCGGCAAGACCAGCTACGGCAACTTCAGCATCAACCTGCGCGAGGTGAGCAAGATCACCTTCTCCCACTAGGGCCCGCGCCAGCCCCGCCGCGCCAGCCCCGCCGTGCCAGCCCTGCCGTGCCAGACCAGTTGCGCCGTAGACGCCGCGCCGCAACCCAGGCGCGCCAGGCGGCGGGACGCTTAGCGCAAAACCACCGGCCGGGGATTGAACAGGTGGATCAGCAGCATCCCGGCCACGAAACCGCCCACGTGGGCCATCCAGGCCACGCCCTCACCTCCGCCAACGATTTGCAGGAAAAACCAGACCATCAACACCACCACCGCCGGCACCTTCACCAGTTGGACGATGAAGAAGAGAAAGACCATGATCACCACGTTGGCCCGGGGGTATAGCACCAGGTAGGCCCCCAGCACCGCGGCGATGGCCCCGCTGGCTCCGATCATGGGCAGGGGCGAAGCCGGGTTGGTGGCCACGTGGGCCAGGCCGGCCAACACCCCACCCACCAGGTAGAACACGATGAATTTCACGTGTCCCAGGGCGTCCTCGATGTTATTGCCGAAGATCCACAGGTAGAGCATGTTGCCGGCCAGGTGAAACAGGCCACCGTGCAAAAAGGCCGAGGTGATCAGGGTGAGCGGCCAGGGGATCATGGTGTCCTGCAGGTTCACCTGCGCCTGGCCGGTGAGCAGGGCCGGCACCGCGCCGTAGTGATAGACGAAATACATCTCCTGGCGGGGGTCCAGGGTGAGTTGGTAGATGTACACCGCCAGGTTGATGAAGATCAGCCCGAAGGTGACGTAGGGTATGATCTGGGTCGGATTTTCGTCCTTAATGGGAATCAAGCCACGCCTCCGCCGGGTTTTCGCAGGTTCTTCAACCATGCCCTAAAGCGGGCCGCTTGGCAAGCTCACGGCCAGCGCTTGCAAGCCCGGCGGGCCTGCGATAGCTTTTGATAGCCTTGTGCCGACATGCCCAGCAGGATGGATCATGGGCCAGCCAACCCCCAGCCGGGGACTGTACATAGCTACCTTCGGGTGCCAGATGAACGTCTATGATTCCGACCGCATGGCCGGGCTCCTGGCCCCGCTGGGCTTTGAGTTGGTCGACGACCCGGAGCACGCCGAGCTAATCTTGATCAACACCTGCAGCGTGCGGCGCAGCGCCGAGCACAAGGTCTACTCCTACCTGGGCCAGCTCAAGGAGCTCAAGGGGCGCCGCGGCCGCCTGCTCATCGGCCTGGGCGGCTGCCTGGCCCAGCAGGAGGGCCAGCGGCTCCTGGACCAGGTCCCCCACCTGGACCTGGTCTTCGGCACCGGGGTCATCCACCGCCTGCCCGAGCTCATCGCCGAGGCGGCCGCCGGGCGGCGGCGGGCCCTCACCGAGCTGGACGGCCCGGCGGCGGCCGCCCCACTGCCCATCCCGCCGCGCCCGGGGATCAAGGCCCACCTCACGGTGATGCGCGGCTGCGACAACTTTTGCGCCTACTGCGTGGTGCCCCACACCCGGGGCCGGGAGCACAGCCGGCCGGCCGACGAGGTGGCCGCCGAGGCCGCCGCCCTGTGCGCCGCCGGGGTGCGCGAGATCACCCTGTTGGGGCAAAACGTGAACTCCTACGCCGACCCCGGCGGCGGCGATTTCGCCGACCTGCTGGCCCGGCTGGCCGACACCCCGGGGCTGTGGCGGCTGCGCTTTGTCACCAGCCACCCCAAGGACCTCTCGGACCGGCTGGTGGAGGCCATGGCCTCCCAGGAACGGGTGATGGAGCAGATTCACCTGCCGGCCCAGTCCGGCAGCGACCGGGTGCTCAAGGCCATGAACCGCCGCTACAGCCGGCGGCAGTACCTGGACAAGGTCAGCCGCCTGCGCCGGCGGGTGGAAGGATTGGCCCTGGGCGGCGATATCATCGTGGGGTTCCCCGGCGAGACCCCCCAGGACTTCCAGGCCACCATGAGCCTGCTGGAGACGGTGCGCTACGACTACCTGTTCAGTTTCAAATATTCCGACCGGCCGTTTACCCGCGCGGCCAAAATGAATGGTAAACTATCAGAAGATATCAAGGCCCGCCGGCTGGCCGAGCTGCAAGCGCGCCAACGCGAGATTTCCCTGGAGACCCACCGCGGCCTGGTGGGCCGGGTGCTGGAGGTTCTGGTGGAAGGGCCGGCCAAGCACGGCCAGGGCCTGGTCGCCGGCCGCAGCCGCTGTGGCCGCATGGTCAACTTTACGGGAGGACCCGATCTGATAGGCCGGGTGGTCCGGGTGCGGATAACCGAGGGCCGGGTGAATTCACTGGTGGGTCGTCTCAACCAGGAGGAGGTACAGCGTCATGATACGAATGATCGTTAAGGGCCTGACCATGGACCCGGCCTCCAATTCGCCCATACTGATCCTGGAGGACCCGGACACCGAGCAGAGCCTGCCCATCTGGATCGGCCTGTTGGAAGCTACCGCCATCGCCAGCGAGCTGGAGGAGGTGGAGTTCAGCCGGCCCATGACCCACGACCTGTTGCGCAATATAATCGGAGCCCTGGACCACAGCATCTCCAAGGTGGAGGTCTGCGACCTTAAAGACAACACCTTCTACGCCTTGATTCACCTGATGGGTCCCCAGGGCGCCCAGGTCATCGACAGCCGACCCAGCGACGCCATCGCCGTGGCCCTGCGGGCCAAGGCCCCCATCTTCGTGGCCGAGAAGGTCCTGGAGGAGTCGCAGTCGGCCATGGTCCCGGACCAGTCCCAGAGCGAGCAGGAGTGGCGCGAGATACTCGACAAGATGGACCCCCAGGACTTTGGCAAGTACAAGATGTAGCCGCCGGCCCGGCGCCCCAGCCAGTCCCCCAGGCCTGCCGGCGGCGGGCCTGTTTTCTAAAGCGGCTGGGCCGGGGCCGGCCACGGGCACCGCGCGAGCCCATGAACCATCATCCTAAGTTTCGGGGCGAGACATGATTGACCTGCACACCCACAGTTTTTTGAGCGACGGGGAGTTGATCCCGGCCGAGCTGATTCAGCGGGCCGAGCGCCTGGGCTACCGGGCCCTGGCCATCACCGACCACGTGGACAACAGCAACCTGGACTTCATCGCGCCGCGCCTGGTGGCCGCGGTGCCCGAGCTCAACCGCCACCACCAGGTCCAGACCATCGCCGGGGTGGAGCTCACCCACCTGCCGCCGGCCATGATCGCGCCCGCGGCCGCCCGGGCCCGCGAGCTGGGGGTCCAACTGGTGGTGGTGCACGGCCAGTCGCCGGTGGAGCCGGTGGCCGAGGGCACCAACCGGGCGGCCATCGAGGCCGGGGTGGACATCTTGGCCCACCCGGGGCTCATCACCCCCGACGAGGTGGCCCTGGCCGCTGACAAGGGGGTGGCCCTGGAGATAAGCGCCCGGGGAGGCCACTCCCTGGGCAACGGCCGGGTGGCCTCCCTGGCCCGGGAGGCCGGGGCCACCGTGGTGATCAACACCGACGCCCACGCCCCCCGCGACCTGGTCAGCCGGGATTTCGCCCGCACGGTGGGGCTGGCCGCCGGGCTGAGCGACCAGGAGGTGGATGCCGCCTTTGCCGCCTCGGCCGCCCTGGCCTCGCGGGTGCTGGGGGTGCAGCTCTGAGCCCTGCGGCCTCCGGTTCCGGCGACGGCCGCCAGGTCTTCGCCCTGATCCACGTGCACACCACTGCCAGCGACGGCCGGGCCACCACCTCCGAGATCGCCCGGGCCGCCGCCCGGGCCGGGGTGGAGGTGGTGGTGCTCACCGATCACGACCAGCTTTCCCCCCAGCCCGGCTGGCACGGCCGCACCCTGGTGCTCAGCGGCCTGGAGCTCACCCCCCGGCGCAACCACATCCTGGCCCTGGGCCTGGACCAGGCTCCGCCGCCGCGGTGGGGCGCTATCCCCGGCGAGGAGCACAACGGCGAGCCGGCGATGAACCTAAAGACCATCGCCCGGGCCGGCGGGTGGAGCGCCCTGGCCCATCCCCTGGACCCGCCCCTGGCCGGTTCGCCGGAGCCGCGCAGCTTTGCCGCCACGGATTTCAGTGCCATCGACAGCGACGGCCTGGAGCTGCTCAACGCCATCAGCGCCTTTAAGCGGGGGGCGCGCGACATGCTCAGCGGGCTGCGCCTGATGCTCATGCCGCGGACCTACCTGCCGGGGCCCCACCCCACCTTGCTGGCCCTGTGGGACGCGGTGGGGCGCTCCCGGCGCTGGGTGGCCATCGGCGGGGCCGACGCCCACGCCTTTCCCAGCGGGCGGCGCTGGCTGCCGGTGGCGGTCTACTCCTACCGCCGGCACATGCGCCTGGTCACCACCGGCCTCTGGCTCAGCCGCCAGCTAACCGGACGCCTGGCCGAGGACCAGACCCTGGTGCTAAACGCCCTGCGACGGGGGCATTGCTTCGTGGCTCTGGGTCCGGCCCGGGGCTTCGTCTGCCGCTTGCATGGCCCTGGCGGCGAATCCTGGCTACCCGGGTCCGAGATTCCCTGGCGGCCGGGGTTGCGCCTGGAGGTGCGGCTACCGGCCCGGGGCATCATCCGCCTGCTGTGCAACGGCCGCCTGGAATACCGCATGCGCGCCCGGCGGGTGGAGCTGGAGATACCGCAGGCCGGCCTGTGGCGGGTGGAGGCTCGCCGCCGCCGGCCGCCGGCCGGCTACCGTCCCTGGATATACTGCAATCCCTTTTACCTGCGCCGCGAGGACCCCGCCGGTGAAGCCTAAAGACCCCCACGGCGCCGGGCCGGCCGGGTTGCGGGCCGAGCTGGTGATGCGCCTGGTCCAGGAGCGCGGCCTGGACCAGCCCGGCGCCCTGGCCGTGGTCGACGCCGACCCAAAGCTGCGCGGCCTGCTGGGCCGGTGGGCGGCGGCCGATCCGGAGGACTTGGCCGAGCGCGCCCGGCGGCGGGTGGACGAGCTGGGCCGCCTAGCCGGCTGCCTGGGCTGCGGCACCTGTTGCCGGGTGTCGAGCCCCACCTTGTACCAGCCAGACGGCGAGCTGCTGGGCCAGGGCCGCCTGGAGCGCGACGCGCTCTACAGCCTGCGGGCCGGGGAGATGGTCTACTCGGCCCGGCTGGGCCGGGCCGCGCCCCTGGAGCGCGACCTGGTGAAGCTGCGCGAGGCCCCCGGCGGCGGGTGCGTTTTTTTGCGCGGCACCACCTGTGGGAATTACCAGGCCCGGCCCCTGCAGTGCCGCCACCTGGAGTGCTGGTCGGGCCGCAACGCCGGCGACCTGGAGGACCTGGCCCGCCTGGACCGCCGGGACCTGTTCCAGGACGACGCCACCGCCCTGGCCCTGATCGAGGAGTTCGACCTCAAGGTGCCGGCGGCTAAGCTCACCGATCGGCTGGGCCAGGCCGCCCGGGGCGAGGCGGCCGCGGCCGAGCAGGCCCTGGAGCTGATGGAACTGGACCACCGCCTGCGCGCGGCCATCACCCGGCGCTACGGCTACGGTGTGCCGGAGCTGGAGATCATGCTGGGGCGCAGCGCCCTGGCGGTGGCCGAGTCCCACGGCCTGGAGGTGGTGCTGGCCCCCGACCAGCGCCCCCGGCTGCGTCCCAAGGCCTCCCCGGGTGGCGCTATCTGACCCCTGAGGCCGGTAAATCCTACCCACCGCGGCCCGCCGCCGGGCTTTTGGGATGGCCGGCCCGGTGGGGGTTGTAAAATAATCCAACGATATCGCCAAGATAACCGTAGCACCTCTCTGCGCGCTCTCGTGGGCGCTATGGCATGGCGCTTGCTTTAATTAGGGCGTCAGACCAAGGTTTAGGCCACGGCCCTTGGGCCGGCGGCGGGCCACTTACGCGGAGAGGCGCTTATGCGGGTCAGTGAAGAGAGCCTAATGCGCACCCTGTTGGCCGATATCACCCGGCTGCAGTACACCCAGGTGCTGACCGAAAAGGAGATATCCACCGGGCACCGGGTCAACGCGCCCTCGGATGATCCCGAGGTGTCGCGCACCGTGATGAGCAGCCAGACCACCTTGCTGGAGCTGCTGCAGTACAAGACCAACCTGGAGTCGGCCCAAAACTGGCTCCAGGCCTCGGAGTCGTCCATGCAGTCCATGGTGGACCTGGTCAAGCGGGCCCTGGTCCTGGCCGAGCAGATGGCCAACGGCACCATCCAGGAAAGCCAGCGCGAGGGCACCAGCCACGAGGTGGCCAACATCGTCAGCCAGATCATCAACCTGGCCAACACCACCATCAACGCCAACTACATCTTCGGGGGCACCCAGACCCAGGTCCCGCCCATCAACGCCCTGTTGGTGGCCGACAGCCCCGGCCGGCTCACCAACGACAGCACCAGCGGCCACGACACCACCGCCTCCTACAGCGAGATCACCCCGGGCGATTGGCGCATGGTCCTGGGCCGCGACACCGCCGGCAACCCCATCGTCATCAACGCCTCCACCCTGGGTACCGCCCTGGGGCTGAACTTCAACCCGGCCAACTGGACCACCCCGCCCCCCGGCGACGTGGCCACCCACAACACCAACCTCGGCGGCCCC
>JAMOVV010000124.1 GCA_027067385.1 Desulfarculaceae bacterium
CGGGCCGGGGGAGGCGGGCAGACGGCCAGCAGGGCCAGGCAAAGGACTATCAGGGCGGCTCGCATGGTTTCCTCCCGAAGTAGCTGGTGGCTTACACCTTATACCGCATCGGGGCGTGGTTGATAAAGCCCCGGCTTGACCGGCGGCCGGTCCCAAAACCCGCGGCGACCTTGGTGGTAAGAAATGCCCGGCCGGTGCGTCTCATAGGCAAAGGGGCCGCGAACCCCGGAATTGCCTTAACTGGAGGTGTCCCATGAGACGAGCTATTTCCATGACCCTGGCGGGCATGTTGCTATTGGGTACTTTGTGGTTGCCGGCCTGTGCCAGCTACCAAGGATATCAGGGCGCGGCGGCCGGCGCGGCGGTGGGCGGCGTGGCCGGTGCCCTGCTGGAGCCCCGCAACCGCTGGCGCGGCGCGGTGATCGGCGGCGCCCTGGGCGCGGCCTTTGGCGGCGCCATGGGCGAGATAAGCAACCAGAGCCGCTATTACTACCGTCCGTATTACTAGGAAAAGCGGCTGCCTAAACCCAGCAGCCCCACCGTAGCCGGAGAGCCCGACCAGGCCGTGACTTGGCCGGGCGCCGGCTTTTTTGGTCTCGGCTACAGGCTCAAAGGGCCAAAGATGGGCTGGGGGTCCTCCAGGTCGTTGGGGTCAAAGCGCAGGGTGTATATCCGCTTGGCGTCGCCGTAGTTCACTGCCAACCGCAGGGCCACCTCGTCACTCCAGCCGCTGGTCAACTGCTGGTTGGTGGGCGGGGCCAGGCGCGGTCCGCCGTCGCGGTGCACTATCCTGGCCGGCCGTAGCACGTCAGTCAGGCGTTGCCCGGGGGCCACCACCGTGGGTCGCATCTCTTGGGCCAAGGACCAGTACGGCACCCCTTCATGGACCAGGCGCCAGCGCCGGCCCAGCGAGTCACGAAATCCCGAAGCCAACCAGACTATCTCCACCGGCCGGTCCCCCCGGTTGACCACTTCGATGGCCAACTGGTTCTCCTGGCCGCCGGATACCGACAGGTGTATGGCCAGCCCCGGGTCCTGGTAGGACCACTTGGCCAGGCCGGTGTTATAAGTGAGCAGGCTCTCCGGGTAGGTGTCGCGCATGCCGGTGGACTCGTTTTCATAGTACAGGGTCGCGCCCTGGCCGCAGGCCGCCACAGAAACCAGCAGCAATAGCATCAGCAGGATGGATTTGGGGGTAGCCTTCATGGGTGTATCTCCCGGGGTCTAGGTTTGGTGGTGCCACCGCCTTGTTTACCATGGAACCAGGTCTTTAGCCCACCCCTAAGCGCGGCCGCCGCCCGGCTTGCGATAGGCAATAAATGGGTGTAAAGGCATAACGTACCACCATACGGTCACCGCCGGCCCCGCTGGCTGCCGACCCGGAGTTCATGGCCGGGGGCACCCCTGATTTCCGCGGTAGTATTTCTTTTAAAAAGGCTTGTATGGCGGCAACCAACTTGAGATAATAATGATTCCGTTTTGTGGTCCACGGTCGCGCAAGCCGGGCTATTCGGCTGATCGGGGGGGATTAGCGGTTCATCGGGAGTGAGCATGAATACACTGGCGCGCTTGGCCGATCTCATAGACGGCACCAACGAATGGATAGGCAGGGCGGTATCCTGGGTGACCACCGGCTTGGTGGCGGTGGTCTTCATCGACGTGGTGATGCGCTACCTGTTCAACACCAGCTTTGTTTTCACCCAGGAGCTGGAGTGGCACCTGTTTGGCTTCATCTTTCTTTTCGGCGCCGGCTATACCCTCAAGCACGACGGCCACGTGCGGGTGGATATCATCTACCAGCGCCTCAGCACCCGGGCGCGGGCCTGGATCAACCTGCTGGGCTGCATCATTTTTCTTTTTCCCGGTTGCCTGCTGATCATCATAACCTCCATTCCCTTTGTGGAGGCCTCGTTCGCGGTTTTTGAAGACTCCCCCGACCCGGGGGGCATACCCGCCCGTTTCATTCTCAAGGCCTGTATCCCGGCCGGTTTCGTTCTCTTCCTCATGCAGGGCATATCGATGTTTATCCGCAGCCTGCTTACCCTGGTGGGCAAGGATTCCAAACAGGAGGCGGTGCTGTAATGGAATACCTGGCCGCTTGGATGTTCTTGGCCCTGACGGTCTTGTTGATGCTGGGTTTCCCGGTCACCTTCACCCTCTTGGGCACGGCCATGGCCTTTGGCCTGCTCTACGTGGGCATGGACGCCGGCTGGGAGGCGGGTTGGCTGGCCGACTTCGACTTCTTCAATCTTTTGCCCCTGCGCATCTGGGGGGTGATGAAAAACGTGGTGCTCATCGCGGTGCCCCTGTTTATCTTCATGGGGGTGACCCTGGAGAAGTCCGGCCTGGCCGAGGAGCTCCTGGACACCATGGGCATGCTCTTTGGCCCGGTGCGCGGCGGCCTGGCCATCAGCGTGGTGGTGGTGGGCGCCCTGTTGGGAGCCTCCACCGGCATCGTGGGGGCCACCGTGGTCACCATGGGTCTCTTGGCCGTGCCCACCATGCTGCGCCGCAACTACCAAAAGGAGCTGGCCACCGGTACGGTGGCCGCCTCGGGCACCCTGGGCCAGATCATCCCGCCGTCCATCGTGCTGGTGCTTTTGGCCACCATCGTGCAGGTGCCGGTGGGCGATCTTTTTATCGCGGCGGTGTTCCCCGGGTTCCTCCTGGTCCTGCTCTACGTGGTCTATATCCTCATCCTGGTCTACTTTAAGCCCAAGGTGGCCCCGCCCATCCCACGTGGCGAGATGGCTGGCATGAGCAAGGGGGATTTTCTGCTGCGGGTGTTCAAGGCCCTCATCCCGCCGTTGTTCCTCATCGTGGCCGTGCTGGGCTCCATCTTTGCCGGCATCGCCTCGCCCACCGAGGCGGCCGCCGTGGGCTCGGTGGGGGCCATGTTGCTGGCCATCATGAACCGCAAGTTCAACATGGCGATCCTGCGCCAGGTGATGACCGCCACCACCAAGCTCACCTGCATGGTCTTCATCATCCTGGTGGGCGCGGCGGCCTTTGGCCTGGCCTTCCGCGAGCTGGAGGGCGACGAGTTGGTGCGCGGCTTCCTGATGGGCATCGCCCACACCCACACCAAGTGGGTGGTGCTGCTCATCGTCATGACCGTGATCTTCTTCGTGGGCTTTGTGCTGGACTTTATCGAGATTACCTTCATCCACGTGCCGGTGCTGGTGCCCATACTCATCGAGGACCTGGGCTTCAACGCGGTGTGGGTCTGCGTGATGCTGGCGGTGAACCTGCAGACCTCGTTCATGACCCCGCCGTTCGGGTTCTCTTTGTTTTACCTAAAGGCGGTGACCCCACCGGAAGTGAAAACCGGGCACCTGTATCGGGGCATCATCCCCTTTGTGGGGCTGCAATTGGTGGGCCTGTTTATCATTGTCTTCTGGCCGGAGCTGGCCACTTGGCTGCCCACCGTGGTCTACGCCGACTAGGTCCGCGTTCCCGGGCCGGATTAGGGGGTTGTTTCCGTATGTCGGAATATATTAGCTTCATAAGATCAAAGGGATTTTAGAACTGATCGGTCCGGCCGCCGTCATCGAGACCGGGCTTGGTCAGTGAACCACCAGGGAGGTTAAGCATGAAAAGACGTGATTTTCTGAAAAAGGCGGGCGCCGGTGCGGCGGTTGCCGCCGCGGCCACCGCGGTGAACGCCCCATTTGTGCACGCCAAGAAGACCATCAAGTGGAAGATGGTCACCACCTGGCCGCCCAAGCTGCCCTACCTGCAGACCGGGGCGGTGCGCCTGGCCAAACGGGTGGAACAGCTCTCCGGCGGGCGTTTCAAGATCCGGGTCTACGCCGGCGGCGAGCTGGTGCCTCCTTTTGGCTCCTTTGACGCGGTGTCCAAGGGCACGGTGGAAGCGGCCTCGGGCGCGGCCTATTACTGGGCGGGCAAGGCCCCGGCGGCGCAGTGGTTCGCCGCGGTGCCCTTTGGCCTCAACGCCGACGGCATGGCCGCCTGGTTCTGGGGCGGCGACGGCCTCAAGCTGTGGGAAGAGACCTACGCGCCCTTCAACCTGATACCCCGCCCGGCCGGCAACACCGGCGTGCAGATGGGTGGCTGGTTCAACAAGAAGATCGATACCATCGACGACTACAAGGGCCTGAAGATGCGCATCCCGGGCCTGGGCGGCAAGGTGGTGGCCAAGGCCGGCGGCACCGTGGTGCTCACCCCCGGCGGCGAGATTTTCACCAACCTGGAGCGCGGGGTCATCGACGCCACCGAGTGGGTCGGCCCGCTGCACGACAAGATCATGGGCTTCTACAAGGTGGCCAAGTACTACTACTACCCCGGTTGGCACGAGCCGGGAACCGTGTTGGAAAACTTCTTCAACAAGCAGGCCTACGAGGCCCTGCCCAAGGAGTTCCAGCTCATGTTGGACATGGCTTGCTACGAGAGCTACAACTGGATGCTCTCGGGCTTCAACGCCGACAACGGCGCCGCCCTGCAAGACCTCATCTTCAAGCACAAGGTGAAGATGGTCCGTTTCCCGGAGAAGGTCTTGGCCAAGCTGCGCGTCTTTGCCGATGAGGTCCTGGAGGAAGTAGCCTCCAAGGACGCCCAGGCCAAGAAGGTCAACGCCAACTACAAGAAGTTCCAAAAGCAGGTCGGCACCTGGGGTCAGGTCTCCGAAAAGGCCTACTACGACCTCATCGCCAAGCAGTACCCCCTCAAGGGCTGATCCACCGCCGATCCAGCTCGAACCAACCAAAAGCCGCGGGCCCCAGGGCCCGCGGCTTTTGGTTGGGCCACCGCCATCGCGGGCCGGCGCGGGCGGTTATTTCATGGGCTCGGTGCGCCAGATGAGCAGGCCGATGATCGCCAACAGGGCCAGGGTGGCGATGCCGATGGCGGTGAAGACGTGGCTGATGCCCCAGGTCTCCTGCACCGCCGAGGCCATCTTGACCGACAACGACCCTATGCCAAAGGTAAGCACGAACTTGGTGCCGTAGGCGGTGCTCTTGAAGGCCGGGGGGCTGAGCCGGGCCACCAGGGTGTTTTCAATGGGCTGCATGCCCAGCAGGAAGAAGAGGTAGCCCATGGCCACCAGGGCCAGGGGCAGGTTGCTCAGGTAGGGCAGTTGGATCACCGCTATAAAGGCGATGGCGTGAAACAGGAGGTAGCCCCAGCGCAGGTCGAAGCGGTCGCCAAAGCGGCCGCCGACATACTGGCCGATGGCCCCGACCACGAAGATGAACGAGGTGATCAGGGTGGCCACCAGGTTGGCCGAGGGATCGCCCGGCCACAGGTTGCTCAGCCACTGCAAGATGGTGGGAGTGTTGAGCTCAAAGTAGGCCGGCAAGGTGACGGTGGCGCCGCGGTACACGAAGCCGCCGAGCATCATGGCCGCCAGCAGGATGAGGAAAGGCAACAGCAGGCCGGTGGTGTCGCGAGCCTGGGCCCCGCTGGGCCGGGGGGGCTCGCTGGTTACCAGAAGGAACATGCTGGCCAGGCCGATCAGGTTGAGGAACCCCAGGGCCAGGTAGGCCGCGCGCGGGCCCCAGAGCCAGTAAAACAGCCCGGCGAACAAGGGGCCGGCGGCCAGGCCCAGGTTGCCGAAGATGCCGTTGTAGGCCATGCCCAGGCTCACCCGCTCCACCCCGCGGGCGATGAGCCCCAGGCCGGCCGGGTGGTAGGCGCCGGAGAAGAAGCCGATGCCGGCCAGGGTCCAGACCAGGATGGCCGGGTCGTTAATGTACACGGCCGAGGCCAGGCCGCAGAGGCCGGAGCCGAGGAAAAAGAGCATCAGGATGGGACGGGCGCCCCAGCGGTCGGCCAGCAAGCCCCAGGGCAGGGCGGTGATCCCGAACAAGAGGTACATCCAGAAGCTCAGGCCCAGCACCTGGCCTATATCCAACTCCAGTAGCTTGGTCAGCGGCAGGACCAGGGCAGGGAAGACCAGCATGTTGAAGTGGCTGGTGAAGTGGCCGAAGCAGGTTGCCAACAGTAGCTTGCGTTCTCGGCTATCCAAAATAACGTCCTTCGCTACATGAACATGATTCCGAAAAATACCATACCACGGCGCTTCTGCCCAGCGGGCACACCAAAAACCCCGCCAGGGCCGCAGACCCTGGCGGGATAATCAAGCACCCATGGCGCTCCGACCGCTAGCCGGGATCGGCTGCCTCGTAAGGGCCATCGAGCATTTCGCGGACCTTGGTCACCATGGTCTCCATGCGGTAGGGCTTGGGCAGGAAATCCACGGTTTGGGCGTTGATATCTTCCTGTTGCAGGGTGCCCTCGATATAGCCGCTGGCCACCAGGACCTTGACCTGGGGGTCGGCGGCCTGCATCCGGCGCAGGCAGGCTATGCCGCCCATGCCCGGCATGCCCAGGTCCAGGATCACCAGGGCGATCTCGTCGCGCCGGTCGGCGAAGATATCCAGGGCCTGTTCACCGTTGTTGGCCGTGATCACCTGGTAGCCGTGGATGGCCAGGGCGCCGGTGACCGTCTCCCGGATGGACTGCTCGTCATCCACCACCAGGATGAGTTCCTCGCCGCGCGGCAGGCTGGAATTATTCGACGGTCGTACGTCCTCGGGATACTCGTTGGTGGCCAGGGCGGGCAGCAGGATATGGAAGGTGGTGCCTTGGCCGGGCCGGCTTTCGCAGGTGATCTCGCCGCCGTGTTCCTTGATGATGCCAAAGACGGTGGACAGGCCCAGCCCGGTGCCCTGGCTGACGTCCTTGGTGGTGAAGAAGGGATTGAATATCTGGCTGACGGTCTCCTTGTTCATGCCGTGGCCGGTGTCACTCACCGTTAGCAGGACATAGCCCTCCGGTCCGGAGGACAGGGGCTTGCGGCTGGTGGCCGGTTCTCCCTGGTAGTTGCGGGTGGCTATGATGAGCCGGCCGCCTTCGGGCATGGCGTCGCGGGCATTGGCCCCCAGGTTCATCAGTACCTGTTCCAACTGGTTGGCGTCGCCCTTGATAAGCTTGATATCCGGGGCCAGGTCGGTCTCGATCTGGATCATCTTGGGGATGGTGCGTTCCAGCAACTGCACGGTGCGCTTGATCTCCTGGTTGAGGTCCACCGGCTTGAGCTCGGCCTCCATCTTGCGGCCAAAGGTGAGCAGACCCCGCACCAGCTTGGCCGCCCGGTCCACCAGGTGGTCGATCTGTTGCAATTGCTGGTGGGTGCGGGTGGCCGGTCCCCACTTGATGGCGATGATGTCCAGGTATCCCCGGATAGCCTGGAGGATGTTATTGAAGTCGTGGGCTATGCCGCTGGCCAGGGTGCCCACGGCCTCCATTTTCTGGGACTGCATCAGTTGTTCTTCGACCTGGCGCAGCTCGCGTTCGGCCAATATCCGTTCGGTAACCTCGCGGCACGATCCGCTGACGTAACTCTCGCCGTCGCTGCCCTTGACCAGGACGCTGGTGTATTCCAGGTAGCGCTCGTTACCGTCGCGGTTGACAAAGGATGTGGTGCCGGAAACGTGCCCGTTGGCTTCGATGCCGGTCATGTAGTGGGAATAGAATTTCTCGTGGTAGCTGGGCAGGATGAACGTCTTGATGGGCTTGCCCACGAGATGGTCCCGGGGATAGCCC
>JAMOVV010000125.1 GCA_027067385.1 Desulfarculaceae bacterium
CAGAGGATAGCCCCCAGCCCCCTTGCGACCCCGGGCGCCCGGGGTTAGTGGCCCAGCGAGGCGATGGCCTCGGCGTAGTCCTTCTTCACCCGGGTGAGGAAAAGCACCACCGGCCGGTAGGCCAAGTGGGCCCATTTGGCAAAGGGCACCTCCAGCACCAGCATGGGGATGGCCACTGCCAGGTGGATGATGTAGGTGACGTAGGTGGCCATGGCCAGGTGCAGGTAGATGAACACGTGGACCAGGATACCGGTGAGGGTGGTGGCCTGCAGCAGGATCAGGAACATCCAGTCGGTGCTGTGGCTGTTCTTGTAGGGGGCCTTGGACTTGCGGATACGGCCGATGAGGGCGTAGGTGGTGCCGTAGAGGATGGCCGCGGTGCCGTAGTAGCCCACGATGGTCATGATGAGCGAGACGGTGGGCCAATCGGGGTCGATGACCGTGTCGCGCTGGAACCAGCGGATACCCACCACCACCATGAGGAAGATGGAGCTGTACCCGGTCATGATCAGCAAGTGCACCACCCACTGCCAGCGGTCCTCGCACTTGGCGAACTGCTTTTGGGTGATGACGTTGATCAGCAGGTCCACGCCTTTCCATATGTAGAAGCTAAAGGGAATCTTGGTGAGCATATCCCCCATGGTGATCTTCACGCACCGCCAGACGTTGGACAACAGGAAGATGGTGAGCACCGCGGCCATGATCAGGTCGCCGATCTCGATGGCGTGGTTGGGCCACACGGTGTTTAGCTGTACCGCTTGCCCAGTCTTCTTGGCCGCCGCGGCGGCGCCGTCCCAGTTGCCGAAGATGATCAGCGCCAGGGCCACCAGGGCGCCCACGATGGCCACGGCGGCGATTTCAAAGGCCTCGGAGGTATAGAACTTGCGGGCGAACCCGGTCCAGTCATAGCTGGCGGTGAGGAAGCGGCGCATGGCCATCATGGTCTCGCCGGGGTCGGCGCCGCGGGGGCACCGGTCCGAGCACTCCCCGCAGTAGTAGCACAGCCAGGGCTCGGGCGACTCGATGATCTTGTCCTTGAGGCCTAGCTGGGCGTAGCGAACCAGTTTACGCGGGAAGGGGTTGTCTTCGGTAGAGAGCGGACAAACGCCGGTACAGTTGCCGCAGTGGAAGCACTGGGTGGCATCTGTTAAGCCGAAGTGTTTTAACTCTTTGATAAGACTAGGGCTGGCCGTGACACTCATTGCCTACCTCTCCCTGGCTGAGACGGATGGGGATGTTGCAAGGCAGCAAATCACCCAATATTAAAGGGATTAGACTTTATAAGTCTCCCCTTTATAAAGGGTGGCGGCAAAGAAATCAAGCGTTTTAGTGAATATTAGCGCAATGACCTTTGACGCCGCCGCCCAAGGCTTTTGCGGGATGGTGGCTAGCCCCCGGCTGTGGCCTTAGGGCCGGTTCTAACCGGTGGTCGGGGTGAGGGTACGGTCGCCGAAGATGGTGAAACCCAGCCAGTCGAAGCCGAACTTCATCAGCTCGACCTCGTCCTGTAACATGGCCTGGACCCGCTGGGGCGGGACCTGGAATCGCTTGAGCAGGTCGCTTTCGCGCACCATGCGGCCAAAGAGGTCGAGGTTGTAGGTGGCCAGGAAAAACATCTCGGCCATCTTGCGGGCCGCCGGCGGCGGCACCAGCTTGGGCGGGCGGGTGATCAGGGGCAGGAAGAGGTCGTTGATCTGGTTGTACTCCTCCAGCCCCTGGTCGGCGCTCCAGGTCTGGGGGCTCCAGTGGGGGCCTTGCTCAAAGCCCTGGCAGTGGTCCTCGCGCACCAGGAAGAACAGCTCCTCCTGGGAGCCGCCGGCTTGGCCGCCGCGGGCGCCGCGCCCCAGGGGATAGCTGCGGCAGGCCCCGGGCCGGTCGTCATAGACGGTGCAGCCTTGGTCGGAGACAAAGGGGCAGGTGCGCTCGTAGGTGTCGGTCATCTTGAGCAGCGGCTGGGGCCAGCCGTTTTGGCCGGGGCGGATCATGGTGTGGCGGTCGATGAACTCGTCGGAACTCAGGCCCAGCCGGTTTTTGAGCCGCAGCACGTCGTAGGGGGTGAGAAACAGCTTAAGCCCCCGGCAGCACTGGTTAAAGCAAGCCACGTCCGGATGGCAGGCGAACTGGAAACCATCGTCGTCCAGCTCTTGGAACCGTTTGTCGTCAGGGATGGGCAGCACGGTGCTAACCCTTGGCGCCGGCGGCCGGGGTATCTTGCTTGAGCTTGAGCGTCTTTTGGCCCAGCAGGCCGAAACGCACCCAGGCGAAGCCCAGGTCCATCAAGGCGATCTCGGCGGTCTTGACCGCGTCGATCTTCTCCGGCTCCAGGTCGAAGCGCTCCAGGAAGCTGGAGTTGAAGACAAAGTCGCGGAAGCGGTCCAGGTCGTAGAGGGCCATGATGATCATCTGCTGAATCTGGGGGTTCTCGGCCTCCACCTCGTTGAGTAGCTGGTTGGTGGCCAGGGACTCCCACTGGCCGTCGGCCTCCTTGGACTGGGTGGCGCCCTGGTCCATGAGCCATTCCTTGACCACCCAAGGGTTGCCCTTGACCAGGCCGTGGCAGCGCTCCGGGCTGGGGGAGATGGCAAAGCCGCCCTCGCCGTGCTCGTCCAGGGGGAACATGCGGCAGGCCCAGGGGCGGTGCTCGTAGTAGATGCAGCCGTGGTCCCGCACAAAGAAGCACTTCTTGTCGTTGTCCGGGTCCATTTTGAGCTGCACCAGGGGCAGCACCTTGCCCGGCACCGTGATGATATCGGCGTATTTACGCAAAAACTCGCCGGAGTCGATACCAATGGCGTTTTTCAGACGCATCACGTCGTGGGGGGAGAGGAAGATATTCACGTCGCGGCAGCAGGAAGTGTAGCATTCCAGGCCGCGGTGGCAGGCAAAGGTATATTGGTCATCGAGCTTGAGGCGGTCGCTGGATTCAGCCATGGTATTTTCCTTGGCCAGCCGTCCGGAGGGCCGGTGGGCTGGGCGGGGTCTTTGTGATTTTTTTAGCGTAGAGGCTTATTTACCATTGGCACCCGGGGTGGTCAACCTCGATATGGTAGCGGTCTTCGGCCGGAGCTCACCGGCCGGGGATAGTAACCGTTCTTGAATTGGTCTCATTAACATTCTATAATTCTTTATTTGTTCGGTGTGGGTTTGCTACAATTAATCCTGAATTAGTAGTTGACCATGAAATAAGGGCGCGGGTAATTTTGCGCCGGTGAAAATAATAATATGGCTGACGGGTAATAACCGCGCGAGGTTTTGGCCTTGCCCGCCACCAGCCACGAAAAGGGGAAGTGTTAATGAGTCTGAACTCCGTATCCCTAAGGGTCAAGATCATTACGGCGGTGGGCGTGATGCTGGCGACCGTGGCGGTGCTGAGCCTCGGGGCCCTTTACCTGCTGCAGATGCAGGAAGACGACGGGTTGGTGGTTAATATAGCCGGGCGCCAGCGAATGCTTTCGCAAAAGATCGCCAAGGAATCCCTGCAGCTGCTCATGGCCAAAAAGGATTTCAAGAAACAGCAGCAGACCCTGCTGGCCACGGCCGATTTGTTTCACCGTTCCCTGCGGGGCCTGATATACGGCAATGCCAAAATGGGCCTGCCGGTCACCACGGATCCGAGTATTAAAAAACAGTTGTTGTTGGTCAATGACCTTTGGGAACCGTTTTACGCCGCGGTAAAAACGCTGGCTTCCGAACCTTCGATTCAAACCCCGGCGTTTAAAAAGGCCCTGGCCTACGTGTCGACCCACAACCTCGCCCTGCTCGAGCAGATGAACAAAACGGTGGGCATGTTGGCCGATGCGGCGGCGGCCAAGGTGTACCTGCTGCAGGTGGTGATGTTGGCCGGGTTGGTTTTCGCCCTGTTGGTCTTCATCCTGGTGTTCATCGGGGTGCAGGTGATCATCGTCAAGCGTCTGCGCCACGTGGTCAAAGACGTGGAGCGCATGGCCCAGGGCGACCTGAGCCCGCCTGATCGGGTGATGACCGGCAAGGACGAGATAGCCGTGGTGTCCCACGCGCTGGAGAAGCTGCGCCTGAAGCTGGACGAGGTGATCGGCAGTGTCCTGGAGAAGTCGGTGCAACTGGCCGACGGGGCCAGCAACCAGGCCGCCACCGTGGAAGAGACCGCCGCCAGCTTGGAAGAGATCGCCTCGCTGATCAAGACCAACGCCGACAACTCCGGCACCGCCGACAATTACATGAAAGAAGCCGCCAAGATGGTGGACAAGGCCAACCAGAGCATGAAAGAACTGAGCGCCGCCATGGAGCGGGTGAGCGCGGCCAGCGACGAGACGGCCAAGATCATCAAGAGCATCGACGAGATCGCCTTCCAGACCAACCTGCTGGCCCTAAACGCGGCGGTGGAGGCCGCCCGGGCCGGTGAGGCCGGGGCCGGTTTCGCGGTGGTGGCCGACGAGGTGCGCGCCCTGGCCTTGCGCGCGGCCGAGGCGGCTTCCTCCACCCAGACGCTCATCGGGGAGAACGTGGCCAACATCGCGGCCAGCACCAAGCTGGTGGCCACCACCGACAAGGACCTGGACGAGGTGGAGATAGGCGTCAAGAAGGTATTGGAGCTCATGGGCGAGATCGCCGCGGCCAGCGGGGAACAAGCCCAGGGCATCGACCAGCTCAACAACGCCATGGCCGAGGTGGACCGCGTCTCCCAGTCTAACGCCGCGGCGGCCGAGGGGCTCAACGACACGGTCCGCGTCTTCACCGGTCAAGGTGGTGTCCCAGGGCCGGCCGACACCCGCGACAGCGGCGCACCCAAGCTGCCGCCGCCGCAGACCAGGGATAAGAAGCCCAAGACCACCGCCGAAGAGGTTATCCCCTTTGGCGACGACGATGACGATTTCGAGGATTTCTAAGGCCAACCGAGCACCCGGCTAACGCCGGAAAAGCATCCCGGTCCCCCGAGGGGGCCGGGATTTTGCCTGGAACAGGCGCGGGCGGGCGCCGGGGCGTCAGCCGGCTTGGCCGGCTTGCTTGGCGGCCACGCCTTGGAAGAAGTCATCCCGCGGGACCAGGAAACGCACGTGGGTGGCCCCGGCCACTTGCTCCACCCCATCGTGGGCCGTGAGCTCAAATACCATCTTGGGGCCCTTGACCTGCACCAGCTCCGCGGTGGCGGTGACCGTGAACCCCTCGGGGGTGGGGGCCAGGTGATCCATCTCCATGCGGGCCCCCACACTCATCATCCCGGGCGGTATGCGCTCGGCGATGGCGTCGATGGCCGCCTGCTCCAGCAGGGTCATGAGGGTCATGGAGCTCATGACCTCGACCCCGGGGTTGCCGTAGGCCGAAGCCAGGTCGGTCGCCTCTACCTTCCGGCTGGCCCGGCCCTGCAGACCGGGGGTGATTTCACTGGCTGCCAAGGGTATCCTCCATGGTTGGCCGGGGCGCGGGTTGCAAAATAGGATAGATCGCAGTTGCCCGGTAGGGTAGCATATATTCAGGTAGGTCGCCAAGGCGGCCGGCGGGTGCGGGATGGGCTGCAACCATGGGGCCTGTCGCCATCTTGACACCCATCAGCCGCCATGGTAGGGGTACTATCTTTGTACAGCATGGGCCGTTAACTCAGTTGGTAGAGTATCTGACTTTTAATCAGAGAGTCGCGTGTTCGAATCACGCACGGCCCACCAATTAAAACAAAGGGTTAGCCGAAACCGGCTAGCCCCTTGTTATGTCCTGGGAAGCACATGGGAAGCAGCCGGCGGTATTTCACGCCGGTTTGCCCGCTCGCGGCGCTCCATGGCCCCGGGAGCCTCGCGGGCTTCATCTTCCCGGCCCCAGCCGATTACGAACCAGGAAATTTTCTTTTTACCCCCCCGCCCAAGGCGCGTTTTGGGCCGCAGAACGCACGATGAGACCGGGCCGGGTTCCGGACCAGGAGCGGGCCGCCAAGCCGGTGGGCCGCCCGGTCGGACGGGGGCACCCCCCGCTCATCTTGGACGGGGGGGCCGGGACTCCTAATATCCCTTTGGCCCCAGGTGCGTTGCCAAGAGCCGGCGGTCAGCCACAGTGATCACCGGGGGGCACCCCCCCTTTGCCTGACTGGGGGGCGGCAGGACTTAACTTCCACAAGAATTTCCGGCCGGGCCGATGCCCAGGCTTTGCGCTCAGAGCCACGGAGCCGCCGCAGGAGCGACGATCTTCGGCCACCGTAGGGTTGGGTATGGGCCAAATTACAATTTTGTATTCTGTCTTATGCCAAAAAAGGCATATGACTGGCAACGACCAGGGGTAGTACGGCAGCATCGTAGCCAGAGAACGGGCATGCCGAATTGGATTTAACCACCTGAATCAACTATCAAAAAAGGTTTGACTGGGGGCTTTAGGGGGGAAGGCCGGGTCTTCGTAATCAAGGGTGCCCGCCCGCGCGACGTTACCCTGCCGGCTCAATCGGGAAGCTCCATGGTTGACAGGGCTGGCGGGCTGGTGTATGGGACGGGTAGTCTGGCGCGCTGGCTAGACGCCGGGCGGACACTCCGGGAGAGTTTCCCGGCCCCGCCCTCCGCGTGGCCACCGCGCACGGAGCCCGCAAGTGACGGACACCCTCCTTCGGACGACTTGATCCCAAGTCCAAAGGAGGTTTTCCGTGGAGCCCCAACTTCTCAACACCAAGCAGGCCGCTAAAATTGTCGGATTGAGCCACCGCACCATGGAGCGACTCCGGCTTGTCGGCGGCGGACCAACCTACGTCAAATTGGGCACGCGCGTGCTTTATTCGCCCGCCGACTTGGCCGCCTGGGTCCAGGCCCATCGGCGCACCAGCACCTCGGACGGGAAAACCGGCGGCGCGTGATGGCGACGGAAAAAACAGGGCCGGGCAGTGGTGGCTGCCCGGCGCAAAGCAAGGGTGGAAGCAAAAAACTCTCTGGCCAAAGTACCACCTCGGTGCACCCCCGGCAAGCTCCGGCCCCCAAAAGATTCCGGCTGCGGCGGCAAGTCCGAATCGAGCCCGAGATGTTCGAGTCCCTGCCGTTCCGGTTGCTGAGCGCCAAGGCGATGTGGACCTTGCTCCGGTTCTTGCAGAAGCGCACCTGGACCAATGGCCGCCGTGGTCGCCCGGTCTACAGCGACGAGCCCCTGAGCCTCACCTACTCTGAAGCCGACGCTTTTGGAATTAGCCGGGCACAATTTCATAGGACACTTCGCCGGCTGGTCGAGCTTGGCTTTCTTGATCCGGTCCATCGAGGCGGGGCTTATGGCCGGGACCCCTCGACGTACCGGGTCAGCAGCCGCTGGGAGGACTACGGAACGCCCCAGTTTCGGGAGGTGAAACTTGGGCGGCTATTGGCTCCCGGGCAGGATGTTCAAAGCCGGCTCACGAAAAAAAATGGTATCACTCGTGAGACCCCTTAGGTATCAAAAATGATACTTATCCACGGCCATGCACACCGGGGTGGGTTCTCACGGATGATACTTGGGGACGGGGGACACGACTTCGGAGAACATGGGGATTTGATTGGAATTTCCTGGCCCGGCTCTAGACGGTGGGCGTGTGCGCCGGAGGGGTCTCAAAAACGATACTCTTTTTAGAATACC
>JAMOVV010000126.1 GCA_027067385.1 Desulfarculaceae bacterium
ATCTCAAGCAGCCGGACCGGGCGGCGGCTATCGCCTTGGCCATCGCCGGCGCCGGGGACCAGGACGTGGTGCTCATCGCCGGCAAGGGGCACGAGGACTACCAGATCGTGGGCACCACCAAGCGGCACTTCGACGACGCCGAGCAGGCCGCCGCCGCCCTGGGACTGGCTCGTCCCGCGGCCGGGGAGGGCGGCCATGGCTAGCCTTACGGCCGACTTCGTGGCCCGCGCCCTGGACACCGCCGTGGTGGGCCGGCCGCCCCAAGGCGCCTTTGGCGGGGTAAGCACCGACTCGCGCAGCGTGGCCGCCGGGGAGCTCTTCGTGGCCCTGGCCGGCCCCAGCTTCGACGGCCACGACTACGTGGACGCCGCCCTGGCCGCCGGCGCGGCCGGCGCGGTGGTGCGCCGGGACTTCGTGCCGGCGGCCGACCCCGGGGCCTGCCGCTTCCCGGTGGACGACACCCTGCGCGCCCTGGGCGAGCTGGCCGGGGCCTGGCGGCGGGAGCACAGCGCCCTGGTGGCGGCCGTCACCGGGTCCAACGGTAAGACCACCACCAAGGAGATGCTGGCGGCCATCCTGGGGCAGCGGCACCGGGAGCACAAGAACCAGGGCAACTTCAACAACCTGGTGGGGCTGCCGCTCACCCTGCTGGCCCTGGAGCCGTCCCACACGGTTTGTATCACCGAGATGGGCATGAACGCCGCCGGCGAGATAGCCCGGCTCACCGAGATCGCCAGCCCCGAGGTGGGGGTGATCACCAACGTGGGCCCGGCCCACCTGGGGTCCCTGGGCTCGCTGGAAGCGGTGGCCGCGGCCAAGACCGAGCTGTTTACCGGGCTCTCGCCGGCGGCCTGCGCGGTGGTCAACCTGGACGACCCCTGGCTGGCCCCCTGGGCCGAGCGCCTGGACTGCCGGGTGCTCACCTTTGGCTTCGGTCCCCGGGCCGACTGCCGCGCCTACGACATCTCGGCCGTGGGCACCCGCCAGGCCTTCAGCTTGCAGATGCCCCAGGGGCCGGCGGTGCGGGTGCGCCTGGCGGTGCCCGGCCGCCACAACGTGGCCAACGCCCTGGCCGCCGCGGCCGCAGCCTGGGCCCTGGGCCAAGGCAGCCAGGCCATCGTGGCCGGCCTGGAGAGCTTTAAGCCGGTGAAGGGCCGGCTGAACCTGTCGTGGGTGCCGGGAGGGCCTTTGCTGGTCAACGACACCTACAACGCCAACCCGGCCTCTTTGGCCGGGGGGTTGCAAGCCCTAAAGGACATCGCCTCGGGCCGCCGCATGGCCCTTATCCTGGGCGACATGCTGGAGCTGGGCCCCGAGGCCGGGCGGCTGCACCACCAGGCCGGGGCCGCGGCGGTGGGCGGCGGCTGCCGGGTGGTGCTGGCCCTGGGCCGGTTCGCCGGTGAGGTGGCCGCCGGGGCGCGCGGCGCCGGCCTGGAGGCCCAGAGCGCCCGGGCCTTTGACGACCTGGACCAGTTGGTCCAGGCGGCCCTGGGCCTGCTGGGCGAGGGCGACGTGGTGCTGGTGAAGGGCTCGCGCTCCATGGGCATGGAGCGGGCGGTGGCCAGGTTGGAAGAGATGCCCTGGGGAGAGGACTGATGCTCTACCACTTCCTATATCCGCTAAGAGACCTCTTCGGGGCGTTCAACGTCTTCCGCTATATCACCTTCCGGTCCATCTACGCCGCGATCACCGCCCTGGTCATCGTATGGGTGCTGGGCCCCTGGGTGATCCGCAAACTGCAGGACATGCAGGTGGGCCAGTTCATCCGGCAACTGGGGCCCGACAGCCACCAGGCCAAGGCGGGCACCCCCACCATGGGCGGGGTGCTCATCCTGGGCGGGACCATGATCTCCCTGCTGTTGTGGGGCGACCTGGGCAACTTCTACCTCCTGGCGGCCATGGTGGTGACCCTGGGCTTTGGGGCCATCGGCTTTTTGGACGACTACCTCAAGAAGGTGAGCCGGGCCAACGAGGGTGGGCTCAAGGCCCGCAGCAAGTTCCTTTTGCAGATCGTGCTGTCCTTGGCCGCCGCCCTGGCCCTGTACTACCACCCCGGCTACAGCACCAAGCTGTCGGTGCCGTTCTTCAAGTTGGCTTTGCCCGACCTGGGTTGGGGCTACGTGCTGCTGGCCGTGTTCATCCTGGTGGGCACGGCCAACGCGGTGAACCTCACCGACGGCCTGGACGGGTTGGCCGCTGGGCCGGTGCTCATCGCGGCGGCCACCTACCTGGCCCTGGCCTATGTCAGCGGCAACATCAAGACGGCCGAGTACCTGCAGATCGCCTACCTGCCCGGGGTGGGCGAGTTGGCGGTGTTCTGCGGCGCGGTGGTGGGCGCGGTGATGGGCTTCCTCTGGTACAACACCTACCCCGCCCAGATCTTCATGGGCGACACCGGGTCCCTGGCCCTGGGCGGGGCCTTGGGCATGGTGGCCCTGTGCACCAAGCACGAGATTCTGTTGGCCCTGGTGGGCGGCATCTTTGTCATCGAGGCGGTGAGCGTGATCATGCAGGTGGGCTTCTTCAAGCTCACCCACGGCAAGCGCATCTTCCGCATGGCCCCTCTGCACCACCACTTCGAGCTCAAGGGCTGGGCCGAGCCCAAGGTAATCGTGCGTTTCTGGATCATCGCGGTGATGTTGGCCCTGTTGGCCATCTCCACCCTGAAGCTGAGGTAGCGGCGATGCGACTGGCCGGCGAAAAAGTCTTGGTGGTGGGCCTGGGGGCCAGCGGCGCGGCCGCCGCCCGGCTCTGCCTCGAGGCCGGGGCCCGGGTGCGGGTCACCGACGCCGCGCCCCATCCGCCGGCGGCCGAGGAGCTGGCCGCCCTGGGCTGCGACCTGTCGCTGGGCGGCCACCGCGCCGAGGACTTCACCTGGGCCGGCTTGGTGGTGCTGAGCCCCGGGGTGGACCAGCGTATGGCCGAGGTGCGCGCCGCCGCGGCGGCCGGGGCCGAGGTGATCGGCGAGCTGGAGCTGGGCTGGCGGTTTTTACGGCGGCCGGCGGTGATGATCACCGGCACCAACGGCAAGAGCACGGTCACCACCCTGGTGGGCCGCATGCTGCAAGAGGCCGGGCTCCGGGCCTTTGTGGGCGGCAACCTGGGCCAGCCGCTGTGCGCCGTGGCCGGCGGCGGGCAGGACTTCGACTGGGCGGTGCTGGAGGTGAGCAGCTTCCAGCTCGATACCGCCGTGAGCCTGTCCCCGGCGGTGGCCGTGGTGCTCAACATCGCCCCGGACCACCTGGACCGCTACCATGACTTCGCAGCCTACGCGGACAGCAAGATGAGCCTGCCCGCTGGCCAGGACCCCGCCGGCACCGCGGTGTTGTGCTGGGACGATCCTGAGATAACCGCCCGCGCCGCCGGCCTGCCGGGACGGGTGCTGCCCTACAGCGACCAGTGGGAAAGCCCCTCCGAGGCCCCCGGCCCGCTGGCCGGCTTGGTACTAGGCCGGGAGCTGGTCTTGTACCAAGACGGCCGGCCGGTGCTGGAGCTGAGCACCGAGGCCAGCAAGCTGCCCGGGGCCTTCAACCGGGGCAACGTACTGGCCGCCGGCCTGGCCGCCTGGGCCGTGGGGGTGGACCAGGAGTCCATGCAGCGGGCCATCGACGGCTTCACCGGCCTGGGCCACCGCCTGCAGTGGGTGGCCAACATCGGCGGGGTGGACTATTTCGACGACTCCAAGGGCACCAACCTCGGCGCGGTGATGGCCGCGGTGCGGGCCCTGGAGCGGCCCACGGTGGTGCTCTTGGGTGGCCGCGATAAGCAGGGGCGCTTCGACCAACTGCTCGATCTGCCCCGTGACCTGCTGGCGCGGGCCATCTGCTTTGGCGAGGCCGGGCCGGCCATCGCCGGCCAACTGGCCCCCCTGGGCCCGCGGGTGGCCCTGGTACCCGACCTGGCCGAGGCGGTGCGCCTGGCCGCTGCACAGGCCCGTCCCGGCCAGGCGGTGCTGCTCTCGCCCGGCTGCGCCAGCTTTGACGCCTACGGCTCCTACGCCGAGCGCGGCGATCACTTCCAGACCCTGGTAAAGGAGGCGGCCCGTGGCTGAGACGGCCGTGAAAGCGCCGGCCGGCCTGCTGGGCGGCCGCCGGGTGAGCGACCCCTGGGTCCTGATGTGCGCCCTGCTGCTGGTGGGCATCGGCCTGGTGATGGTCTACTCCGCCTCCAGCGCCCTGGCCCTCAAGCGCACCGGCGACGCGGCCTTCTTCTTCAAGGCCCATCTCGTCCGGGTGCTGTTGGGCCTGGCGGTGATGGTCCTGCTGGCCGGCTACGACTACCTGCGCCTGCGCCGCTGGACCTACCCCTTACTGGGACTGGTCTTCCTGGCCCTACTGCTGGTGCTCATCCCCGGGGTGGGGCATACCGCCGGCGGGGCCACCCGCTGGCTGCGCCTGGCCGGGGTGTCGCTGCAGCCCTCGGAGCTGGCCAAGCTGGCCCTGGTCATCTACCTGGCCTACTACCTGTCCAAGCACCAGGACCAGGTCAAGACCTTCAGCCGGGGGATGCTGCCGCCCCTGGGCGTGGCGATGCTCATGGTGGCCCCGGTGCTGCTGGAGCCGGACTTGGGCATCAGTATCACCCTGGTGGTGCTGGCCATGGGCATGCTCTTCGTGGCCGGCGCCCGCCTGGTCCACCTGGCCCTGTTGGCCGCCGCCGGCGTGCCGGTGCTCTACTTGCTGCTGAGCCGGGGATACTGGCTCGACCGCATGCTCTCCTTCCTGAGCCCCTGGAAAGACCCGTCCGACACCGGCTTCCAGATCATCCACTCCTTCCTGGCCTTTGGCTCCGGCGGGGTGATGGGGGCCGGGCTGGGGGCCTCCAAGCAAAAGCTCTTCTACCTGCCCGAGCCGCACACCGACTTTATCTTCAGCGTGCTCGGCGAGGAACTGGGCCTGTGGGGAGTGCTCTTGGTGCTGGCCATCTTCATGGTGCTGGTGTGGCGGGGGCTCAAGATCGCCCTGGAGGCCGGCGACCTCTTCGGATCCTACCTGGCCCTGGGCTGCACCCTCATCGTCGGCCTGCAGGCCTTTGTCAACGCCGGGGTGGTGATGGGACTCCTGCCCACCAAGGGGCTCACCCTGCCCTTTATCAGCTACGGCGGTTCCTCGCTGATCACTAACTTCGCCTGCGTGGGCATCCTGCTCTCGGTGGCCGGCCACAGCGGGAGGCGGCCATGAGTCCCGCGGTGCTCATAGCCGGCGGCGGCACCGGCGGCCACCTGTTCCCCGGCGTGGCCGTGGCCCAGGCCATGCGCGCCCAGCGGCCGGAGATCACGGTGACCTTTGTGGGGGCCGGCCGGGCCCTGGAGAGCCGGGCCCTGGCCGCCGCCGGATTTACGGCCGAAAAGCTCTCGGCGCGCGCGGTGCGCGGGACCGGCTGGTGGGGACGGATCAAGGCCCTGGCCCTGCTGCCGGGTGCGGTGCTCCGGGCGCGGGGATTCATCAAGCGCTACCGGCCGGCCCTGGTGCTGGCGGTGGGCGGCTACGCCGCCTTCCCCCTGGGGGTGGCCGCCTGGCTCAGCCGGGTGCCTTTGGCGGTGCAGGAGCAAAACGCGGTGCCGGGTCTCACCAACCGGGCGCTGGCCCGCCTGGCCCAGCGGGTCTTCGTGTCCTTTGAGCAGTGCCTAAAGCACCTGCCGGCGGGCAAGTCCCGCCTGGTGGGCAACCCGGTGCGCCCCGAACTTTTGCGGCAGGCGGCGGCCACCGAGCGACCGGCCGGCGGCCGTCCCTTCACGGTGCTGGTCGTGGGCGGCTCGCAAGGGGCCCACAGCATCAACCAGGCCATGGTGGAGGCCATGCCCCGGCTGGCCGCCCGGGCCGAGGAGTTGGCCTTCATCCACCAGAGTGGCCCCCAAGACCAGGCCGAGGTGGCCCAGGCTTACCAGGAGCACGGGCTGCGGGCCGAGGTGGCCGCCTTCTTTTCGGACATGGGGCGGGCCTACGGCGCGGCCCACCTGGTGTTTTGCCGGGCCGGGGCCGGCACCCTCACCGAGGCCCTGGCCGTGGGCCGGGCGGTGGTGGCGGTGCCTTATCCCTATGCCGCCGGCGACCACCAGGCCCACAACGCCCGCGCCCTGGCGGCGGCCGGCACGGCCCTGGTAGTCGCCGACCACGAGCTGGACGGCCGGCGGGCGGCGGGCCTGATCTTGGAATTGATGGACGATGAGCCGCGCCGGCGGGCCATGGAAGAGGCGGCCGGTTCCCTGGCCCGGCCCCGCGCAGCCCAAGAGATAGCCGGGCAGTGCCTGGCCCTGATGAAGGAGGCCTCCTGATGTACCAGCCCCACCAGCACGTGCATTTCGTGGGCATCGGCGGCATCGGCATGTGCGGCATCGCCGAGGTGCTCATCAACCTGGGCCACCAGGTGACCGGCAGCGACCTGCGCGAAAGCGATATCACCCGCCGGCTGGTCTCCCTGGGGGCCGCGGTGCAGATCGGCCATCATCCGGACCACGTGGCCGGGGCCGACGTGGTGGTCATCAGCTCCGCGGTGGCCACCGACAACCCCGAGGTGGTGGCCGCCCGCGACCGGCTCATCCCGGTGATCAAGCGGGCCGAGATGCTCGGCGAGCTGATGCGCCTCAAGTACGGGGTGGCCGTGGCCGGGGCCCACGGCAAGACCACCGCCACCTCCATGGTGGCCACCCTGCTGGCCGAGGGCGGGCTGGACCCCACCGTGGTGGTGGGCGGCAAGCTCAACACCCTGGGCACCGGGGCGCGGCTGGGCCAGGGCGAATTCCTGGTGGCCGAGGCCGACGAGTCCGACGGGAGCTTCACCCGCCTGTCGCCGGTGGTGGTGATGGTCACCAACGTGGACACCGAGCACCTGGACTACTACCAAACCGACCAGGCCATAGACGAGGCCTTCGTGGAGTTCATGAACCTGGTGCCCTTCTACGGCGCGGCGGTGATCTGCCTGGATGATCCCCGCCTGGCCGGGCTCATCGCCCGGGTGCGGCGGCGCACCATCACCTACGGCACCACCAGCCAGGCCGACTTTCAGGCCCGCGACATCCGCGCCGACGGGGCGGCCAGCCTCTTTCGCCTGTTCTACCGCGGCCAGGAGCAGGGCCGGGTCCGGGTGAACATGCCGGGACGCCACAACGTGCTCAACGCCCTGGGTTCCATCGCGGTGGCCCACGAGCTGGGGGTGGACCTGGCGGTGGCCATCGGCGCCTGCCAGCGCTACGCCGGGGTGGGACGCCGCTTCGAGTACAAGGGGACCACCGCCGGCGGCGTGCCGGTGGTCGACGACTACGCCCACCACCCCACCGAGATCAAGGCCACCCTGGAGGCCGCCCGCCAGGTCTACCCCGAGTCGCGCCTGGTGGTCTGCTTCCAGCCGCACCGCTACAGCCGCACTGCGCATCTCTTTGACGAGTTCACCACCGCCTTCTATGGGGCCGATGAGCTGCTGGTGCTGGATATCTACGCCGCCGGCGAAAAGAAGGACCCTGCGGTGAGCGCCGAGACCCTGGCCGAGGCCATCCGGGCCCACGGCCACCGGGCGGTGCAATACCTGGGCGACCGGTTGGCGGCCCAGGCCCGGCTGACCAAGACCCTGGGGCCCGGCGACGTGCTGCTCACCATGGGGGCCGGCGACGCCTGGAAGGTGGGACAGTACATGGTCCGCAGGCAAGAGGGAGAAGGTGAGCGCTGAGCTGATGGATAGACTGCGCGCCCAACTGGGACGGCGGGTGAGCTTCGCCGAGCCCCTGAGCGGCCACACCACCTGGGGGGTGGGGGGGCCGGCCTGGGCCCTGTGCCGGGTGCGCACCGCTGACGAGGCCGCCGCGGTGCTCACCGCCGCCCGGGCGGTCGGGCGCAGCTGCCTGGTCCTGGGCCGGGGCTCCAACCTGCTGGTGGCCGACGCCGGCTTCCCCGGGGTGGTGCTGCGCCTGGAGGGCGAGCTGGCCGCGCTGCGGGTCCAGGGCAATCACTTGACCGCCGGCGGGGGGGCCACCCTGGCCCAGGCGCTGCAACAGGCTGCCGACGCCTCGCTGGCCGGCCTGGAGTGGGCCGCCGGCATCCCGGGCACGGTGGGCGGCGCGGTGGCCGGCAACGCCGGGGCCCACGGCCGCCAGATGAGCGACCTCACCGCCGAGGTGAGCTTGCTGCTGGCCGACGGCCGGGTGGTGACCACCGCAGGCGGTGACCTGCCGGCCGACTACCGCCGGCGCGAACTGCCCGCCGGTGCGCTGGTGTTGGCCGCCCGCCTGGAGCTGACCCCCGCTGACCCGGCCGCCATCCGGGACCTTATGCGTCGGGCCATGCAGGCCCGCCGGCAGAGCCAGCCCTTGGGGGCGCGCACCGCCGGCAGCGTGTTCAAGAACCCGCCGGGCGACTATGCCGGCCGGCTCATCGAGGCCTGCGGCTGCAAGGGCCTGGCCGTGGGCGACGCGGTGGTGAGCTCCCGGCACGCCAATTTCATTGAGAACCGGGGCGCGGCCACCGCCGGCGACGTACTGGGGCTGATGCGCCAGGTGGCCGACCGGGTCAAGCGGGAGTTCGGAGTGGAGCTGGAGCCCGAGGTAAGGGTGGTGGGCGATGTTTAGGCGTAAGCCCAAGAGCCCGGCCACCGGCCGGCGGCCGCAAAAGGCCAAGAAGATGCAGCGCCGGCTAAACGGCCAGCGGGTGGCCAGGCGCAAGACCCGGGTCAAGGGGCCTCCCCTGCACCGGGTGCTCTGGGCCCTGGTGGGCCGGCCGGTGAAGGTACTGGCGGTGATGCTGCTGGTGGCCGTGGGGCTGCTGGCCGGCTGGAGTCTGGTGGTGATGAGCCCGGCCTTTGCCCTGCAGGAGGCCCAGGTGGAAGGCACCCGCCACCTCAGCCGGATGCAGGTGCTGCGGGCCGCCGGCCTGGGCAACACCGACAGCCTGGTGGCCCTGAAGGTACGCCCTATTCAGCGGCGCATCGCCCGCCTGCCCTGGGTCAAGACGGTGCGGGTGCGCCGGGAGTTCCCCCACGCGGTGCGCATTGAGATCACCGAGCGCACCGCCGGCATGCTGGCCGCGGCCCAGGGGCGCATCTTCGTATTGGACCGCGACATCCGGCCCATCGCCGAGCTGGGCCGCGGACCGGTGCCCGACCTGCCCTGGCTCACCGGCCTGAGTCGGGCCGACCTGGTCAAGCCCGACGACGAAACGGTGCGGCTCATGGAGGCCGCCGGCCGGCTGCTGCGCCTGGTGGCCCGGCGCAAGCTGGGCACCGTGAGCGAGGTGAACCTGGACCGGGTGTGGGGCCTGAGCCTGGTGCTCAATGAACTGGGGGCCACGGTGCGGGTGGGTTTCCGCGATTTCGAGGCCCGGCTGGAGGTCCTGGAAAAGGTGCTGGCCGACCTGCGGCAGCGGGGCGAGCTGGCCCGGGCCACCCTGATCGATTTGCAAAACCACCGCCGGATCGTGGTCCGGCTGGGACGGGAGCCGGCATGAGCGCAAATTCGGAAATCCTGGTCGGCTTAGACATCGGCACCACCAAAATCTGCGCGGTGGTGGGCGAGGTCACCGCTGACGGCGTGGAGATCGTGGGCATGGGCAGCCACCCCTCGGTGGGGCTGCGCAAGGGCGTGGTGGTCAACATCGAAAACACGGTGGCCAGCATCAAGAAGGCGGTGGAAGAGGCCGAGCTCATGGGCGGCTGCGAGATCGCCACGGTCATCACCGGCATCGCCGGCGGCCACATCAAGGGCTTCAACAGCCACGGGGTAATCGCCATCAAGGGGCGCGAGGTGACCAAGCGCGACGTGGACCACGTCATCGACCAGGCCCGGGCGGTGGCCATTCCCACCGACCGCGAGGTGGTGCACATCCTGCCCCAGGAGTTCGTGGTCGACGGCCAGGACGGCATCGAGGACCCGGTGGGCATGAGCGGGGTGCGGCTGGAGGCCCGGGTGCACATCGTCACCGGCGCGGTGGCCTCGGCCCAGAACCTCATCAAGTGCTGCAACCAAAGCGGCCTGGACGTGAGCGACATCGTGCTGCAGTCGCTGGCCAGCGCCGAGGCGGTGCTCACCAAGGAGGAACGCGGCCTGGGCGCCGCCCTGCTGGACTTCGGCGGCGGCACCACCGACCTGGCCATCTTCAGCGCCGACGCCATCAAGCACACCGCCGGCCTGGCCCTGGGCGGCAACAACCTTACCACCGACCTGGCGGTGGGGCTGCGCACCCCGGTCTCCTCGGCCGAGTGGCTCAAGAAACGCTGGGGCTGCTGCCTGCGCTCCATGATCAGCGAAAGCGAGGTCATGGAGGTCGAGAGCGTGGGCGGGCGCGAGCCCCGGCGGGTGAGCCGCATGATCGTGGGGGAGATACTGGAGCCGCGGGTGGAGGAGCTGCTCACCCTCATCATGATGGATATCGAAAACAGCGGCTACAAGGACCAGGTGGCCGGCGGGCTGGTGCTCACCGGCGGGTCCTCGCTCCTGGAGGGCCTGGTGGAGTTGGCCGAACAGGTGGCCAACATGCCGGCCCGCCTGGGCTACCCCCGCGGGGTCTCGGGGCTCACCGACGTGGTGAACAACCCCATGTACTCCACCGCGGTGGGGCTGATCCTCTACGGCATGCGCAACCGCAGCGAACGGAAATTCCGCATACGCGACGTCAACATCTTTAACCGGGTGGTGGCCCGTATGCGCAAATGGTTTAGGGATATCGTCTAGCGACAGAAGGATAACTTTTGGTTGGAGGGACCAAAATGGCAATGGATATCATGCCCGATTACACCGCCCCGGCGAAACTGCGCGTGGTGGGCATCGGCGGCGGAGGCAACAACGCCCTCAACAACATGATCGAGGCCGGCTTGCAAGGGGTCGAGTTCATCGCGGCCAACACCGACATGCAGGCCCTGGAACGCAGCAAGGCGGCGGTGCAGCTCCAGTTGGGAGCCACCGTCACCCGCGGCCTGGGGGCCGGCTCCGACCCCGAGGTGGGCCGCCAGGCCGCCTTGGAGGACCGCGAGCGCATCAAGGACCTGCTCTCGGGCAGCGACATGGTCTTTGTCACCGCCGGGTTGGGCGGCGGCACCGGCACCGGCGGCGCGCCGGTGGTGGCCGAGGTGGCCAAGGAGAGCGGCGCGCTCACCGTGGCCGTGGTCACCAAGCCCTTTGACTTCGAGGGGCGCCGCCGCATGACCCAGGCCGAGTGGGGGGTCGAGGAGCTCAAAAAGGTGGTGGACACCTTGATCATCATCCCCAACACCCGCCTGCGCAGCCTGGCCGGCAAGAACGCCCGCTTCGCCGACATGCTCAAAAAGGCCGACGAGGTGCTGCTCTACGCGGTGCGCGGCATCAGCGACCTGATCATCACCCCCGGCCTGATCAACCTGGACTTCGCCGACGTGCGCACCGTCATGGGCGAGATGGGCGTGGCCCTGATGGGCACCGGCGAGGCCAGCGGCGAAAACCGGGCCATCGAGGCCGCCACCCGGGCCATCAGCAACCCCCTGCTGGAGGACATCACCATCGACGGGGCCCGCGGGGTGCTGATGAACATCACCAGCGGCGAGGATATCACCATCGACGAGGTTTCGGAGGCCTCCACCTTTATCCAGGAGGCGGCCCACGAAGACGCCAACATCATCTTCGGCACGGTGATCGACGAGTCCATGGGCGATACCGTGCGGGTCACGGTCATCGCCACCGGCATCGGGGTGATGGAGACCAAGCGGGCCATCCGCCGGGTGGTGGGTGGCGCCGACGTGGACATCAGCACCATGGACCACGTGGATATCACCCCGTATCGCCGCAGCGTGGGGGCCGAGGCCGCCGAGGCCCGCCGGCCCGAGCGCCGGCGCTTTGCCGCGGCCGACGCGGTGGACCTGGACGTGCCCACCTTCCTGCGCCGCCAGGCTGATTAGCCCGGCGCCGACCGTGGGCGGCACAAGGAGACGACGAGATGCTGATGCGTATTTGGTTGCTGCTGCGTTTGATGCGGGTGCTCAACCCGCGTTAGACGCCCCGTCCGGCGGCTTCGCCCCTTGACGCGAGGCCGGCCGGCATGAACCTTTCCTGACCGGTGAGAGTCCACCTGGGTGAGTTTTCTTGATACCACCCTCCCATCCACCGGCGGGCCGTCGGGGCCTACCCTCCGGGTCCCGGCGGTCCGCCACTCACCCTAGCGGACCTCGGTCTTGACCCCGCCCACGCGGGGGAAGACGGCCAGCACCACCGGCAGGGGCGGCCGCGGCCAAGGTAGCGGGAAGTCCGGCGACTCGGCCGGATCGCCGTACTGGTGGTAGCTGAAGCCGCCCACCTTGAGGTCGATCTGGGACTCGCCGCCCCCGTCCATGCACATTATCTCGCGCAGGCCCAACTGGTGGCGTTTGAGGAAATCAGCCAACTCCCACAAGGTATGCCCCCCCTCGGTGACCATCACCATGATGCGGCCCTGGTCGTCCTCGGCCACCAGGGTGCGGTGGGCCACCTTGGGCGACTTGCGCACCCGCACCGCGCCGAAGCGGTCCACCAGCATCAGCGACTGGGCCGCCTCGCGATAGGGGTTGGCGGCGGTGGGAAAGGGGGTGTAGCGCAGGTCGATGATACGGGCCAGGGGCAGGGTGGGGTCCCGGGGCTCGGCCGCGAACAGGGCCCCCAGGCGGGCGGCCAGGCGTCCCCGCGCCTTGCCGCCGGTGACCAGCAGGCCCAGGTACGACAGGTCGGCGGCGTATTGGCCGGCGTTGAATACCGCCAGGGCCCCGGATTTTATCCGCCAGACCCGCGCGGTGTGGCCGGTGCCGCCCTTGGGGGCGGCCAGGACCTTGAAACGCAGGTGGATCGGGTCCAGGCGCAGGCAGGCGATGCGGTCGCTGCCGCTGCGGGCGCTCTGGCCGGCCGAGAGGAAGCCGAACTCCATGCCCGGCCGCAGCTCCACCCAGGAGATGTCCCGGGCCGCCGCCGGCAAGGCCCCCCAGGCCCAGAGCCCCACCATCACCAGGACGACCCAAGAAAAACCGAAAACCAGGCAGCGCGGCCTATACATGATCTTCAATCACTCCGACGGTTGCGGCCTGACCCCATGGGCTAAAGGCGGTCTGCCGCGACCGCCCCGGGGTGGCGGTCCACCCTTATTCAGCTTAGCACAAATTGCTCGGAGTAAAAGACGGCCGGGAAGGTGGCAAATTGCAGGGACAATTCAGTCGGCGGGCCTCCCCGGGCCAAGAGGGCCCAGGGAGGATATCAGGCCATGTTCACCGCGACCTGGTTGTCGTTGCCGGCAAGCAGCCGGGGAGGCAGCGAAGACAGGAACAAGTCGGCGGCCTCGGCAAAGGAGCGTTGGAACAACAGGTCAAAGAGCAGGGCGCCGGCTTGGCCCTCGGCCGGGGCCATCTGGCAGCGCACCTCCTGCTCCACCTGCTCCAGCAGTTGGGAACTCCAGCCCTCGCCCTCGGCTACCACTTCCAGCTTCACCGCTTCCAGCGCCTGGTAGATGACCTTGGTGAGGCCCTTGGCTTGTGGTTGGTTGCGCGACATGTCCATCTCCGTCTTCAAGAGTTGCCTTTGGGATTGCAAACCCCGGGCCAACTTTCGGGGGTGAACTATTGAAGCCAATGATAACGATGTGTTAAAAAATTAGCCCCCCACGGTAAGGCCTGAAAACCCGGGTTTGCCGGATTTTCTGTGGAACAATGGTGATCAGACGCTAGGTGAGTGATAACGGAAGCTTACCTGGTTTATCCCGAAGAAGTGGGTGTGAAGCGAGATGCACGGCCCTGCGCAGGCCAATGCAGGTCTTGCCCCGCCCGAGCGGCAAAAATGTGACGCTCCCCCTGGTAAAATCGCCCGCGGTCCTGGAGCGATGTGTCACGATTTTGACGACGGGGTTGGCCGCCGGGGTTGGTCCCCCCGGCCGCCAGGGGCCGGGCGGGTGTAGAGCACCTTGAGCCGTCGGGCCGCCGCCGGGTCCTGCAGGCAGACGGTGCATTGGTCGGAATCCCGGCAGGCGGCCGGGTCCACCGGCTCCAGGCGCACCTCGAAACCCATGGCCTGGTACTGCTCCACCGCCTCGCCCAGGCGCGGCTGGTCCAGCAGGGCGCGGCGGGTCCAGCCCCGGGCCAGTAGTTCCCGCTCGCGTTGGCTCGCACAATCCATGGCGCTCCTCGCTTTATCGGCGTCCGGGGTGGGCGCAACCCGCCCCGGGGTTTGACACCCCCCCGGCTAGTTTCTATGATGCCATAAGCACGCCGGCCGGCTGCCGGCCGCCGGCGAACCAACCCCACGGGCCCGGGAGGATACGGTGCTGCTGCAAGAGATTACCATGGTCGAGTTCCAACAGCGCCGGGCCGAGCGCCCCACCACCATTCTGCCCTGCGGCGCGGTGGAGGAGCACGGTCCCCACCTGCCCCTGGGCCTGGACGCCATGCACGCCTGGGAGCTGGCCCGGCGGGCGGCCGAGATACGGCCCTGCCTGGTGGCCCCGCCGCTGTTCTACGGCCTGTGCCGCAGCAGCGCCCAACACGCCGGCACGGTGGGCATCAGCGGCGACACCCTGCGCGCCTTGGTCCAGGACCTGGGCCGCGCCCTGTGGGGGCAGGGGGTGCGGGCCCTGTGCATCCTCACCGGCCACGCCGGCGGCACCCACCAGGCCGCCCTGGCCGAGGCCGGCGAGGCCCTGCTGGAGGCCACCGGCCTGCAGGTGTCGGTGGTCTGCGTGCTGGATTTGCTGGAGGGGGCCGCCTCGCTTATCCAGTGCCCGGAAGACAGCCACGCCGGCGAGGTGGAGACCTCCCTGGCCCTGCACCTGTGGCCCGGACTGGTGAAGGGCACCGCGCCGGAAGAATACCCCACCTTTGAGCGCTTCCTGCTCACCCGCGACAAGCTGGGCCACTGGCCCGGCGGAGTGTGGGGTGACCCCTCCCTGGCCTCGGCCGAAAAAGGCGCGGCCATCCTCCAGGCCGAGGCCGAGGCCCTGGCCAAGGTGCTCGAGGCCCTGGACCGGGCGGTGGCACGGTCGGGCTGAACCTCCACCGCGGTCCCTCCCGGGCCTGCCGTGGGTCAAGCATCTGATATTAATTGACCTCCTGTTAGCGGCTTGCTATCTTTAGCTCCGGCCAATATCATTGAAAGGTATTTTCGATACCAGGGTGGGGAGCAGCGCATGGACCTGCGCAGGCTGCAGGTTTTTACCAAGGTTTATGAGCACCGTTCGTTTTCGCGGGCGGCCGAGGACGTGCTGCTGAGCCAGCCCACGGTGAGCGGCCACATCAAGACCTTGGAGGAAGACCTGGCGGTGCGGCTATTTGACCGCCTGGGCCGGGAGATCATGCCCACCAAGGCGGCCGAGTTGCTCTATGGCCACGCCCGGCGGGTGCTGGAGGCGGTGGACCAGGCCCAGGAGGCGGTGGACGCTTTTTTGGGCCGCCTGCGCGGTGAGCTGGTGGTGGGGGGCTCCACCATCCCGGGCCAGTATGTTTTGCCGGCCTTTATCGGTCGTTTCCGCCTGCTCTACCCCGAGCTGCGGGTGATCCTCAAGATCGGCGGCACCAGCGAGATCGCCGCCCGGGTGCTCTCCGGCGAGCTGGAGGCCGGGGTGGTGGGCGCGGTGATCGACGACGAACGCCTGGCCTTCACCCCGGTGATGGATGACGAGCTGTGCGTCATCGCCTGGCCGGATCACCCCTTGGCCGGCCGCCAATACGCCATCAAGGTGCTCGCCGAGGAGCCGGTGGTGATGCGCGAGCCCGGCAGCGGCACCCGCATGTTCCTGGCCCAGGCCCTCAAGCGTTCCGGGTTGGATATCGCCGACTTGCAGGTGGCCGCCGAGATGGGCTCCACCATGGCCGTGCTGCAGGCGGTGCGGGCCAAGGTGGGCCTGGGGTTCATCAGCCAGCGCGCGGTCACCGACGACCTGGCCGCCGGCCGGGTGGTGAAGCTCAAGTTCAAGGGGCTCAAACTGGCCCGCAAGTTTTACCTGGTAACCCGCCACCGCCGCACCCACGCCCCGGCCGCCCAGGCCTTCATCGGCTTGTGGATGGCCGACCTGGGCGGCGGGCAACCCAGCGAGGCCCCCGATGCCCTTGATCCTTGAAGTGCCGGGCTGGCGCCGGCTGCAACTGAGCCACTTGGTGATGGACCTCAACGGCACCCTGGCCCTGGACGGCGAGCTGGCCGACGGGGCCTACCTGGCCCTGGCCGCCCTGGGCCAGCGGTTGCAATGCCACGTGGTGACCGCCGACTGCCACGGCAACGCGGCCGAGATATTCGCCGACCACCCCTTGGCTCTGCAGGTGATCACCCCCGGCGACGAGGCGGCCCAGAAGCTGGCCCTGGTCCGGCGCCTGGGGGCCGACGAGGTCTGCGCGGTGGGCAACGGCGCCAACGACGTGTCCATGCTCGAGGCGGCCGCCGTGGGCATCGCGGTGCTGGGTCCCGAGGGCGCGGCCTCGGCGGCCCTGGCCGCCGCCGACGTGGTGGTGCCCGGCGCCCTGGAGGCCTTGGAGCTATTGTTGAAGCCGCAACGGCTGCAGGCCACCCTGCGGCGTTGACGGCAAGTGGGAGCGGGAGTTCATGGCTGACGAACCCAAGCTGGCCCAAGAGGCCCGGGCGGCCGGTTGAGCGGCCAAGATAGGTCCGGGCGACCTGCACGCCATTTTACAAGGGCTGCCGCCGGAGAGCGATCCCCGGCTGGTGGTGGGCGCCTCCACCGCCGACGACGCCGGGGTGTTTCTCTTAAGCGACGAGATAGCCCTTATCCAGACGGTGGACTTCTTCACGCCCATCGTCAACGATCCCTATCTCTTTGGGCAGATCGCGGCGGCCAACGCCCTGTCGGATGTCTACGCCATGGGCGGCCGGCCGCTCATCGCCCTGAACATCTGCTGCTTCCCGGTCAAGGACCACCCCCACCGGCTGTTCAACGATATCCTGCGGGGCGGGGCCGACAAGGTGCACCAGGCCGGCGCGGTGGTGGCCGGCGGCCATTCGGTGGAAGACCCGGAGCTCAAGTTCGGCCTGGCGGTCACCGGGGTGTGCCACCCCGATAAGCTGGTGACCAACGCCGGGCTCAAGCCCGGCCAGCGGCTCATCCTCACCAAGCCGCTGGGCACCGGGATCATCGCCACCGCGCTCAAGGCCGGGTTGGCCTCGGCCCAGGCGGTGGCCGCCGCGGTGGCCCAGATGGTGGCCCTCAACGCGCCGGCGGCCGAGGTGATGGCCGCCTGCGGGGTGACCGGGGCCACCGACATCACCGGCTTCGGCCTGCTGGGCCACGGCCTGGAGCTGGCCGCCGCCTCGGGGGTGGCCCTGGAGATCCAGGCCGCGGCGGTGCCCATTTTGCCCCAGGCCCGGGAGATGGCGGCCACCGGCATGGTGCCCCTGGGCAGCCACGCCAACCGCGATTTCTGCAACCACGCCATATCCCACCAGGGCGAGCCCGACCCCCTCATCGTCGACCTGCTGGCCGACGCCCAGACCTCCGGCGGCATACTCATGGGGGTGGACCCGGACCAGGCCGGACGCGCCATGGACCGGCTGGCCGCCGGCGGGGCCCAAGCGGCGGTCATCGGCCAGGTTACCGAAGGCCCGCCCGGCACCCTGTTGATCATTCACGGAAGCGAGTCCTGCGAGGTCCCATGAGCCAGTTTCCCCTGCCGCGTATCCTGGACTTCATCGGCCGGGTCACCCCTTTCGACACCCTGGAGAGGCCAGAGCTGGAGCGGGTGGCCGCCCGCATGAAGATGGCCTACTTTCCGCGCGGCCAGGTGGTGATCAAGCAGGACGGACCGCCGGCCGAGTATCTTTACCTCATCCAAAAGGGCAGCGCCCGGGTGACCGTAAGCGGCCCGGACGGCGAGCGCATACTCATCGACGAGCGCGGCGAGGCCGACGCCTTTGGCGCGCTTAGCCTGCTGCGCGGCGGCCAGGCCATGTTCGAGGTGGCGGCGGCCGAGGACCTCATCGTGCTGATGCTGCCGGGCGATGACTTCCGGGAGCTGGTGGCGTCCAACCGGGTATTCCACCGCCACTTCAGCGGATCGCTGGCCCGCAATATCGAGGCGGCCCGGCGCTCGGCCGACGGCGGGCTGCCCCGGATGACCGGCCTGGAGGGGCTGCGCCTGGACGCCGCCCTGGTGCGGGGGCGGGTGGCCGATTTCATGAACCCGGAGCTGCTCACCTGCCTGCCCATGGCCACCATCCGCAGCGCGGCCCGCAGGATGACCCAGCGCCAGGTGGGCTCCATCGTGGTGGCCGAGCACGGCGGGGTACCCATCGGCATCCTCACCGACACCGACCTGCGGGTGAAGGTGGTGGCCGGGGCCATGAGCTTCGACCAGCCGGTGGCCGCGGCCATGACCCACCCGGTGCACACCATCGGCCCGGGGGCCCACGCCTTTGAGGCGCTCTTGGAGATGAGCCGCCACGGGGTGCACTACCTGGTGGTCACCGAGGGCGACCGGGCGGTGGGCATAATCAGCGACCACGACCTGCAGACCATGACCGGCAGTTCGCCGGTGGGAGTGGTGCGCGATATCGAGAAGGTGGCCAGCGTGGACGAGCTGGTGGACCTGCACCGCCGGGTGGACCGGGTGCTGGAGATGCTGCTGCGCCTGGGCGGCTCGGCGGCCGACATGACCGAGCTGGTCACCGAGTTCAACGACCGCCTCACCCTGCGCCTGCTGGAGCTCACCGCCGACGAGATGTACCACCAGGGGGCGGGCTCGCCGCCGGTGCCCTACTGCTGGATCGCCCTGGGCTCCGAGGGACGGCGGGAGCAGACCCTGCGCACCGACCAGGACAACGCCCTGATGTACGCCAACGTGCCGGCGGCGCGCGAGGAGGCGGTGAAGGGCTGGTTCCTGGACTATGCCCAGCGGGTGGTGGAGGGCCTGGTGCGCTGCGGGTTCCCCCGCTGCACCGGCGGGGTGATGGCCTCCAACCCCCAGTGGTGCATGAGCGAGGCGGCCTGGCAGGATACCTTCCGCCGCTGGGTGGAGGACCCCAACCCCCGCACCCTGCGGTTGGCCAGCATCTTTTTCGACTTTCGCGACATCTACGCCGAGGCCGATTTCCTGGACCACCTGCGCGAGGGCCTGCAGGCGTCGCTGGAGGGCAACCGCCTGTTCTTGCGCTACCTGGCCAAGAACGGCCTGTACAACCGGCCGCCGCTGGGTTTTCTGCGCCAGTTCGTGGTGGAGAAGACCGGCGAGCACAAGAACCAGCTCAACCTTAAGCTCAGCGGCCTCACCCCGGTGGTGGACGCGGCCAGGGTGATGAACCTGGACCTGGGCGGCTGGTCCACCAACACCCTGCACCGCCTGGACGAGGCCCGGCGCCAGGGGATCATCAAGGAAGACCTGGCCCGCGACCTGCACGAGGCCTTCAGCTTCATCACCATCCTGCGCATCACCCACCACCTGGAGGAGCGGGCCGCCGGCCGCCAGCCGGACAACTTCGTCAACCCCGAGGAGCTCAACAGCCTGCAACGCAAGATGCTCAAGGAGAGTTTCGCGGTGATCAGCCGCTTGCAGGAGCTGATGGAGGTCCGCTACCAGACCCGCCTGGTTACCTGAGGCGGCGGCGGTGCGTGCCAAGTGGATAGTGGTGGTCCTGGCCGCCGGGTTGGCCGGGGGGCTCTTGGCCGGCGAGCTGGTCTATCGCTGGGCCGCGGTGGATTTCGAGCGCGTACGGCAGATCAGCTTCATGTTGGCCAGCGTGGACAGCGTGGCCGCCGGCCAGCGGCTGGTCGAGGAGTCGGAGCGGCTGCGCCCGGCCTGGCGCTGGCCCGGCAGCCAGGAGGTGCACTTCTGGCTGGCGCGCGGGGACTACCTGGCCGCCGGCGCGGCGGCCGGGGCCCTGGCCGGAGGGCTGGCGGTGGTGGTGTTGTGGGGCCTGGCCCGGCGGCGGAAAAAACCAAGGGGACCGGGTAAGGAGGGCGCGCCTTGGGGCTCACCAAGCTGAAGCTGAAAAACCGCCTGCTCCAGATGCGCCTTAGGGGCAAAGACCTGCACCCGCTCACCCGCATGCAACTGCACGCCCTAGACGGCCTGGACCCCAAGACGCCCATCGATGACTGCCGCTTCGTGGTGATGGACCTGGAGACCACCGGGCTGGATACCGCCACCGACCGGGTGGTGAGCGTGGGCGCGCTGCGCATATCCGGCGGCCAGGTGCACCTGGGCGACTACTTCGACCGGCTCATCAACCCGGGGCGCGACATACCGGTGGAGTCGATCAAGGTGCACGGCATCGTGCCCGACGAGCTGGCCGACGCGCCGCCGGGCTGGGCCGTGTTCGGCGATTTTCTAGAGTACCTCGGCGGCGACATCCTGGTGGCCCACTACGCCCAGTTCGACCTGTGGTTCATCAACCGGGTGATGCGGGCCCAGCACGGCTTTCCCATCCAGAACCTGGTGCTCGACACGGTGGTGATGTGCCGCGGGGTGGTGCTGCCTTCCGACCCCTACGGCATCGAGCGCGATAAGAAACGCTGCTCCATCGAGGCGCTCTCGGATCGCTTCGGCCTGGAGCTGGGCGACCGCCACACCGCCCTGGGCGACGCCCTGGCCACGGCCATGATCTTTCAAGTGATGCTCACCCGGCTGGCCAAGGCCGGCGGCACCCGCCTGCGCGACCTCATCCGGGTGGGCCTGGCCGACTGAGCGGCCGCCACCTTTGTCAACTGGACTGGCAGGGCGGCATACGGTAGCCTGATTCAGAAGTTAGGGGTGCGATGCGGGAGTCTCACCACATAATCGCGCGGCGGGTGGGCCTGCGGCTCAAGGAGCTGCGCGGCTCCATGACCCAGACGGAGTTCGCGGCCGAGCTGGGCATTGGCCAGGCCACCTACAACCGCTACGAAACCGGTAAGCGCCTGGCCCCGGACTGGGTGCTACAGGAGGTAGGGGAGCGTTGCGGGCTCTCGCCGGCCGAGGTGGCCTTCGGGTCGCTGGGGTCGGTGGTGGACGAGGCCGAGCTGGTGCAGGAGGTGGCCCGCCTGGCCGCCCTGCTCGACGGCCAGGGCCTGGAGGACCTCTATCTATACTTAGAGGCCAAGGTCGAGGCCCTGTTGGCCCAGCGCAAGAAGCAAAACCGGGCCATCCGCGGCGCGCTCACCCGGCTGCGGCGCCGGGTGGACAAGGCGGGTTAGCCCTACTCGTCTTCCAGTTGGTCCAGGGGACGCATGAGGTGGGGCACCCGCAGCACGTTGAGCGAGGGACGGTTGGCCGCCAGGTTATGGGTCATCCAGGCCTTGCCCAGGACGTAGGTCTTCTCGCCGTCGCGCTCTGAGCCGGGGGCCAAAAACCCCTCGACGATCCACTGCTCGATGAGCGCCTGGCCCTGGTCGGGCATCACGCCCAGCAGGCGGCTCACCTCCGAGGCGGTGACCTGGTCGTTCTCGTTGAACATGGGCAGCACCCGCTTCTGGGGCTTGCTCAGGCGCTTGCGGGCGGCGGCCGCTTCCTGTTCCTTTTCGCGGCGCAGGGTCTCTTCGCGGCTCAGCGGGGTGCCTTTTTTCAGGTAGCGCTCCACGTGGGACATGAAGCCCAGGGCCACCCAATCGCCCAACTGCCCGGCCTCGATCAGGCGCCCGGCCGGCTCGCTGGCCAAGAAACGTTGCCACTGGGCATAGACCTCGGGGCTGATCTCCAGTTCCATCTTTGGCATGAGGCTTCCTCCCGATGCATCGATATTTACCAGCCCGGCCCGGCCGCGTCCAGGGACCGCGGCCCCGGGTTTGCGTTTAGTCCCGGCTCCTGATAATGGTTGATCGTTCCCCCGGCGGCGGGATATTTGGCACAGGCGGACCATGAACCAATCAGACACAACCCCGGTGATATGGCTCTACGCCCCGGCGCAGTTGCGCCAGGCGGCCGGCGAGCTCAAGGCCCGGCTGGCCCAGCGGGCCACGGTTTTGATCCTGGGCTCCGGCGGCCAGCCGCCACCTGACCTGGAACTGGGTCCTCACCCTGACTTGGCCCGGGCCCTGGAGGCCTGCCCCGAGGACCTGCGGCCCCACGTCCTGGTGAGGTTCGACGGCCAGGGCGCTGCCGCGCCGCCGGCCGAGGGACTGCCCTGCCCCTGTGTCGAGCCCGGACCAGGCGGCCCGGCGGAGACCGCCGGCCGGGCATTGGCCGCGGCTGCGGCCGGCCAAGAGTTCGCCTGGCTGCCGGCGGTGCAAGTGAACCTGCCCCTGGCCGACCTGCTGGGCAAGTACCGCCACCTGCTGGATTTGCCCTTTAACCCGGAGGTGGGGCTGCCGGCCGACTCCCTGGAGCGGCTGGGGCCCGGGGACCTGGACCGGGCACGGGAGATGCTGGCCGGCCGCCGTCTCACCAGCCACCTGCCGTTTCTGGACCTGGCGCCGGGCAGCTGCGACCGCCTGGTGGCCGAGGCCGCGGTACGGCGGCTGGAGCAGGCGGCCGACTGGGCCATCGCCCTGGGGGCCGGCCAGGCGGTGATCCACCTGGGTTTCGAGCCCCACCTGCACCGCGACCGCGAGGCCTTTGCCCGGCGCCTGGCGGACAACCTGGGCCCCCTGGCCGGCCGCCTGCAAGCCGCCGGCATCGCCCTGGTCTTGGAAAACGTCTTTGAGCCCGACCCGCGTCCCCTGCTCCTGGCCCGCCGGGCCCTGGCCCGGGCCGGCTGCGCCACGGTGGGCTTCTGCCTGGATATCGGCCACGCCCTGGCCTTTAGCCGCACGTCCTTGGACGCCTGGTGGGAGGCCCTGGCCCCCCATCTGCGGGAGCTGCACCTGCACGACAACGACCGCAGCGACGACCAGCACCTGCCGCCGGGGCGCGGCGCGGCCGATTGGGCCATGCTCGGCCGGCGGTTGGCGGCCATGCCCCGCTGGCCGGTGATCACCCTGGAGCCCCACCGCGAGAGCCACCTCTGGGAGTCCCTGCGGGCCCTGGAGCGGCTGTGGGGCGCCCCGGCCGAGATGAAATAGCCCTTACTCCCTTGGGTGGCCAGGCTATATACTTAGGGCGATGGTAAGCGAGATGCTAAAGAACCGCTGGGTGCTCCTGGTGGAGACCATCCTGGCGGCCGGGTTGCTCTTTGGCCTGGGATACGAGACGGCCGAGTCGCTGTGGTCGGGCCGGCTGGAAAAGTGCCAGGAGCGCACCCTGCAACAGGCCAAGCGCGCCGCGGAGCTACAACACGACAAGCTGCGGCTGGAGCAGCGCCTGGCCGCCGCCCTGGCCCAGGCCGGCCAGCCCCCCCGGCGCCAGGCCGCCGCCGAAGCGCCGCCGCCGGCAAACACCGGCGGGGAGCAGGGGGTCTTTCGGGTGCTGCACCGCGACCGGGCCGACCTGTGGCTCGGCGGCCGGCTGGTGGTGAGCCTGGAGCAGGTGGCCGGCGGCCATCCCCGGGTGGCCCTGCTGCGGATCAAGGTGGCCGGCGGCCAAGAGGGGCGCAAGGCGCTCAAGGCCGGCCAGGAGGTACGCATCCGGGTCGACGGCCGGGTCTACCGCCTGTTGGTCAAGCAGATATACACCGCCAGCCTGCGCTACGGCCTGCTGCCGGCCCGCTGAGCCGCGGCGGGTCGGGCCCGCTCACCCCGGCTTGACGTGGCGCCCCTCCCGGCGCTATATATGGGCAACTTTTCCACCCTGGGCCGGGCTCCCCGGCGCGGCGGAAGCGGCCATGAACCTTCCCCTGGCAGTCTACCGATTGATACAAGCGCCGGCCTACGCCCTGTTGCCGGTGCTGTGGCTGTCGGCCCGCACCCTGGGACGTCTGCCGGGGCGCTGGACGCGGGTGCTCAAGGACCTGGACCGCCAGGCCGGGCGTTACCGCCGGCTGGGCCGGCCGCCGGACGGCCAGCGGGTGTGGCTGCAGGCGGCCAGCGTGGGCGAGGTCCAGGTGGCCGCGGCCATGGCGCGGCACCTGCTGGCCCTGCGTCCCGGGGTGCGCCTCACTGTTTCCAGCTCCACCAGCGCCGGCCTGGCCATGGCCCGGCGTCTGCTCGGCGACCAGGCCCGGGTGATCACCTATCCCCTGGACCTGGGGATGTTCACCCGGCGGGCGGTGGCCGCGGTGGCCCCCCATCTCTACGCCGCGGTGGAGACCGAGCTGTGGCCCGACCTGTTGCACCGGCTCAAAGGAGCGGGCTGCGCCCTGATGCTGGTCAACGGCCGTATCAGCCCGCGCAGCTTCAAGCGCTACCGGCGCACCCGCGGGCTGTGGGCCGCCTGCCTGGGCCTTTTCGACCGCCTGTGCATGATCAGCCAGGGCGACGCCGAACGGGTCATCGAATTGGGCGCGCCGGCCCAGCGGGTGGTGGTGGGGCGCAACGCCAAGTACGACGGCATGCTGCTGCGGGCCGAGGCCGGGGCGCGGCCGGAGTTGGCCCGGCGGCTGGCCCTGGGCGGCCGGCCCCTGCTGGTGGTGGGCAGCGCCCGCGGGGCCGAGATGAGCACGGTGGTCGAGGCCCTGCGGCGGGTGCTTTCCCAGCGGCCCGAGGCGGTGGCGGCGGTGGCCCCGCGTCACCCGGAGAACCGGGCCGCCTGGGTGCGCGCCCTGGAGGACCAGGGCCTGGCCTGGCAGGCCTTCAGCCGCCTGTCGGCCGGCTCCCCCCGGTCCCAAGACACCCGGGTGGTGTTGGTGGACACCACTGGCGACCTGTTTGACCTCTACGGCCTGGCCTCCCTGGCGGTGATCGGCGGCAGCCTGGTTCCCCTGGGCGGCCAGAATCCTATGGAGCCGGCCGCCTGGGGGGTGCCCATCCTGGTGGGCCCGCACATGGAAGACTTCAGTGATGCCGCCGCGGCCCTGGTTGACGCGGGGGGAGCCGCGATAGTAAATGATGTAGACGCCTTGGCCGATGCCTGCCTGGTCTGGCTGGATGACCCGGAGGCGGCGGCCGCCGCCGGGGCCGCCGCGCGGCGGGTCTTGGCCGCCTGGCCCACCGCGGCCGAGCAGGCCGCCGGGATGATGGTGGAACAACTGCAACGCACAGGAGCCGGCCGGTGAGCGCGCACAACGTGGTAAAACCTCCCCGGGTGAGCCGGGCCGCCCTGGCCCGGCTGGGCCAGAGGTTGGGGCCGGAGGCGCGCCGGGCCCTGGGCCGGGCGGTGCGCACCTGGGCCCGGGTGAAGCGGCGCGGCGGCCGGGTGGTGGTGGCCACCGGTTCGGGCCCCAACCTGCACGAGGGCGTCACCACCCAGTTGGCCGAGTTGGTGGCCAAGGGGCTGGTGGACGGGATACTCACCTCCAGCGCGGTGGTGGGTCACGAGATGGCCGGCACCCTGGAGCGGGTGCGGCGGGTGGACGGCCGGCGGCTGGGGCTGCCGGCGCAGGTGCTGCCGGCCGACGGCAAGGTGGAGGCGGCCCTGCTGAGCCCCGAGCGCCTGGACCAGATATCCCACCGCACGGTGATCGACCAGGACCACTACCGCCGGCTGATCAGTGCGCCGGGCCGCGAGATAATCAAAGTGGCCGGCAACCTGGCCTATCCCACCGGCCTGTGGGTGGAGCGCATGGCCCGCAGGCTGCTGCCCTTGGCCCAGAGTTTTGGCCTGCCCCTGGAGCAGGTGGCCGGCCGGGGCGCCGACCGGCTCACCATGATCGGGGCCTGCGCCCGGCGGGGAGTGGACTGCCTGGTGACCGTGCCCCAGTTGGTGGGCGGCGGCCAGGTGGGTTTGGCCATCGGCGATTCCCTGTCGATCAGCGCGCGCTCGGCCGCCGTGGCCCGGCTGCTGGCCTCGGCCGATCTCATCGTGGAAAGCGGGGTGGCCCTCACCCAGGAAATCCACGACGGCCCCTTCGAGCTCTTCACCGGCCACGGCATCTGGCCCCGCCACGAGGGCATGTTCACCTTCTCGCTCAAGGACAAGGCCCTGGTGCGTATCGACCTGGACCCCAACATCTCGCGGGTGTGGCAGGCCGAGCGCGGCCGGGGGGCGGTGGCCGAGTCCATCGACAAGGGATTGCCCAAGGCCGCCTCCATGAAGGTTCCCTTCCGCATGGAGATGAGCGGTTTCGCCCGCCTGCCCGGCTCGCTGCCCATCCTCGGCGACGTGGGCGTGGTCTGGCCCCTGCTGGCCACCCGGGTGGCCGCCGCCCTGGGTGTCAAACTGGACTTTGTGTGTTACAAACAAGCCACGCCCCAGGGTGAGGCCGTGCGCCGTTTTATCGTCGACGGCGTGGCCCCCCTGGACTTATCGGCAGTAATCGACCGGCTCAAGGAAGCATAGTGGAGCTAGAGGGAAAAAAGGCGCTGCTGGCGCTGGAAGACGGGACCACCTTCAATTGCCGGGCCTTTGCCGGCCGCGGCGAGGTGGCCGCCGAGGTCTGTTTCAACACCGCCATGAGCGGTTACCAGGAAGTGCTCACCGACCCCTCCTACCGGGGTCAGATGGTGGCCATGACCTATCCCCTGATCGGCAACTACGGCGTAAACCCCCAGGACGTGGAGAGCCGGGCGGTGCAGGTCAGCGCCTTCCTGGTCAAGGAATACATCGATTTCCCCAGCAACTACCGGGCCACCACCAGCCTGAAAGAGTACCTGGAACAGGCCGGGGTGCTGGGAGTCCAATGCCTGGACACCCGGGCCCTCACCCGCCACCTGCGCATCCACGGCGCCATGCGCGCGGTGCTCTCCACCGAGGACCTGGACCCGGCCAGCCTCACGGCCAAGGCCCAGGCCAGCCCCGGCTTGGTGGGTGTCGACCTGGTCCAGGAAGTGACCCACCCCCGGGCCTACCGCTGGGACGGCGAGGGCCCGGGGCAGGAGATCGAGCTGGGCGATGATATGGACCCCGCGGCGGTGTGGGCCGGCGGCCGGGGCCGCTACAAGGTCTTGGCCCTGGACTGCGGCATCAAGTTCAACATCCTGCGCCGCATGGCCAGCCGGAACCTGGACCTGCTGGTGGTCCCGGCGGCCACCGATGCCGAGACCATCGCGCGGCTCAAACCCGACGGCTTGTTTTTGAGCAACGGCCCCGGCGACCCGGCCGCCGTGACCTACGTGGTGGACACGGTGCGCGCCCTGCTGGGCAAGTTGCCGGTCTTCGGTATCTGCCTGGGGCACCAGATGATCGGCCAGGCCCTGGGCGGCAGCACCTTCAAGCTGAAGTTCGGCCACCGCGGGGCCAACCAGCCGGTGATGGACCTGATGACCGGCAAGGTGGAGATCACCAGCCAGAACCACGGCTTCTGCGTGGACTCCGAGTCCATCGACGACCCGGAGGTGGTGACCACCCATATCAACCTCAACGACCGCACCCTGGAGGGACTGGCCCACCGCCGGCTGCCGGTGTTCTGCGTGCAGTACCATCCCGAGGCCGCGCCGGGCCCCCACGACGCCGACTACCTCTTCGACCGTTTCATCGACATGATGCAGACCGGGCGCACCCCGTTGGCGGAGGGCTCGTGAAGCACCAGGCGGGCAAAGCGCAGTACCTGGAGGCCTTTTTCGCGGTATCGCCGAGGATGGTCTTCCCCGGGGTGAGCGCCGACTTCGACCTGTGGCTCCGCCGGGACGACGACTATGTCCTCTACGCCCGGGGCCGCGAGGGCTTTACCCGGCAACACCTGCGGGAGATGCGGGCGGACGGGGTGGCCGAGGTCTATATCCACCAGGGCCAGCGGGAGGTCTACCAGCACTACGTCCAGCACAATCTGGGCGATGTCCTCTCGCGCGATAACGCGCCCATGGAGCTGCGGGCCCAGGTGCTCTACGACGCCTCGGTGGATATCATCCGCGACGTCTTTGAAAACCGTCTGCCCCAGCAGCCCGACGACCGGCACTTCGAGCGCATCCTCTCCCTGGTGAGCAGTTGCACCGATTTCTTGGCCAAGCAGGACTCGCTCAAGAGCCTGGCCTCCATGATCAGTCACCACTACCAGACCTACTCCCACTCGCTCAACGTGATGATCTTCGCCCTGGCCGTGCTGGACCACTACGACCTGGACCGCGACCGCATGATCGAGATCGGGTTGGGGGCGCTGCTGCACGACGTGGGCAAGACCGGCATCCCGCCGGAGGTGCTGGGCAAGCCCGGCCGGCTCGACCCCGAGCAATGGAAACAACTAAAGCTGCACCCCACCCGCGGGGTGGCCATGTGCTCCCGCATCCCCTTGAGCCAACTGACCATCCATTGCATCATGTTTCACCATGAGCGTATGGACGGCCAGGGCTACCCGGCCGGGCTCACCGGTGACAAGATTCCCTTTGAGGTGCGGGCGGTGAGCCTGGCCGACGTGTACGATGCGCTCACCGCCGACCGGCCCTACGCCAACCGGGTGACCCCGTTCCAGGCCCTGCGTATCATGCAAGACGAGATGGCCGGGGCCTTTGATGAACAATTGTATAAGCGACTGGTGCTGGTGCTCAGCGGGGCCGGTATCACCACCGAGGGCTGAGCCCGGTCGCCCGCCGGGGATAGCGGCGGGAGGGATGCAGGAAAATATACCGGCTGCAACAGCTAGCCGGCGGAAAACCACCATCATCGGCGACGCGGCGGATCGTCCCGCCGGACGCCGTAAAACCCGGGATATTGCGCAACCGTCATGCCAAAACGCGACGACCTGAAAAAAATAATGATCATCGGATCAGGGCCCATCATCATCTCCCAGGCCTGCGAGTTCGACTACTCCGGCACCCAGGCGGTGAAGGCCCTGCGGGAAGAGGGCATGGAGGTGGTGCTGGTGAACTCCAACCCGGCCACCATCATGACCGACCCGGAGATGGCCGACCGCACCTATATCGAGCCCATCACCCCGGAGATCGTGGCGGCGGTGATCGAAAAGGAACGCCCCGACGCCCTGCTGCCCACCCTGGGCGGCCAAACCGCGCTCAACACCGCCCTTAAGGTGGCCGAAACCGGCATCCTGGAGCGGCTGGGGGTGGAGATGATCGGCGCCACCCCCGAGGTGATCCACAAGGCCGAGAGCCGCGATCTGTTCAAGGCGGCCATGGACAACATCGGCCTGCGGGTGCCGGCCAGCGTCATCTGCCGCAACCTCGAGGAGGTGACCGCCGCCGGCCGCGAGATCGGCTTCCCCCTGGTGATCCGCCCCGCCTTCACCCTGGGCGGCACCGGCGGCGGGGTGGCCTACAACTTCGAGGACCTGCGCAGCATCGCCGCCGCCGGCCTGGCCGCCTCCATGACCCACGAGGTGATGATCGAGGAATCGGCCCTGGGCTGGAAGGAGTTCGAGCTGGAGGTGATGCGCGACCGCAAGGACAACGTGGTCATCATCTGCTCCATCGAAAACCTCGACCCCATGGGGGTGCACACCGGCGACTCCATCACCGTGGCCCCGGCCCAGACCCTCACCGACCGGGAATACCAGATCATGCGCGACGCGGCCATCAACATCATGCGCGAGATCGGGGTGGAGACCGGCGGCTCCAACGTGCAGTTCGCCATCAACCCGGACGACGGCGAGCTGGTGGTCATCGAGATGAATCCCCGGGTGAGCCGCTCCTCGGCCCTGGCCTCCAAGGCCACCGGCTTCCCCATCGCCAAGATGGCCGCCAAGCTGGCCATCGGCTACACCTTAGACGAGCTGCCCAACGACATCACCCGCGAGACCATGGCCAGCTTCGAGCCCACCATCGACTACTGCGTGGTGAAGATTCCACGCTGGGCCTTTGAGAAATTCCCCGGCTCCGAGGACGTGCTCACCACGGCCATGAAGTCGGTGGGCGAGACCATGGCCATCGGTCGCACCTTCAAGGAGTCGTTGCAAAAGGGGCTGCGCGGCCTGGAGATCGGCCGGGCCGGGCTCTTGGGCGACGGCAAGGACCCCGAGGGTCCCATCGACCCCGGCCTGCTGCGCGAGAAGCTGCGGGTGCCCCACAGCCAGCGCATCTTCTGGGTGGCCCAGGCCCTGAAACACGGCATGAGCGTGGACGAGATACACCAGGTCACCGCCATCGATCCCTGGTTCCTGCGCAACATCGAGCAACTGGTGGACTTCTCGGCCCGGCTGGACAAGCTCAAGCCCTTCGGACCCCTGGGTAACAACCTCGAGGCCCTGGACGTGGATATCCTGCGCCAGGCCAAGCAGTGGGGCTTCAGCGACCGCCAGTTGGCCGAGGCGGTGGGCGCCGACGAGTTGGCCGTGCGGGAGCTGCGCCGCCGGCTGGGGGTGGAACACACCTACAAGCTGGTGGACACCTGCGCCGCCGAGTTCGAGGCCTACACCCCCTACTTCTACAGCACCTACGAGGACGAGGACGAGTGCCGGGCCTCGGACCGCAAGAAGGTGATGATCCTGGGCGGCGGCCCCAACCGCATCGGCCAGGGCATCGAGTTCGACTACTGCTGCGTGCACGCCTCCTTTGCCCTGGGCGAGCTGGGGGTGGAGTCGATCATGGTCAACTCCAACCCCGAAACCGTCTCCACCGACTACGACACCAGCGACAAGCTCTATTTCGAGCCGCTCACCCTGGAAGACGTGCTGGCCATCATCGAGCGCGAAAAGCCCTACGGGCTCATCGTGCAGTTCGGCGGGCAGACCCCGCTGAACCTGGCGGTGCCCTTGGAAAAGGCCGGCGCCCCCATCCTGGGCACCCCGCCGGACGCCATCGACCGGGCCGAGGACCGCGACCGCTTCTGCGAGCTGCTAAACTTGCTTAAGCTGCGCCAGCCGGACAACGACACCGCCACCAACACCGAGCAGGCCATCCACATCGCCGAGCGCATCGGCTACCCGGTGGTGGTGCGCCCCTCCTACGTGCTGGGGGGCCGGGCCATGGAGATCGTCTACGACGGCAAGGCCCTGGAGCGCTACATGACCGAGGCGGTGCAGGCCAGCCCGGACAAGCCCATCCTCATCGATAAGTTCCTGGAGGACGCCATCGAGGTGGACGTGGACGCGGTGGCCGACGGCCAGCGCTGCGTGGTGGCCGGCATTATGGAGCACATCGAGCAGGCCGGGGTGCACTCCGGCGACAGCGCCTGCGTGCTGCCTCCCCATACCCTGGACGCGGCCATGCTCGACGAGATACGCCAGGCCACCCACGCCCTGGCCGGCGAGCTGGGGGTGCGGGGGCTGATGAATATCCAGTACGCGGTCAAGGACGGGCTGCTCTACCTGCTGGAGGTGAACCCCCGGGCCAGCCGCACCGTGCCCTTTGTCTCCAAGGCCACCGGCGTGCCCTGGGCCAAGGTGGCCACCAAGGTGATGCTGGGCATGAGCTTAGACGAGCTGGGTATCACCGGCGAGGTGGTGCCCGGACACATCTCGGTCAAAGAAGCGGTGTTCCCCTTTGTGCGCTTCCCCGGGGTAGACCCGGTGTTGGGGCCGGAGATGCGCTCCACCGGCGAGGTGATGGGTATCGACCGCGGCTACGGCCTGGCCTTTGCCAAGAGCCAGTTGGCGGCGGGACAGGTGTTGCCCACCTCGGGTACGGTGTTTGTCAGCGCCAAGGACGCCGACAAGGCGGCCATCGCGCCGCTGGCCGCCAAGTTCCACCGCCTGGGTTTCGACATCGTGGCCACCACCGGCACCAACGCCTTCCTCACCGGACGCAACGTGCCCTCCACCATGGTGAAGAAGGTGAGCGAGGGGCGTCCCCACGTGGTGGACCACATCGTCAACGGCGAGATCGACCTGGTAATCAACACCGCCGAGGGCAAGGGCCCGGCCAGCGACGCCTACCAGATTCGGCGCCAGGCCCTGGACCGGGGAGTGCCCTACATCACCACGGTGGCCGCGGCCCGGGCCACGGCCGACGCGGTGGAGGCGGTGTTAAAGAGCGACCTGACGGTCACTCCGCTACAGGACTACTACGCACGGAGTTGATCAGAAGGTGAGTACTTTGTCGGCCTCGGCGCAGAGTTCGTAGAGGTCGTCCATAAAGGCCATGGGGCATGACGCCGAACCCTCCCGGCCCCGGGAGGAGAGGCATACGCCTCAGACATAGAAATCGCCCTCCTCCTGGAAGGCGGCCGTCTGGGCGGCCAGGTCGAAATCGTCGGTGGACAGGGTTTCGAAATCAACCGCCCGGCCCAGCATGAAAACGCTCACCTCCTGGCCCTTTTGCACGGTGACGTTGGCCAGGCGCAGCGCGTTGAAGATGGTCTCGGGATCGGCACTAGCGATGACAAACACCCATTTCATGGCCAACCTCCTTGGCCGCGGCGCCGGGGGACGTGCCGCGGCGGCTGAATTTTCACCCCATAATAGCATAGCGCTCCCCCGGCGGTTGGCCGCCGGTATGGCTTGGCCGGGACGGCTGGGCGCTGGTCATGGTTTGTGGTAGGATGGGGCGCATGAGAGTGGAATTACCTAGCGGGCCCAGGGAATACTGCGGCCTCTTCGGCGTTTTTGGGCACCCCGAGGCGGCCCGGCTCACCTACTACGGCCTCTATGCCTTGCAGCACCGCGGCCAGGAGTCGGCCGGCATCGTGGTGAGCGACGGCAAGCAGCTACGCGAAAAGCGGGCCATGGGCCTGGTGCCCGATGTCTTTGACGAGAAGGACCTCGTCCGCCTGGAGGGACACCTGGCCTGCGGCCATGTGCGCTACTCCACCACCGGCTCCTCCATCATCGCCAACGTGCAGCCGTTTATCATCAATTACGCCGGGCACACCTTCTGCGTGGGCCACAACGGCAACCTCACCAACGCCGGTATCCTGCGCCGCCGCCTGGAGCTCGACGGCAGCATCTTCCAGACCTCCAGCGACTCCGAGGTGGTGATGCACCTGCTGGCCCGCAATATCCACCAGGGATTCCAGGACGGGCTGGTCACCGCCCTGCAACAGCTCCGGGGGGCCTACTGTTTTCTGTTTATGACCGAAGACACCCTGGTGGCCGCCCGCGATCCCATGGGCTTTCGGCCCCTGTGCCTGGGCCGGCTGGCCGACGGCGGCTACGTGGTGGCCAGCGAAACCTGCGCCCTGGACCTGGTGGAGGCCCGCTTCGAGCGCCAGATCGAACCCGGCGAAGTCGTATTCATCGATAAAAACGGGCTGCGCAGCGTAAAGCCCTTTCCCCGCTGTCGCCACGCCCACTGCATCTTCGAGTTCATCTACTTCGCCCGGCCCGACTCCAACATCTTCGGACAAAACGTCTACCTGGTGCGCAAGCGCCAGGGAGCCCAACTGGCCCACGAATACGGCGATCTGGGGGCCGACTTCATGATGCCCTTCCCCGACAGCGGCAACTACGCCGCCCTGGGCTACGCCGCGGCCAGCGGCCTGCCCTTTGAGATGGGGGTGATCCGCAACCACTACGTGGGCCGCACCTTTATCCAGCCCAGCCAGGATATGCGGGG
>JAMOVV010000127.1 GCA_027067385.1 Desulfarculaceae bacterium
TCATTGCGAGGAGCCGGCAGGCGACGAAGCAAACTTCTGTTTCCCCTTCTTGGCTGGCCATAAACGATAACCTTGAATTACCAGCCATCTCACTACCGGCGGCAATTGAATGAGGTAGTCGGCCCTCGCCTCCACCGCCCCGGCCCCTATGGCTGCGGCGGCACGGCACAGTGCCTGTGCACCCGTATAGGCCCGGTGGCGAGTCGTTACGGGCTCGTCCACCCACCTGCTTTGCTCGCGCGTTCTTTTGGGTCGTGTCGCTTTTACAGAACAGACGTCATTGCGAGGAGCCGGCAGGCGACGAAGCAAACTTCCTTTTCCCCCTCTTGGCCAGCCATAAACGATAACCTTGAATTACCAGCCATCTCACTACCGCCGGCAATTGAATGAGGTAGTCGGCCCGGAGGACAACGTACGGCCCATATGGCTGCAGCGGCACGCTGCGCGCCGCTATTTCAGGGGCCGGAAGCCCACTCCCAGCAGTAGCAATGCGCCCAGGATTACCAGCACCACCCCGCCGATACGGTTGACCAGCACGATGTGGCGTTCATCGGGCGTCAGCCGGAACCAGGTGCTGATGAGCCCCAGCACCACCCACCAGGAGGCTGAACCCAGGAATACGCCGAGAGCCAGCACGCCGCCTTCGGCCACCGGGTTGAGGCTGCCGGTGGCGCTCATCACCCCGGTGGCGCTCATGATGGCCGCCATGCCCAGGATGTTGGCCGGGTTGGAGACGGTGAGCAGGAAGATGGAGATAAAGGCGGCGACCAGGCCGCCGGAGGTGGGGCTTTCGGACACCGGCTCGGGGCGCGCAAAGAAGACCTTTAACCCGATGGCGACCACCAGCAGTCCGCTGGCGATGCGTATCCATAACTGGATGCCGGCCAGCCAGCTGGCCACCAGGGCCAGGCCAAAGGCGGCCAGGATGGCAAAGAGGGCGTCGGCCAGGGCCGCCCCCAGCCCGGAGACCAGGCAGACCACCCCGCCCCGGGTGATGAGACGGCGCAGGCATAAAACCCCCACGCTGCCAAAGGGCGCGGCGATGAGCACCCCCACCATGGTGCCCTTGATAAATATTTCCAGCAGAGTGGCCCCCATAAATCCTCTCGTTAAATCCGGCGATTGCGCGACTTGCGTCTATATAGCACAACTCGGCCCCAATTCCCCAGCCGCTAAAATATTAATCGCCTCTAAGGCCACAAAGCTTGTACCGCCGGCACGGGGCTTGTTAAGCTTACAGGGGAGGACGCTGTGGGACCGGACAGCCTTGGGCTGGAACCCCGTTTTGGGATCAGGAGCGGACCATGAAGGCTGAACCCACCCGGCTGGCTGACGGTGTATTCATGGTCGGCGGTCCGGATATGACCGATCCGCGCGACTGTCTTTGCTACCTGGTGGCCGGGGGTGAGGCCCGGGTACTCATCGACTGCGGTGCGGGGCCCAGCGCGGCCAATATCCTGGACCTGGTGGACCAGGCGGTGGGGCGGCCCCCCACCCACCTGCTCATCACCCACGCCCATATCGACCACGCCGGCGGGGCGGCCGAGATCAAGGACCTCACCGGCTGCCAAGTGCTCATCCACGCCGAGGAGGCCGGGGTGCTGGCCGAGGGTGACGCCCAGCGCAGCGCGGCCACCTGGTACGGCCTGCCCCTGCGCCGGATCACTGCCGACCGCCTGGTGGCCGGCGGCGACGCCTTGGGGTTGGGCGGCGAGGCCCGGCTGCACATCATCCACACGCCGGGGCACACCCCGGGCTCCATCTGCGCCTGGTGCGACGTGGGCGGCCAAAGGGTGCTCTTCGGCCAAGACGTGCACGGCCCCTTTTCGCCCGGTTTCAACTCAGACATCGCCCAATGGCGCTCCTCCATGGAGGTCCTGCTGAACCTGGAGGCCGACATCCTGGCCGAGGGCCATTACGGCATCTTCAAGCCGGCCGAGGAGGTAGGGGCCTTTATCCGGGCCCAACTACGCCAGCACCAAGGCGCCTGATCCGTCCCGGGCCCCGCCGGGGTTAAAAAAGGCTGGGCGGCCGCGGCCGCAGTGGCTATAGTCTGCCCTTATGGAACCCCAACCCTACAGCCCTTCGCCGGTGGCCGTCTTTGTGCTGTGCTGCCTGGTGTTTCTGCTCTCGATGTTCTTTCGGGTCTCGGCCGCGGTGATCAGCCCGGAGCTGGCCGCCGAGTTCAGCCTGGACTCGGCCGACCTGGGCCGGCTCTCCGGCGCGTTCTTTTATGCCTTTGCCGCCTGCCAGGTGCCGGTGGGGCTGGCCATCGACCGCCTGGGACCGCGGCGCACCGTGGCCGCCCTGGCCCTGGTGGGCGCGGCCGGCAGCCTGGTGTTTGCCACCGCCACCGGATTTGGCGCGGCGGTGGTGGGCCGGGTGCTCTTGGGGGTGGGCATGAGCTCCAACCTCATGGGTCCCCTGGCCCTGCTGGCCGCCTGGTTCCCGCCCCAGCGCTTCGCCACCCTCTCGGGCACCATCGTGGCCATCGGCAGCGCCGGCATGCTCCTGGCCGCCACCCCCCTGGCCCTGCTCACCCGGTGGCTGGGTTGGCGCTACAGCTTCCTGGTGATGGCCGTGGTAACCGCCCTGTTGGGCGCGGCCTTCTACCTCGTCGCCCGCGACCGCCCCGCCGGGGTCCAGCCCCCCGACCGGCCGACGGGCAACCCCCTGGCCGGCCTGGGCCGCCTGATGCGCATGCCAGCCTACTGGGCCATCAGCCTGGCCACCTTTATCCGCTACGGCGCCTACATGTCCCTGCAGGGCCTGTGGCTGGCCCCCCTGATGACCTATGGCCTGGGGTTGACCATGGTGCAGGCGGCCAACGGGCTCTTGGCCATGGCCCTGGGCCAGATGGCCGGCCTGCCGCTGTTCGGGATGCTCAGCGACCGGGTGCTGCGCTCGCGCAAGTGGACCGTGGCGCCCTCGCTGCTGGCCATGACCGCGGCCGTCTTGGCTCTGGTGGCGGTGCCGCGCGGCCTGGACCTGGGCTGGGTGATGGCCCTGTGTTTCTTCATCGGCCTGGCCGCCGCGCCGGGGCAGATAATGTATGCCCACATCAAGGAGCTGGTGCCGGCCGGGCGCATCGGCACGGCCATGACCGGCATCAACATGTTCACCATGCTGGGACCGGCGGCCATGATGGAGGCGGTGGGTTGGGTGATGACCGGGGAGCCGGCCGAGTACACCAGCCCGTCCCAGTTCCACCCCGCCTGGTGGTTCCTGGCCGGCGCCCTGGGCCTGGCCACCCTGGTCTACCTGGCGGTCCCGGATTCCAAGGCCCTGCAAAAGAACTCCTAGACCCCCGGCTCCCGGCCGGCGCCCTTGAGGAAACCGGCGCCCAGCCCGGCGGACTTGAGGGCCCCCAGCCCGGTGCCGTAGGTCACCACCACCCCCACCAGGTGCAGGATCACCGCGTAGCTCAGGGCGGTGTCCTTGTCCACCCCGCACAGGCCCAGGGCTACCACCACCGCCAGGTGAAAGGTGCCCACCATGCCCGGGGAACTGGGCACCGCCGCCCCCAGGCTGACGATCACCACCGTGACCATGGCCGCCAAGGCCCCCAGGTGGTGACCGGTGGTGAGGTCAAAGGCCAAGAAGACGAAGTAGACCACCAAGGTCTGCAAAACCCAGATGGCGGCGGTCTCCAGCAAAAACCAGCCGTACTGCCCGGCCGATCCCAGGGGCGCGAAACCCTCGGTGAACGCGGTGATCATCTCCGCCAGCCGACCCCGCCAGCCCCGCGGCAAGAGGCGCTCGGCCCCGGCGGCCAGGGCCGCCACCCGCCGCCGGCCCCGGTGCAGAACCACCACCAGGCCCAGGGCCGCCGTCACCACCGCCAGCATCACCCAGCAGGCGTAGTCCACCCAGGCCGGGGTGGGAAACAGGGCCATGGCGAAAAGGGCCAGCAGCAGCAGGGTGGCCACGTCTACGACCCGCTCGCTCACCACCGAGGCCAGGGCGGCCGAGCGGGTGGGGCCGCCGGGCCCGCGCGCGATGACCAGCACCCGCACCAGCTCGCCGGCCCGCATGGGCAAAAGGTAGTTGGCCAACTGCCCCACCGCGTAGGCCTCCAGGGCCCGGCGGCGGGGGTAGGTCCACAGGGGCAGCAGCAAGCGCCGCCAGCGCATCGCCTTGAGCCACAGGATCACTACCCCGGTGAGCCCGGCGGGGATGAGCCAGGCCCAACGGATGGCGCGCAGGGTCTCCCAGGCCCGGGCCAGGTCCACCCCGGCCAGGGCCAGGTAAAGGCACACCGCGCTGATTATCAGGCCGACCAGCAGCTTCATGGACACCACGGGGCGGGTGGGGAAGCAAGGGAAAACCGGCCACCCGGTTAGCCGGCGAATAAGCGTACCATACCGTTATTCCCGGCCCGGTCAAGCCAACCGCCCGCCGCCGGTCGCCGGGCCGGGGTGAATTATGTAGTTGACAGGGCGCGGGCGTATGTTCTATTGTGATGACTGACTGACCAGTCACCGAATGGCTTGCCATCCCCGCCGGACAAAAAAGGGGGGGCGGGGGTGGCGAGCCGAGGGAGGTATCGTGCCCAAGGCCACCTTCAGCAAGATTGCGCCCGAGAAGCGGCGGCGGGTGCTGCGCCAGGCGGCGCGGCTGTTCGCCGAGCGGGGCTACGCCGCCACCGACATGGCCGAGCTGGCCGAGCGCTGCGGCGTGGCCAAGGGCTCGATCTACAATTATTTCGAGTCCAAGGAAGACCTGTACTACTACGTATGCTTGGACGGGCTGGAGCGCTCGCGCCGGGCGGTCTACGGCGAAGGCGAGCCCACCCGCGACATCTACCAACTGGTACAGCAGATATTTGAGCGGGGCATGGTCTTTGCCGAGGATCATCCCGAGTACGTGGCCCTGTACCTGGGGGTGGCCGCCGGCCCGGCCGGCCCCCTGGCCGACGAGATATCCCTGCAGGTGGAGCAGTTTACCGCCGAGTTGCTGAAACAGACCATTCGCCGGGGCATGGCCGAGGGCATCGTGCGCCGCGACCTGGACGTCAACCTGGCGGCTTTTCTCATCAACAGTCTCTACATTATCTTTGTCTCCTCGCTGGTCTCACGGCACTTCAAGTTGCGCATGAAGCAGTACCTGGAAATCGAGGGCCGGGTCACCGCGGCCGCGGCCCGGGAGCAGGTGCGGCGCACCATCGACATGATAGGAGACATTTTGCGCCCCCGCGTCCCCCAGGAATAAAGGGAGGAAAACATGACAGGCGTCACCGGCGGCGAGATCATCGCCCGCATGCTAAAGGCCGAAGGGGTCGAGAAGATCTTCGGCATCATCGACGGCACCTACACCCAGCTTTTCGCCAACTGCGTGGGATTGGGCATGGAGATGATCACCCCGCGCCACGAGGCCACCGCGGCCCACATGGCCGGGGCCTACGCCCGGCTCACCGGTAAGCTGGGGGTGTGCATCGCCTCCAACGGTCCCGGGGTGGCCAACATGCTCTCCGGGGTGGCGGTGGAAAACGCCGAGGGCAACCGGGTGTTGCTGATCACCTCCTGCCGCCGCACCCCCATCACCTATCCCGACCGGGGCGGGGCCTACCAGTACTTCGACCAGGTGGGGGTGATCAAGAACATGTCCAAGTTCTCGGCCACCGCCGGCAGCGTTGAGCGCTTTCCGGAGCTGATGCGCATGGCCCTGCGCGCCTGCTACCAGGACCGGCCCGGGGTGGTGCACCTGGACTTGCCGGAGAACTTGATCAACGGCAAGGCCGGCGAGGTTGCCTACCAGGACCCGGCCGCCTACCGTTTGAGCGATCCGTTGTGGCCCGCGCCCCACAGCGTCACCCTGGCGGCGGCCATGCTGCGAGCGGCCGAGTTGCCGATCATCCACGCCGGCAGCGGGGTGGTGCACGCGGCGGCCTACCAGGAGCTGGCCGAACTGGCCGACTTGCTCCAGGCCCCGGTCACCACCTCCTGGGCGGCCCGCGGGGCGCTGAGCGAAGACCATCCCCTGGCCTGGCCCATGATGCACATCAAGCCGGTGAACCAGTTGCGCAACGCCGCCGACCTGGTGCTGTGCCTGGGATCGCGCCTGGGCGAGACCGACTGGTGGGGCAAGCCGCCCTACTGGGCCCCCCCGGCCAAGCAGAAGCTGATCCAGGTGGATATCGACCCCATGGCCCTGGGGCGCAACCGGCCGGTGGAGCTGGCCGTGGCCGCCGACGTGAAGGTTTTTCTGCAGCAGTTGATCCTGGCCCTGCGCAAGGAGCCCGAGGGGCTGGTCCCCGCCGACCGGGCCGAGCGCATCACCAAGCTGGCCGCCGAGCGCGATCGCGACCGGGCCAAGCTGGACCAAAAGCTGGAAGACCGCGAGGTGCCCATGCTCACCGCCCACGTGGGCCACGTTTGCCGCCAGGTCTTCGAAGACGACGCGGTGATGGTCTTTGACGGCGGCAACACCGCGGTGTGGGCCAACTTCTTCACCAAGATCATCGTGCCGGGCACCCTGCTGGCCACCAACCACATGGGCCACCTGGGGGCCGGGGTGGGCCAGGCCCTGGGCGCGGCGGTGGCCCGGCCCAAGGCCCAGGTCTGCTGCATCATCGGCGACGGGGCCATGGGTTTCCATCCCCAGGAGATCGAGACCGCGGTACGCAACCAGCTCAAGCCCATCTTCGTGGTGGTGGTCGACCGCGCCTGGGGCATGGTGAAGATCAACCAGAGTTTCGCACTCAAGCCCATGAAGACCATGTGGAAGAAATCTCTAGACACCTCCGAGACCATCAACACCGACCTAAGCGAGATCGCCTGGGACAAGCTGGCCCAGGCTATGGGAGCCTTCGGCACCCGGGTCTCCCATCCCGACGACCTGGAGCCGGCCCTGCGACGGGCCCTGGAGTCGGGCACCTGCGCGGTGATCCACGTGGACGTGGACCCCACCAAGCACATGTGGGCCCCGGGGCTGTTGCATTTCAAGGACATGCACCAAGAACCCAAGGGGAAGTGACATGGACGCGGCGGCCATTGACAGTATAAGGCTTAATTTCAACCAGGGGGCCCTCCTGGGGCTCAACGCGGTCATCGGGCTGATGATGTTCGGCATGGCCCTGGACCTGGACCCAGAGGACTTCAAGCGGGTGCTCAAAGCGCCCAAAGCCCCGGCCATCGGCCTGGCCGCCCAGTTTATCCTATTGCCGGCGGCCACCTTTCTACTCACCCTGGTGCTGCCCCTGGCCCCCTCCATGCTCCTGGGCATGATGCTCATCGCCGCCTGCCCTGGCGGCAACCTCTCCAACATCATCACCTACCTGGCCGGCGGCAACGCCTGCGTCAGCGTGTCCATGACCGCCATATCCACGGCGGCGGCCATCGTCATGACCCCGCTGAACCTGGCCCTGTGGGGCGGTCTCAATCCCCGCACCGCCGAGATTCTGCGCGAGGTGCACCTTAGCCCCACCGACGTATTCTTCACCATCTTCATGATCCTGGGCATACCCCTGGCCGCCGGCATCACCGCC
>JAMOVV010000128.1 GCA_027067385.1 Desulfarculaceae bacterium
CGTGAGTTTTGCGATCACTTACACCTCGGAGCCTGTATTGCGGTTGGGGCAATTCCAGGTCTTCGAAAAACTGTGCGTCCATATTGGGGGAGTAGTGTTGCCCGGAATGAATTACAAAGTGAGGGACCTGCTGGTTGCGCAGGGCATGAATAATAGGAGCGAACATGACGATACCCGGCCTTGTGCCCACCACAACGGCCACTTCCCGTATTAGTTCACCAGCCCGCAGAATCTTTATTTCGCGTTTCACTTGCCAATCCTATAGCCCCCAAAATTTACGACATACCCCTCCACCACTTGCACCTAATGATCCCATTATCAACGGCACCAGCAGCCACCGCCAGTTAAATTATCTTAGATCATGACATAACTGGCGGGCGCAAGCTTAAAATCCGACGTAGCGGAATCCTGCCAGGTTTACCGGCTGGAAGATCAGCACCCAGAGCAAGGCGTTGAGGACAAAGGTCCAAAAGGCGGTCTGGAGCACAAAGGCCAATACGTCATTGATCCGTTTCATTGCTTCCCCCCGCGAAACCGGCTCTGGCGGGCCGGTGAGCATCGGCTAAGACCTCAGGCGTATCCCAGCCGCTGCATCATCTCACCGGCCTGGTCCCAAAAGGCCGACGTCATCTCCGGGCTCCACTCCTTCCAAGGCGGCAGCACGTAGTGCGACCGGTGATTGATCTTTTTTTCGATGAGCCGGGGCGCGGCCTCGGGCATGGGGCCGGGCAGGCGCAGGAACCGGCGGACCTGGGCATAGGTCGCCAAGGGATCGGCCACAAAATCTTCCAAGCGCAGGACCAATACCCGGTCCTCGGGCCACCGGGACAGGTTGTCAAAGATGATCCGGTTGGTCTCGGCCCAGAGCCAGGCGTTTTTTTCCAGGGGAGTCAGCCGGTGCCAGGGAGAATCCTCGGCAGAACTGCCGGCCGGGCGCAGGCGACCCAGGGCGATGTACTGTTCCAGTTTGCTCAAGGGGCGGTCCTTGGGCCACCCCACCGGCGTGGGGTCCTCCTGGTCGCCGGTGTAGGCCGACCGCACAAAGTCGCGGCCGTCGCGGATAAGCACCATGAGCCGGGCCTGGGGGAAAACCTCGGGGATGGCCCCCACAAACGGTGAGTTGTTATAGGCGATATCGCCCAGGGCCACCAAGTCGTGTTCCTCCGCCAGGGCGACGATCTTGCTGCGCATCCGGCGAAATATCTCGACCGCCCTGTCGGGATGGCGATAGGCCTCCAGGTTCTGCAGGGTCAAAAACGGCAGCCACTGCTCCCCCGACTCCTCCAACCGGCGGATCTTGCCTTCGTGCAAGCAGACCACCCTGTCCTCGGCGTTGAGCAGGTTGGCCAAGGTCATGGTTCCGCTGCGGCCGGCGCTGGCCCCGAAAAACAAGGACGCCGCGTTGGTGGCAGGGTGGTCAGCCATCAGCCACCCAGTACGTCCTTTTCCTCTAACAGGCGCATGATGTTGGCGACAGAGTACATCTGGGCTGATTCGCCCATGGAGAACTTTACGCCGAATTTTTCCTCGATGGCCATCACCAAGTTGATGAAGGCCAAGGAGTCCCAGGCCTCGATGTCGTCCATGGTGGCGGTGATTACGATCGAGTCGCGGCAGTCCTCACCCAGTTGGTCGCAAAACACATCAACTAAACGAGAGTCAACCTCCATCTAATTGTCCCCTCCGATGTAATATTGGAGTAATTCCTCCGAGGTTATTCTATTAATTCTCCCAACGGTGCGGGCCACTTTCGCGGGTCGCAACCAAACTGGGAGAAGATGCTAAAGGCCAGTCGCTCGTAGCCATAGCCCACGCAGCCGGATGAAAGCGTCTCGTCGTCCGTCTTGCAGGTAATGTCGTAGCTGGTAACCAACGATCGCTGGTGATTG
>JAMOVV010000129.1 GCA_027067385.1 Desulfarculaceae bacterium
ACGGCCTGGGCGACGGCCAGGCCCACGGCGAGAAGCCCCGCTCCGACGCCACCTTCGGCCAGATGGCCATCAACGCCCACGTGCTGGCGGTGAAGGTGGTGGTGAGCAACCAGCTTCTCGACGACTCCGACCCCGGGGTGGACCAGGCCCTGATGAACCTGTTCGCCGAGACCATCGGCCAGGCCTTTGACGTGGCCTGCCTGCGGGGCGCCGGCACCGCCACCGACCCGGTCACCGGCCTGGCCAACCTGGTCACCACCAACGCGCTGGCCGCGGGGGACTCCTTTGACTTCAGTGACGTGGCCGATCTCATCTTCGCGGTGTACGAGAACGCGCCGCACGCCGCCGAGGTGCCGATCATCGGTCACGCCAAGGCCGAGAAGGTGCTGATGAAGCTCACCGACAGCGGCGGCGACTACATCTACCGCCAGCCGGGACAGCCGCGGGCCGAGGGCGAGACCCGCCCGCTCATCTGGGGCGAGCCATTTGTGCGCGACCCCAACGTGGCCACCAACCTGGGCAGCGGCAATGACGAGACCCGCCTGCTGGCCGGCGACTTCGCCGGCAGCGCCTTTGTGGGCGTGCGCTCCGGCATGGTGGTCAAAACCAACCCCTGGGCCGAGCCCTACTTCAGCTACAACCAGACGGCCTTTTTGGCCGAGGTGCGCATGGGCTTCAGCGTGAGCGACCAAAAGCGCTTCGCCATCCTGTCGGGCGTGCCCACCAGCTAGCCGCCGGCGCGCCCGGGGGAGGGCCTCCGGGCGCGCTAACCATATTAGAGAGGAAGACCATGGCTCTATCCAACGACGCCCTCACCAGCCTGGCGGCGGTGAAGCAGTACCTTGGCATCAGCACCGCGGAGCAAGACAGCCTCATCGAGCGGCTCATCGAGGCGGTGAGCGCCCGCTTCATGTCCCACACCGGACGCAAGCTGGCCGCCCGCGACTACTCCCACCGGCCGGCCGACCAGGCCTACGACCCGGACAACGCGGTGCTGGGCGGCACCGGCCACCCCGAGTTGCTGCTGCCGCAATACCCGGTGATCAGCCTGGATCGCCTGGAGGTGGACGGCCGGGAAGTGAGCCCCAGCACGGCCGCCGGCGACGGAGGCTGGCTCCTGGACCGGGCGGCCGGGGTGGTGATGCTCAGCGGCGCGGTCTTCGCCCGGGCAACGGCCAACGTCGGGGTGATCTACCGGGCCGGCTATGAAACCATCCCGGCCGACCTGGCCCAGGCGGCGGTGGAGCAGACGGCCGAGGCCTTTGAGCAGTCCTCGGCCGGCCAGGGCCGCCTGGGGGTCAGCGCCCGCACCCTGGCCGACGGTTCGCTTAGCTACCAGGTGCGCGAGCTCTTGCCCCAGGTGGCCGCCGTGCTGGAGCGCTACCGCCGCCGGAGCCTGCTGTGATCCGTCTCGAGCTGCAGTGGCCCGCCGGCGCCGACCACCCGCTGGCCCGGCTGCGGGCCCGCCTGCCCCGGCGCCTGCACGCCTGCCTGGCCGCGGCCCTGGAGCACGGCCTGGCCCGGGCCCGGGAGCGCCTGTCGCCCGGCGGCGGCGGACCCACCAGCCGCAGCGGCCGCCTGGCCGCCAGCCTCACCAGTCGCCTGGCCGGCCGGGGCCTGGAGTTGCAAGGCACCCTGGCGGCCCGGGCTCCCTACGCCGCGGCCCAGGAATACGGCGCGGTGATCCAGGCCCGGCGGGCGGCCTATCTCAAGTTCCAGGTACAGGGGCGCTGGGTGCAGGTAAAACGCGTCACCCTGCCGGCCCGCCCCTTCCTGGGCCCCTCGGCCGATGACGCCGCCGGGGAGCTGGAACGGCTGATCATCCAAGCCTTGCTGGAGGAGAGCCCATGACCCGCGCCCAAGTAATCAACGACCTGGTCACCTGTCTTAAGTCCATTACCCTGGCGGCCGGTTTCGCCATCGAGCCCAAGGTGGTGCTGCGGGGCATCCACCTGGTGAGCGAGCTCAACGAGCTACCGGCCCTGAGCCTGATGAACCAGCAGGTGACGGCCGAGGACCTGGCCGCGGGGGTGAGCCAGCGCCGGCTGCTGCTGCACCTGTGGGGGGCGGTGCGCGCCCCGCGCGGCGACTACGGCCAACTCGACCAATTGGCCGCCGCCGTGGTGAGCGCCCTGGCCGCCGCCGAGCACAACCCCCACTGGGACCGTACCCACCTGGGGCCCATGGAGATATTCGAGGGCGGGGCCGGCGACCCCCTGGGCCTCTTCGACCTCCAACTGGAGGTGAGCTACCAGGCCCGCCGGGACGTCTTGTGACCCGCCGGAGGCCGCCCAAACCATTTCCCAAAAGGAGCAGACCATGAGCAGTGGAATCGAAGCCAAGGCCGCCTTTAGCAAGGCCGCCACCTGGTCCACGGCGGTGAGCGCCGCCGCCGGCGACACCATCCTCATCCTCAGCGAAAACCTGGGGCGCAGCCGCGAGTTCTTGCCCGACGACTCGGCCGGCCGGGCCTTTGCGGCCGACAGTGACCAGGGGCTCATCACCGTGGGCGGCGACCTGAACGCCTACCTGCGTTACCAAGGGCTGGAGGTCCTGCTGGCCATGGCCCTGGGCACCGCCGGCACCCCCTCGGCCGCCGGCACCGCGGCCTACCGGCACACCCTGCGCGCCGCCGACGACACCGCCGGCCTCTTCGGCACCCTGGCGGTGTACAAGGGCTTCTCGGTACACGAGGCGCCCTCGGTCAAGGTCGACGGCTTCACCATGGAAGGCGAGGCCGGCGGGCCGGTGAAGATAACCTTTCACCTCATCGGCGACGACCTCAACATCAACACCACCAGCGGGGCCAACACCACCGCCGCCATAAGCGCCCTGGACCAGCCCGAGCCCGGCCTGCGGGTGCTGATGCGCCACGGCCGCTTTCTCATGGGCGACCAGGACGGCGACGCCCTGGACGCCTCCCACGAGATACGGCCCAACCGCTTCCGCCTTAGCTTCAAGCGCGCCCTGGCCGGCGACCACCTGGCCGGCGGCGACGCCATCGCCGAGCCCACCCCGGCCGGCCAGCCCCAGGCCACCCTGGAGCTGGATTTTCCCACCTACACCAGCGACACTTTCCTAACCGACCTGGGCAACCACACCCGCAAGAAGGCCAGCATCACCTTTACCGGCCCCGAGATCGAGTCCGGCCACAACTACCAACTGGCCATCTACCTGCCCCACCTGGTCATCACCAACGCCGAGGCGGCGGTCAACGGAGCCGGCAAGATCGCCCACCCCGTAAGCTGCGCCCTGCTGGCCGCCACCAGCGCGCCCACCGGCATGACCGGCATCACCGCGCCGCTGGCCATCGACCTCACCAACACCAACCCCAACGACCCCCTGGCCTGAAAACACCAACCACCAACCGCGCGCCTTGATGCGGCCCCGGCCGCATCGAGGCAGCGCGGCGTGCCGCCGCTGCCGTATGGGCCATACCCACTTCTTCGAGCCACCGCTATCATTCAATTGCCGCCGGTAGAGCAAACCCGACACGACCCAAAAGAACGCGCGAGCGGAGCAGGTAGGTGGACGAGCCCGTAACGACTCGCCACCGGGCCTATACGGGTGTGCAAGCATTGCACCAGGCGGCCGTTATCATTCAATTGCTAGCGGTAGCGTGAACTGGTAATTCCCAAAGATGCCGTTCAAAGCCATCCAAGAGAGGGAAAGGGAAGTTTGCTTCGTCGCCTGCCGGGCGGCATGCTGCCGCTGCCGTATGGGCCGGGGTGACCTTCTTCGTGCCACTGCTATCATTCAATTGCCAACTGTGAACAAAAACGACACGACCTTAAAGTCGGTTCCGAGCGGAGCAGGTAGGTGGACGAGCCCGGAGCGTATCGGACTTGGACCCACTACGGCTGCCGCGGCTCGCGGCTTTTTTTGCTGGGATGTTGCGGCTGGTTATGCTAACTACACGGTAGCCACAAAACAGCTACATTGTAGTTGCGGGGTCCAGGCCGGAAAATCGGGCCCTGGGCTATGACATATTTTGATCGCGGCCCCTGGCCGGCATTGGGTGTTGAGTCATGATGCAGCCTGACGAGGCCCACCGCCTCTTTGCAAAGCGCATCAACGGCCTGGTGGAGCGGGAGATAGCCCCCATCGCCTTGGCGGTGGAGTCCACCAGCGCCTTTCCGCGGCAGGCCTACGACATCTTGGCGCGCGAGAAGCTCTTTGCCCTGGCCCTGCCCCGGGCCCATGGCGGGGCCGAGGCCGACGCCACCACCTTGGCCCTGATGGTGGAGGGCATCAGCCGGGTGAGTCCCAGTTCGGCGCTGCTGGTTTTTCCCAGCAACGCGGTGCTGCGCACCATCGCCATGACGGCCAACCAGGCGCAGCAGCGGCGGCTCTTTGGCGAGCTCTCGGCCGGGCGCACGCCGATGGCCTTTTGCCTCACCGAGCCGGAGTGCGGCTCGGACGCGGCCCGGCTGCGCACCCGGGCCAAGGACGACGGCGACCGTTACCTGGTCAGCGGCACCAAGAGCTTCATCACCCTGGGGCCGCACGCGGGGTACTACCTCACCTTTGTGCGCACCGGTGACGACGAGGGGGCGGCAGGCATAAGCGCGCTGCTGGTCCCCCGCGACGCGCCGGGGCTCACCTTTGGCGAGCCCGAGAAGAAGATGGGGCTGCACGGCTCGGTGACCTGCCAGATGTACCTGGACCAGGTGCCGGTGTCCAAGGAGCTGCGTCTTTGGGGTGAGGGCGAGGGCTGGCGGTTGCTCACCGAGGTGGCCAATCCCATGCGGGTGTGGGGCGCGGCGGCCATGGCCTTAGGCGTGGCCCAAGGGCTCTTGGACCAGGCCCTGGCCCATGCCCTGGAGACCCGCGACGCCCGGGGCCGGCCACTGATGGCCAGCCAGGACGTGGCCTTTGCCTGCGCCGACATGAAGATCGCGGTGGAGGCCTGCCGCTCGCTGGTCTACCGGGTTTGCGGTATGCTGGACCGCGGCCAGGGCAGCGGCCGCGAGCTCGACGGCTGGGTCTCCATGGCCAAGTGCCTGGCCGCCGACACCGCGGTGCGCCTGGGCGAGTTGGCCTCGCGGGTGATGGGCCCGGCCATGGGCTCGGCCGACTCGTTGGCCGGCCGCCTGTTTTGCTCGGCCAAGGCCATACAGATTTTCGACGGCTCCAACCAAGTACAGCGCATGGTGGTGAGCCGCAACCTGGCCCGCCAGGGTCGCTAAGGCGGCCCAACCGGCGGCCAACGATAAAGTAAACAGAAGGGGCCCTTGCCAGCGGCCCTTTTAGGAATTAGGGAGGCCAATATGGATTTTCAGTTGAGTGAAGAGCTGGTCATGTTGCGCGACATGGCGCGGGATTTCGCGGCCGAGCAGATCGCGCCTTATGCTGACAAATGGGACGAGGAACACTACTTCCCCTACGAGGAAGTGATCAAGCCCATGGGCGAGCTGGGCTTCTTCGGCACGGTGATCCCCGAGGAGTACGGCGGCAACGAGATGGGTTGGCTGGCGGCCATGATCCTCACCGAGGAGATCGCCCGCGCCTCCTCCAGCCTGCGGGTGCAGATCAACATGCAGACCCTGGGCTGCGCCTTCACCATCTACCGCTACGGCAGCGACGAGCTCAAGGACAAGTACGTGCGCAAGCTGGTCACCGCCGAGTACATGGGCGGCTTCGGCATCACCGAGCCCAACGCCGGCAGCGACGTTATGTCCATGAAGTCCACCGCGGTGGACAAGGGCGACCACTGGGTTATCAACGGCTCCAAGACCTGGATCTCCAACGCCAGCGTGGCCACCCTGGTGATCTTCTACGCCTACGTGGAGGTCGAGGGCAAACGCAAGCTCAGCGCCTTCGTGGCTCCCCTGCGCGGTGAAGACGGCCAGCGCCTGCCCGGCGTGAGCGTTACCGACCTGGACAAGATGGGATCGCGCTCCAGCCCCACCGGCGAGATTTACCTGGAGGACTACAAGCTGCCCAAGGAGAACCTGCTGGGCCAGGTGGGCGATGGCGCCAAGATCGTCTTCGGTTCGCTGAACCAGACCCGCCTGTCGGCCGCCGCCGGCGGCGTGGGCCTGGCCCAGGCCTGCCTGGACGCTTCCTTGGCCTATGCCGCCGAGCGCGAACAGTTCGGCAAGCCCATCGGCCAGTTCCAGATGGTCCAGGACCAGATCGCCCAGATGGCCATCGAGATCGAGGCGGCCCGCCTTTTGGTCTACAAGGCCGCGGCCCAAAAAGACAACGGCATGCTGGGCAACACCTTGGAGGTGGCCATGGCCAAGTGGAAGGCCGGCGAGGTGGCCTCCATGTGCGCCAACTACGCGGTGCGTATTCTCGGGGCCTATGGTTACTCCACCGAGTACCCGGTGGCCCGCTACTACCGCGACGCACCCACCTACTTTATGGTCGAAGGCAGCGCCAACATCTGTAAGTGGATCGTGGCCCTGGACGCCCTGGGCCTGCGCAAGGCCAACCGGTAGAAAGGCGGCGGGAAAAGGAAGGGAAGCGTGCCGCGCAAAAACCTCGTAAAGAAATAGACGTCATTGCGAGGAGCATCTTGGCCAAAGATGCGACGCGGCAATCTTCCGCTTCCCGGGTAAAGGAGCGATGGCCAAACCGGGCTTTGTTTACATGATGACCAACCGGAATCGTAGCGTGCTCTATACCGGGGTCACCAGCGACTTGGCCCGGCGGGTCGCGCAACATAAACAAGGCGCCATCGGTGGTTTCACCAAGAGGTATTTCCTGTGCCACTTGGTTTTCTACGAGGCCTGCGAAGATATCACCACGGCCATCGCCAGGGAGAAGCAGCTAAAGGCTGGATCAAGAAAACAGAAAGAGGCATTGATTGCAAGCATGAACCCGGGCTGGCTCGACTTGAGCGAGAACCTGGGATGAAGATGGAAAAGGAAGATTGCTTCGCCGAGCCTCGCAATGACGATTATAGCTGGACAAAGCCACCATGGGCCAGACCTCGCGACAAGGTCTGCGGTAGACAATAGACGTCATTGCGAGGAGCATCTTGGCCAAAGATGCGACGCGGCAATCTTCCGCTTCCCAAGCAAGAAAAACCATGGCTGGCCCGTATTCGGGCGGCATAACCAGAAGACAGTAAAACCAGGAGGCGGTGATGCACCCCTACTTTAAAAACATGCCGGAGCTCGGCAAGAAGGTTAGTGACAAGAAGCGCGAAAAAATGGCCGACAACCGCGCCTCCATCGAGGAGGTCGAAGCCCTGGTGGACGCCGAGATAGCGCGGGTCAAGGCCGCCGGCATCCCCGAGGAGATCATCCACAAGCGCGGACAACTCACGGTTTGGGAGCGCATCGATTACCTGGTGGACGAGGGCTCCTTCCGGCCCCTGCACACCCTCTACAACCCCAAGCAAAACGAAGAGGGCACCACCGGCGTGGTGGACGGCCTGGCCCAGATCAATGGCAAGTGGTGCGTGGTGGCCGGCTTTGACAACAAGGTGATGGCCGGCGCCTGGATCGCGGGACAGGCCGAGAACCAACTGCGCATCACCGACCTGGCCAAGCGCCTGCACATCCCTTTGGTGTGGCTGGTCAACTGCTCCGGGGTGAAGCTCACCGAGCAGCAGGAGGTCTACGCCGACCGGCGCGGCAACGGCACCACCTTCTTCCGCCACGCCGAGCTGGAGATCGGCGGCGTGGCCATCCTGGCCGGCATCTGGGGCACCAACCCGGCCGGCGGCGGCTACCAGGGCATCAGCCCCACCTACCTCATCGCCCACAAGGACTGCAACATCGCCGTGGGCGGCGGCGGTATCGTCGGCGGTATGAGCCCCAAGGGTCACTTCGACCTGGAAGGCGCCGAACAGCTCATCGAGGCCACCCGCCACTTCAAGCAGGTGCCGCCGGGCTCGGTGGGTATCCACCACGACGTGACCGGCTTCTTCAAAGAGGTCTACGACACCGAGGAGGAGGTGCTCGACGCCATAAAGCGACGTATGGACCAGATGCCCGCCTACGACCTGGACTTCTTCCGGGTGGACCAGCCCAAGGAGCCGCGCTTCCCCGAAGACGATCTATACTACCTCGTGGCCTTCAACCAGAAAGCGACCTATGACTTCGACCAGTGCCTGGCGCGGTGGGTGGACGGTAGCGAGCACATGGAGTTCAGGCCAGGCTACGGCCCTGAGGTATACACCGGGCTGGTGAAGATCAGCGGGTTGGTCTGCGGGGTGATCGGCAACCGCCAGGGCTTTTTGCCCCCGGGTTACCCCGGTTACGCCGAGGGGGCCTACCCCGGCATCGGCGGCAAGCTCTACCGCGAGGGGCTCATCAAGATGAACGAGTTCGTCACCCTCTGCGGACGCGACCGGGTGCCTATCATCTGGTTCCAGGACACCAGCGGCATCGACGTCGGCGACATCGCCGAAAAGGCCGAGCTGCTGGGCCTGGGCCAGAGCCTCATCTACTCCATCGAGCAGACCGACGTGCCCATGATGCTGGTGGTGCTGCGCAAGGGCACCGCCGCGGCCCACTACGTCATGGGCGGGCCCACCGCCAACAACCACAACGCCTTCACCCTGGGCACCGCCACCACCGAGATTTACGTGATGCACGGCGAGACCGCCGCCGCGGCCAGCTTCTCCCGCCGCTTGGTCAAGGAGAAGGACGCCGGCCGCGACCTGCAACCGGTCATCGACAAGATGAACCAACTGGCCCAGGAATACTACGACCGCTCCCGGCCCCACTACTGCGCCATCCGCGGGTTCGTCGACGAAGTGGTCAAGTACGACCGCCTGCGCTCCTACATGGTCGCCTTTGCCGAGGCGGCTTACCAGAACCCCAAGTCCCTCTGCCCCCATCACCACATGATGATCCCCCGGATCATCAAGGGCTGAGCCGGCGCGGGCCTGATCACCAGCCGGGCGGACAGGCGCCCCTACCGGAGGAGACCCCCAGGGGTCTCCTCCGTTTTTGCGGCCGGGGCGGCTTTTCATTGACCGGGCAACTGTTGTAGAATCCAGGTTCCCGACTAACCAGGAGGATTATGGTGAAACGAATAATCGGCCTTATGGCCATGTTGATTATCCTGGCCGTACCCGCCACGGCCGTGGCCCAGGAAACCGGTACCCCGGAAGCGGCGGCGCGGGCCTACATCAAGGCGATGCAGCAAAACCAAGTCGACGCCTTTATCGCCATGATGCATCCCGAGGCCCTGGCCCAGTTTAAAAAGATGATGTTGCCCCTGGCCCAGACGGCCGCCAAGAAGGGCAAGGAAAAAGAACTCATGGTCCTGTTCATGGGCGTCAAGACCGCGGCCCAACTGGAGGCCCTGCCGCCGCCGGCGGTGTTCAAGGCCTTTTACAAGGGCCTGCTGCACATGATGCCCCACATGGCCAAGATCCTGTCCGGCTCGCAGATGGAGGTATTGGGGCACGTGAACGAAGGCCCGGACCTGGCCCACGTGGTCTACCGCGCGGTGATGAAAATGGACCAGGTGAACTTCCAAAAGCTGGAGGTGATCAGCCTGAAAAAATACCACGGCAAGTGGATGGTCATGCTCTCGGGCAACATCCAGGGCATCGCCGCCCAGCTCAAACAGCAGATGAGCCGCGCCCTGGGCAATTAAGAGGGAACGGGGAGAGATGCCGGCGCCAGCTCGGCCGTGGGTGACCATGCGATAGGACGATGAAAACCTACCTGGCGCCCGTAAGGCATAGTTTGACGTCAGGACATATATGTCCTATGCTTGGGGTTAGGTGATGAAAGGCAAGCAACTGGTCCGCCGTCTGCGCAAGGCTGGAGTGGAGATAATCTCCAGCCGGGGCAAGGGCGGGCACTGCTTGGCCAAGTACCAGGGGAGACAGGCCACCGTACCGGTGCACGGCGACCAGGACCTGTCGCCGGCCTTTATCAAGATGCTGTGTAAACAGCTCGGCCTGGACTCCCAGGAGATTCTTTAAGGAGTTTGCCTTGCTCCAAGCCTATCCCGTGGTGCTTAAGCCTGATGGCGATGGCGGGGTGATGGCCCGGTTTCCCGATGTGCCCGAGGCCATGACCGTGGGGGCCGATGAGGCCAACGCTTTGCAGTGGGCCCAAGACGCCCTGGTGGTGGCCCTGTCGGGCTACCAAGATGAAAAGCGTGACATACCCCAACCGTCCCGGCCGCGGCGCGGCCAACCCACCGTGGCCCTGCCGCCGCTGGTGGCCATCAAGCTGGTCATCTACCAGGCCATGCGCGACCAGGGCGTTAGCCAGATCGAGCTGGCCGGCCGTCTGGGTTGCGATGCCCGCCAGGTGCGCCGCATCCTGGACCTGGACCACAGCTCCCGCCTGGACTTGCTGGAGCGCACCTTGGCCGCCCTGGGTAAGAGGCTCCTGGTGGATATCCAAAACGCCGCCTAGCCTGCTTGCTCCCCACCCAACCCCTCATGTTGCAACAGGAGCCGATGATGTCCGACGAGATCAAACGCAAGACGGCCGAGACGGCCCAGGCCTACTTTGACGGCTATCCCTGGGACCGGCCTTACGAGCTGTGGAAGAGCTTCGACCCGGGGCTGGCCAAGGACCTGAGCCTGTTCATCACCGGCCAGATGTACGCCCGGCAAAAGCTGGACCACCCCACCCGCCAGTTAGTGGCCGTCAGCGCCCTGGCCGCCCTGGAGCGGGCCGACGAGCTGCGTCTGCACATCTGGGCCGGGCTCAACGTGGGATGTGACCCGGCCGATCTGGCCGAGGCCATCTTCCAGGTGGGTATCTACGCCGGCATGCCGGTGGTGAACCGGGCGCTGGCGGTGCTCAAAGAGGTGCTGGACGAGCGCGGCCAGTGGCCGCTGGAGCCGGACCGGGACTGAGCGAGGTTAGCGCCGGCCGACTCTCTGCGTCATGGGCGCAGGCGGGGGGACCTTTTCTCGATCGAGAAAAGGTCCCCCGGTTGCTTTTACTTGAGACGTTTGAGTTGTTTCCTGGCGGCCTTGACATAGCCGCTGCCGGGGTAGGTCTTGATCAGCTTGGTGAGCACGATGCGGGCGGTGCGCTTATCGCCGAGCCAGGCAAAGGCCAGGGCCTGCTTGTAGAGCGCCGCCGGGGCCTTGTTGCTCTTGGGCCAGCGCTTGATCACCTGGTTGTAGGAGAGGATGGCCTCCTCGAAGCGCTTTTGGGCCGCAAAGGTTTCGCCGATCCAGTAGTGGGCGTTGGGGGCCCGTTTGCCCCGGGGGTACTTTTTCAGGTAGGCCTGGAAGCGCCCGCGGGCCGCGGCGTAGGACCGCTTTTTGAACAGGGTGTAGCCCAGGTCGTAGAGGTTGCGCCCGCTGGGGGCCTTCACCGCGGCCGCCGGCGGGGCGCCTCGCCGGGCCGGGGTGCGGGCGCCTTTCTTGATGCCGAGATAGACCTCCACCCGTGACAGGCGTTTTTCCATCTCGTCTTGGCTGGCGCTGATCTGCTTGGCCAGCGCCTCGCCGCTGGGCACCGACGAGAGCCGGTGGGCGTTTTCGTCCACCTGGCCGCGCAGGCGGGCCACCTCCTGCTGCAAGCTCTGCACCTGGGTGAGCAGCCCGGCCCGGCCCTGGCCGGCGGTGAGGCTTTGGCTGATGGCGTCGACCTTGCTTTGCAGCGACCGGATGGCCCGCTGGTTGCGGATCACGTGGCTCTGCAGGGCCAAGAAGTCATCTTGTTCCACAACGGCGCAGCCGGCCGCCAACAGCAGGACCAGCGGCACCACGGCAAACTTGGGACCCCAGCGGATCATGCGCGTCCTCCCCTTTGGTTAGGCGCCCCCAAGGTTCGGGGCGGTTGGCCTATTTTATCACGAAGTGGCCCCGGCGGTTGGCGGCGTAGGCCTCTTCGGTATGCCCTTGCACCAAGGGTCGCTCTTCTCCGTAGCTCACGGTTTCCATGCGGTTGGCCGCTATCCCCATGGCCTGCAGGTAGGCGGCGCAGGCCTTGGCCCGCTTTTCACCCAGGGCCAGGTTGTAGGCGCTGGAGCCGCGTTCGTCGCAGTGGCCTTCGATGATGATCTTCAGATCGGGATGGCTCTGCATGTAGCGGGCCTTTTCGTTGAGCACCTGGCGGGCCTCGGCGGTAAGGTCGTAGCGGTCGTACTCGAAGTGCACGTCCTGGTTGACGAAGACTTCGCGCTGGCGGGCCTCACTGCCCCGGGCCTGTTGTTCGGCCAGGCGGGCTTCGCGCAGGCGGCGGGCTTCTTCCAGGCGGGCGCGTTCCTGGGGACTCATAGAACCGGGTCCGGGAACTTCTTTTTTGCCGCAGCCCAAGCCGGCCAAGAGCAGAAGACTAAGGACCATGATCAGTGCCGGGACCAAATACCTTTTCACGACTGTCCTCCCTGGTTGGTTGAAAAAATGGTTATCGTTTCAGGGCTGCTCCGCGCGGCGACCAGGCCGGGTCGGTGTTGTCGCCCGGCAGGCTGGTGAGCCGCTTGATGAGCTCGCCGGCGGCGGTGATGACGTAAATCTGGTAGCGGCCGCTCTGGCGCCCGGCATAGGCGATGAGCCGTCCGTCGGGGGACCAGGAGGGGTCCTCGCTGGGACTGAGGCCGCGGGTGAGTATCTTGAGATCACCGCCGTCGGGACGGATGGTGGCTATCTGGAACACGCCGTTGACTTCCAGTTGGAAGGCGATGCGGTCACCGCGGGGCGACCAGGCCGGGGAAGCGGCGTACTTGTAACCGTAGGTGAGCCGGGTGACCCGGCCGCTGGTGAGGTCCAGCACGTAGATTTGAGGGTTGCCGCCGCGGTCGGAGACAAAGGCCATCTTGTTACCGTCGGGGCTGAAGGTGGGGTTGACCTCGATGCCCCAGCCGTTGGTGAGCTGTTTGCTGATGTGCCCGGACAGGTCGGTGAGGAAGATGTTGGTCTTGCCGGTGTGGCTCATGGCGACGGCCAGGCCGCCGCCGGGCTTGAAGGCCGGGGTGAGGTTCACCCCGGGATGGTTCACCGCCACCCGGCCGGTGCCGCCGGCCAGGGCCTGGATATAGATCACCGGCCGCCGGTTGCGGTAGGCGGTATAGGCGATGAGCTTGCCGTCGGGCGACCAGGCGGGGTAGAGGCTCAGGTCGTTGCGCCGGGTGATGATGCGCACCCCGGAGCCGTCGAAGTTCATCACCGCGATTTCCTTGGTCACGCCCTTGGCGCCCTGGCGCGCGGCCACGAAGGCGATTTGGGTGCCGAAGACCGAGGGCTCGCCGGTGAGCGCCTCCATCACCGCGTCGGCGAAACGCAGCATCATGTCCTTGATGTCGGCCGGCCGTCCCTGGTAGCGCCGGCCCACCAACTGCTTGCCCTCGGTCACGTCGAAGAGGCGGCATTCCAGGGTGAGGTTGTCGCCCTCGACCCGGTAGACCGCGGTGATGAGCAGTTCGGCCCCCACCCGCGACCACTTGCGGTACTTAACCGCCGCCGGGTTGGGCTTACCCAAAAACCCCTTGGGGTCCAGCAGGTCGAAGAGGCCGGTGTAGGTGAGGTTGGCCACCAGGCGGCGGTGTCCCTCGTCCCCCACCGGGTTGGCGGCCGCCCCGGCCATGGGCATGAAGGCCGGCAGGGCCAGGGGTAGGCGTCGGCTTATCGGTTTGGTGATGTCGATGTACACCCGGGCGGAGGCCTCGGAGGCCAGGCCCAGGCAACCGGCGACCAGGCCCAGCAGGACCATGGCGCGGAAAGCTAGGCGAAACTTGGGGCTCATGTGCGATCCTCGGGTCTGAAGCGAATCCCCATCTCATAGCTGCCGCGGCGGTAGCCGATGGGCAGGGGTGGATAAGGGGCGGCCTTTTTGACCGCGCGCAGGGCGGTTAGGTCGTAGCGGCTGTTGCCGCTGGATTTTTCCAGGCGGGCGCTGAGCAGGGAACCGTTGCGGCCGATGGTGATGACCACGATGGCCTCCAGGCCGCGGGTGGACTTGATCAGCGCCTCGGGTACGATCCAGTGGCTACGGATACGTTGCCACACCTCGGTGTGGTAGACCTGGAAACGCATGGAGGTCTTGCTGCCCCCGCCGCCGCCGGCCGAGCCCATCACCCCGCCGGCGGCGCGGCCCCGGCTGGCCACCCGGCTCTGGATGCGGCTGATGGCGCTGTCCACCTGGCGCCGGGTGCGGGTGCGGCGCTCCAACTGGGCCAGGCGGCGGCGCAGCTCGCGTTCGGCCTGGGCCGCCGGGTCCACCTGGGGCTTGATGCGTTTAGGCTTGGGCTTGGGCTTGGCCGCCTGCTTCTTGCTGCCGATGGCCTCGGCCGGCTTGGGCTTGGGCTTGGGCTGCGCCGGGGGGGCGGTCTTTTCAGGCGGCGGCTTTTTCACCACCGCCGGGGATGGGGGTTTAGGCGTGGCGGTCGGCGGCGCGGCCGGCGCGGCCGGCGGTGCGGCCAGCAGGTGTACGTTGTAGGTGGGGGCCAGGTAGATGCGGCTGTCGCCGCCGGTGGGCCAAAAGGCCACCCCGGCCACCAGGAGCACGTGCACCAGCAGGCTGCCGGCCAGGCCCAGGCCCACCTGGTCGCTGCTCAGAACACGCGATACTCTGGCGGCCGCAGCGCTCACTTGGCCTCTTTTTTCTTGGGCGGGGGGCCCTTGACCGTCTCGGGTTCGGTGACCATGCCCAGATCGTCGATGCCCGCCTTGCGGGCCTCGGCCAGCACCCGCACCACCACCCCGTAGGGCACGTCCTTGTCGGCCCGCAGGTATACCCGGGTGCCCGGCTTGCGGGAGCGGATGTTGCGCAGCTTGTCGGCCAGGCCCTCGATGGATACGTCAAACTCGTCCAAAAACAGTTTGCCCTGGCGGGTGACCGTGAGCACCAGCAGCTCGTCGCTGTGCTTGAGCGCCCCGGACTCGGTCTCCGGCAGGCGCACCTCCACCCCCTGGACCATCATCGGCGCGGTGACCATGAAGATGATCAGCAGCACCAGCATCACGTCCACCAACGGCACCACGTTGATTTCGCCCATGAAGCGGGATTTGGAGGAGTTTACGCCGGCCATGGCCTCTGCCTTTTATCCGCGGGGCTTGCGGTAATCCGCCGGGCCTCCGTCATGCCGGGATACCGGTGTCGGCCGGGCGCACCGCGTCCACCGGCGGACCGGCCCGGCGCATGAGATCGCGCTCCACCAGGTTCAGGAAGTCCTGGCGGAAAGAGTCCATCTCGGCTTCGAGCACCTGGAGGCGGCGGTTGAAGTGGTTGTAGAAAACCACCGCCGGGATGGCGGCGAACAGGCCGGTGGCCGTGGCCACCAGGGCCTCGGCGATACCCGGGGCCACCGTGGCCAGGTTGGCCACCTTGGCCACGCCGATGGAACGGAACGAGTCCATGATGCCCCACACCGTACCGAACAGGCCGATGAAGGGGGCGGTGTTGGCGCAGGTGGCCAGGAAGGTCACCGCCCGGCCCAGCCGGGTCATCTCCGAGGCCTGGCCGCGGTTGAGCGCCCGCTGCAGGTTCTGCATCACCCCGCTGGCCAGGGCCCCGCGATCGTCGGTACCCAGGCGCATCACCTTGCCCAACTCGGCGAAACCGAGCCGGAAGATAGTGGCCAACGGGCTGGCGTCCAGGTGGCGGGTCTGCTGCTTGGCCACCGACAGCGAGCCGGCGTGCCAGAAGACCTCCTCGAAATCGGCGTTCTGGCGGCGGGCGTCGCTGAGCACCTTGAACTTGCTGATGATTACCGCCCAGCTCATCAGGGAGAACAAAATCAGGATAACCAGCACCAGTTGGACCACCCAGCTGGCGCCGAGCACCATTTCCCAGATGTCGGCGGCCGACTCACCGCCGGAGGTGGCCGCCTGGGCCGCCGAGGCGGCGCCCATGGTCAAGGTGATGGTCAATGCCGTGCAAAATAACGAGATGTTGTGGCGCATTATGTACTGATCCGCTTGGGGGAGTAGATTTTTAGCCACTAGCCGGAATATATCCACAGGTACTATATAAGTCAAGAAAGGCACTACTCCTACTGCATGAGGACGTCCCAGGGCGTGAAAAATTACCAGCCGCCCCCATCATTTCTTACGAGGGATCACCAGGCGCTGGCCGGGGAAGATATGGCTGCCGCCCAGGCGGTTGGCCCGGCGCAGCTCCCGGACGCTGGACCCGGTGCGGTGGGCGATGAGGCTCAGGGTGTCGCCGGGCTTCACCACCCACTCGGCCTTCTTGGGAGGCGGGGCCATTTTGGTGCGTTTGAGCCGGCTCATCAGCCCGGCCGCCTTGCCCGGCGGCACCCGCAGGCGGTGGCTGCCGGCGGGCAGGTAATACCCCCGGATGGCCGGGTTGAGCTCCTTGAGCTGGTGAAAGCTGATGCCGCAGGCCCGGGCCAGGTCACGCAGGTGCACCGGCCGCTTGAGATTGATGCGGGCCACTTGGCTCGGCACCGGGGCGTAGAGCCGCCGGCGCGGCAGGTGGTAGCCGTAGCGCTTGGGATTTGACAGGATGATCTTGGCCGCGGCGATGCGGAAGATATAGCGCCGGGTCTCCAGGGGCAGGTGTAGTTGGTAGTAGTCCCGGGTGCCTTGCTCCTTGATTTCGCGCCGCACCCGCCGCTCGCCGCAGTTGTAGGCGGCCATGGCCAGCGACCAGCTCTTAAACTCCTGGTGCAGCTCCTTGAGATAGGCCAGGGCGGCGGCGGTGGATTTCTCCGGGTCCAGGCGGTCGTCGAACCAGCGGTTGCGCCGCAGGCCGTAGCGCCGCCCGGTGCCGGCGATAAACTGCCAGGGCCCCACCGCCCCGGCCGAGGAGCGGATACGGGTGATGAGCGAGCTCTCGGCCACGGCCAGGTACTTGAGGTCGTCGGGCATGCCGGCCGCCTTGAGCCGGCGCGAGATGTAGGGGAAATAGCGCGCCGCCCGCTTGAGCCACATCACCACCTGGGCGGTGTCGTTGACCGCGATGGTGAACTCGCGGTCCAGGCGCTCGGCCACCATGCGGTCGTGCAAGGGCATGGGCTCGCCGCAAAGAGTCACCTTGGACGGGGGGGACGGCAGGTAGCGCACCGGTGCGGCCGCCGGCTTTTTGGCCGGCGCCTTCCTGGCCGGTGCGGCCGCCAGTCTGGCGGCGGTGAGCAGAACCATGGCCATGACCAGTATCATCGCCCCTATGCGCCGCATCAGCTCTCCCCTGGTTTGAAGTGATCAAAACCGGCCATGGTTATGTCCACGGCCCGGCCGTCGGCCCTGATGAGCCTTACCCCTTCGCCGGCGGTGATCTCCCCCACCCGGGTCACCGGCAGGCCGCCGGCGGCTTGGGCCACTGCGGCGGTGATGGCCGGCAGGTCGGCCGGGTCACAGGTGAACAGCAGCTCGAAGTCCTCACCACCGCTCAGCGCCCAGGCCAAGGGGTCGGCTCCCAGTTCCCCGGCCGCCCGGGACGTGGCCGCCGAGATGGGCAACCGGCCGGCTTGCACCGTGGCTCCTACCTGCCCGGCCGCCGCCAGCCGGGCCAGGTCCGAGGCGATGCCGTCGGACACATCCATCATGGCATGCACCAGGCCGCCGTGGGCCAGGGCCCGGCCCGCCGCCAGGCGGGGCTGGGGCCGCAGGTGGGCCGCGGCCACCTCGGGCGCGCCGGCCGCCGACCGGCCCGCGGCCAACCAGGCCAGCCCGGCGGCGGCGGCCCCCAGCCAACCGGTGACGCATACTGCGTCACCGGGCCGGGCCCCGTCACGGGTGACCGGCCCGGCCCCGGCGGCCTCACCGATTAGGCAGAGGTTGATGGTCACCACCGGCGCGGCCGTGGTGTCGCCGCCGGCCAGGACCAGGCCGTGCTCGCGCCCCAGGGCCAGCATACCATCGATGAGCTCTTGCACGAAACGGCGCCGGGGCGGTGGGGGTAGGCCCAGGGAGAGCAGGCCCCAGCGGGGTACGGCGCCCATGGCGGCCAGGTCGCTGAGGTTGGCGGCCATGGCCCGGTGTCCCAGGTCGCCGCCGGAGGTGTAGTCGAGGTTGAAGTGAACCCCTTGGACCAGCAGGTCGGTGGTTACCAGCCAGGTGGCCTGGCCGGCGGCGATCACCGCCGCGTCGTCGCCGATGCCGGTGATCAACTCGCCGCCGGCCGGGCCCACCGCCCGGCTGATCAGCCTGATGATGGCCTCTTCGGTGAAAGGGGCCGAGGTCAATACACGCTCCTAACGTTCGTCGGCGGCGTACTGGTAGGCCAGCAGGGCCGGCTCATAGCTGAATAGTTCGTCCGGGTCGAAGAAACGGGCCACCTCTTGAGCCGCGGTCTCCACCGAGTCGCTGGCGTGCACCAGGTTGGCCTGCATGCTCATGCCCAGGTCGCCGCGGATGGTACCCGGCGCGGCTTGGCGGCTGTTGGTCACGCCGCAGAGGCTGCGGCAGACGGCCACCGCCTCCAACCCCTCCAGGCACAGGGCGATGACCGGGGTGCGGCTCATGAACTCGGTGATGGTGGGGAAAAAGGGCTTGTCGGCCAGGTGGCTGTAGTGCTCGCGCAATAACTGGTCGTCGAGCTGGATCATCTTGATACCGGCGATCTTGAGCCCCTTTTGCTCAAAGCGGGATAGTACCTCGCCGGCCAGGCCGCGGGCCAGGGCGTCGGGCTTGATGAGAATGAGAGTGCGTTCCACGGTTTAGCAAGTCCTTTCCGAATTGCAATTTGATTGCGGTTGTAGGTGCCTGGCGGCCGGGCCGACTAGGGCTCGGCTTGGTCGCCGCCGGGCTGGCCGCGCCAGCGATCCAGGCGCTCGAAACCGTTGGCGATGGCCTTGGCCAAGGACGGCATGTCCAGGGGCTTGGTGAAGTAGTCGTCAAACCCCGCCTCCCGGCAGCGTACCACCTCGAACAGGGAGACGTAACCGGTCATGGCGTAAAGCACGGTCACCGGGTAGCGGTCGCGGATTAGGCGGCACAGCTCCACCCCGCTCACCCCGGGCATCTTCAGGTCCAACAGGGCCAGGCCGATGCGACCGCTGGCCATAGCGCCCAAGGCCCCTTCGGCGTCGGCCGCGGTGACCACCTGGTAGTTGAGCAGCTCCAGGGCGTCTTTCATCAAGGTGCGAATGGCGGCCTCGTCGTCGACCACCAGTATTTGCCGGTCCCTAGATTGTTCCATGACGCCTAACTGGTTTTCCTTTCGTTGGTTGGTTTCGGCCCACAAGTACTTGTAATTTCCCAGACACGGCCCACGTTGTCAATGCGACCCTGGGGTTGACATTCAGGTATTACAAAGTAATATTCAGTTATGCAAATTAATCACGGGGAGAGGCGATGAAGCGAGCCAAGGACGAGATCATGACCTTCAAGGTCGACGGCCCACTGGCCGCGGCCCTGCGATCGATTCCCAACCGTTCGGAGTTCATCCGTTCGGCGGTCTCGGCGGCCCTGGAGGGGGTATGCCCCCTGTGCCAGGGCACCGGCACCCTCACCATGGATCAGAAGCGTCACTGGGAGGCCTTTTCCCAGACGCACCAGTTGGCCGAGTGCGACCAGTGCAGCGCCATGCACCTGGTCTGCCGGGGCCAGGAGGCGGGTCATCATGACGACGGCACCCACTAAAACGCTGGCCGTCGCGGCCGGCTGGCTGGCCGTGGTTTTGGGCCTGGCGGTGCTGCTGCCGTCGTCGCCGGCGGCGGCCGCGCCGCGGCTGGTGGCCTACGCCTCGGTGGCGCCGGTGGCCTTCTTGGTGCAGCGGGTGGGCGGCGACCGGGTCCAGGCGCGCAGCCTGCTGCGTCCCGGCCAGGAGCCCCACGGCTTTGAGCCCACCCCGCGCCAGGTGGCTCGCCTGGGCGAGGCCCGGGTCTACTTCTCCATCGGTCTGCCCTTTGAGGCGGCCATGCTCCGGCGGCTCCAGGCGGCCAACCCCGGCCTGCGGGTGGTGGCCGCCGACGCCGGGATTCACCGGCGCAGCGCCGATGGGCATCATCCTGATCCCCACATCTGGCTCAGCCCCACCTTGGCCGCGCGCCTGGCGGCCAACATCGCCGCCGGGCTGACGGCGGTAGACCCGGCCGGCCGCTCGGCCTACCAAGCGGGCCTGGCCGCCCTGACCCGCGAGCTAAAGCAGGTGCGTCGCGACATCGCCCGGCGCCTGGCCCGGTTCAAGGGGCGCTCGGTGCTGGTCTACCACCCGGCCTTTGGCTACTTTCTCGGCGAGTTCGGCCTCAAGCAGATCGCGGTGCAAAACCAGGGCAAGGGGCCCGGGCCGCGCGGCCTGGCCCGGCTCATCGACCAGGCCAGACGCCAGGGGATACGGGTGATCTTTGTGCAGGCCCAGTTCCCCACCGCCACGGCCCACGCCCTGGCCCGGGCCACCGGCGCCCGGGTGGCGGCCCTGGACCCCTTGGCCGCCGACTACCTGGCCAACCTTAAGCGCATGGCCGAGCACATCGCCGCCGGCCTGGGCCGGCGCTCCCCGGCGGAGGGTCGGCCATGAGCGCCCCGTCCGCCGCGGTGGAGATGGCAGGGGTGGACCTGCGCCTGGGCGGGGTGATGGTCCTGCGCCAGGTAAACCTCACCATCGCCCAGGGGCAGTTCGCGGTGCTGGTGGGGCCCAACGGCGGGGGCAAGACCTCTTTGCTCAAGCTAATGTTGGGGCTGCTAACCCCCAGCCGGGGCCGGGTGAGGGTGTTGGGGGAGAGTCCCCGGCGGGCCCGCCGCCGGGTGGGCTACGTGCCCCAGCACCTACAGGTGGACCCCAGCTTCCCGGTGACCGTGCTCGACGTGGTGCTGATGGGCCGCCTGGGGCGCACCAGCCCCTGGGGGGGCTACGGCAGGGCCGACCGCCAGCAGGCCCTGGCGGCCCTGGAGCACATGGACATGGCCCCCCTGGCCGGCCGTTCCTTTGGCCAGCTCTCCGGCGGCCAGCGCCAGCGGGTGCTCATCGCGCGGGCCCTGGTGAGCCAGCCGGAGATGCTGCTATTGGACGAGCCCTCGGCCGGCATGGACGTGGTGGGCGAGCACGAGCTCTTTGATCTCCTGGATCGCCTGCACCAGGACATCACCGTGGTGCTGGTCACCCATGACCTGGGGTTCGTCTCCAGCCACTTTGCCGAGGCCATCTGCGTCAACCGCCAGGTGGTGATTCACCCCACCCGCGACCTGGGGCGCCAGGCCATCAGTGATCTCTACGGCCAGCCCATGCGCATGGTGCAACACCAGCACCACCTGCCGCTGCCCGGGGGTGAGCATGGCTGAGATGTGGCAGGCCCTGCTGAGCTATCCCTTTTTGCAATACGCCCTGGCCGCCGGCCTGCTGGCCTCGGTGGCCTGCGGGGTGGTGGGCTCGTTGGTGGTGGCCCGGCGCATAACCTACCTGGCCGGCGCGGTGGCCCACGCGGTGCTGGGGGGCATGGGCGCGGCCCGCTACCTGCAGGTGGTGCACGGAATCACCTGGCTGACCCCCCTCACCGGCGCCCTGGCCGCCGCCTTGGCCGCCGCCGGGGTGATGGGCCTGGTGAGCCTCAAGGCCCGCCAGCGCGAGGACACGGTCATCGGGGCCATCTGGGCGGTGGGCATGGCGGTGGGCATTTTGTTCATCGCCGCCACCCCGGGCTACAGCGCCGACCTGATGGGCTATCTCTTTGGCAACATCCTCATGGTAACCCCGGGCAACCTGGGGCTCATGGCCGGCCTGGACGCGGTGGTGCTGCTTTTGGGCCTGGTGTTTTTCAAGCAACTCTTGGCGGTGTGCTTTGACGAGGAGTTCGCCGAGACCCGGGGGCTGCCGGTGCAGTGGCTCTACCTGCTGCTGCTGGGGCTCACCGCGCTCACCGTGGTCCTGCTGGTGAGCGTGGTGGGCATCGTCCTGGTCATCGCCCTGCTCACCCTGCCGGCGGCCATCGCCGGCCACCTGGCCCGCCGCCTGGCGACCATCATGGTGCTGGCCGTGGCCGCCTCCATGCTGATCACCAGCGGCGGCCTGGCCCTGAGCTACCGCGCCGATTGGCCGGCCGGGGCCACTATCGCCGCCCTGGCCGGGGCGGCCTACCTGGCCACCGCCCTGGGCGCGCGCCTGCTGGCCTGGCATCGACGGCGAGCCGCCTAGGACCAGGGCCTTGGCGGCAGGGCTCTAAGTCAAACTCCTGCTACCGATTTCGCACGCCGCTGGGATGACCGGTCTTGCCAGGAACCGAAAGTATTGTATTATTGGACTAAGGGGACCTGCGTCCCCGGTATGGGGACTCCAGGCATGGCCAAAATACTGGTGCTGGATGGTGACGCGGACTTTTGCCGGTCCCTGGCCCACATAGTGGGCCAGGCGGGGCACCACGTGGTGGCGATCCACGGTCTGCGCGAGGGCCAGGCCATCGCCGCGGCCGGTCGTTTCGACGTCATCTTCCTGGCCGAGGAGCTGCCCGACGGCGGCGGCCTGGAACGCACGGCCGAGCTGCACAACGGCCCCGGCCATCCCGAGGTGATCATCACCACCCGGATCAAGGACGAGGCCAAGATGGAGGCGGCCATGCGCGAGGGCGCCTGGGATTACCTGGAAAAGCCGCTGTCGGCCCAGTCCCTGCTGTTGCCCCTGACCCGGGCCCTGCAATACCGCGAGGCCCACTCGTCGGTGGATAGCCGCGGCGGGGCCGAGCGGGCCGGCATCCTGGGCTCTAGCCCCGCCATCATGGCCGCCCTCAAGGCCATGGCCCAGGCCGCCGCCTCGGAGTCGTCGGTGCTGATCACCGGCGAGACCGGCACCGGCAAAGAGCTCTTCGCCCGGGCCATCCACCAAAACAGCCGGCGCTCCGGCGGCCGTCTGGTGGTGGTGGACTGCGCCGCGCTGCCGGAAAACCTGGTGGGCTCGGTGCTCTTTGGCCATCAGCGGGGGGCCTTCACCGGGGCCGATCGCAGCACCACCGGCATGATCCGCGAGGCCCACGGCGGCACCTTGTTCCTCGACGAGGTGGGCGAGCTGCCCCTGGAGCTGCAAAAGGCCTTTTTGCGGGTGCTGCAAGAGCGCCGTTTCCGGCCCCTGGGCGGTTCGCACGAGGTCACCAGCGACTTCCGCCTGGTGGCGGCCACCAACCGTGACCTGTCGCAGATGGCCCGGCAGGGGCTCTTCCGCCCGGAGCTCTTGTACCGCCTGCGCTCTTTTACCATCGACCTGCCCCCCCTGCGCCAGCGCCAGGGCGACGTGATCGGACTGGCCCTGTTTCGCCTCACCCAGCTCACCTCCGGCGGCGGCCCCCACACCAAGGGCCTTTCCCCCGAGTTCATCGCCGCCCTCAACGCCTACCACTGGCCGGGCAACGTGCGCGAGCTGTTCAACGCCCTGGAGCGGGCGGTGGTCGCCGCCGGCGACAGCCCGGTGCTCTATCCCACCCATTTGCCCATCGAGATGCGGGTAAACCTGGCCCGCAGCTCGCTGCAGAGCGCCGGGTCCCCGCCGCCCCGCCCGGGGCGGGAGCCGGGGGGCGACTTTAGCGGCCCGGCCGGGGCGGCGGAGCCCGGCTGGGGCGAGATATTGCGCAGCGACCAGCCGTTGCCCAACTGGCGCGAGTTTCGCGGCCGGGCCCTGGCCGCGGCCGGTCGGGCCTACCTGGACCGGGTGATGGCCGCCTGCCAGGGGGACATGGCCCGGGCCCAGGAGATAACCGGACTGAGCCGCGCCAGGCTCTACGCCTTGTTCAAGGAGCTGGATATGCCCCGGCGGCGGTGGCGGCGGCGCGACCCGGGGTACCCGGACGCCGGCCGCTGAACCGGGGCCGCCGCCAATACGCCCGCCCCCAAGCGGGGCCCTTGTATTAAAAAAGCGGGGCCCCTTGGGGACCCCGCCGAGGTAACGGTAGGTGTGGCGCTTAGCTGCGGCGGCGACGGCGGCGGAAGAAGGTGCCACCGAACAGGGCCGAACCGAACAGCAACAGGGTAGCAGGCTCGGGGGTCTGGGTGAGGGTAGCGTTGATGGCCGAGACCGAGTAGTCGTGGTTTTCACCGTTGGTGTTAAAGGCGGTGAAGGCGATGGCGAATCCCGGCTGGCCGCCGAGGTCTATGGAGGTGACGCCGTTGGTCACATTGATGTGCTGTCCGGAGGCGGCCTGGAAGAGTTGCGGCGCACCTAGGTCAACGCTGTAGTATCCCTTTTCAATGTAGGGATGGTTGGTGGACTCGTAGAAGAGGTCGGTAATACCCAGGCTCTGCAGGTACACCGGCTGACTGAAGGTAAAGATCAGGGTCTCTTGCCCATCGACCTCGTCGTTCTCGCCACCGGTTACCCCGTAGCCGTCGGTGCTGTCCCAATATAGATTAGTGGGAACCGAGGCCACGGTGAGGGTCACCCCCGTCCAGCCGGCGCCGAGGTATGACAGGTTGCGGGTAAAGGTTTGGGTGCTGCCCGGGTTCCAAGAGGAATCCAGGAAGTTGATGTTGGCGGCCGAAGCTGGCATGGCCAACAGAACCATTGCCAACCCCAAGATGATCGCGGTCCTTCGATGCATCACGGGCTCCTTTCAATTATCTGCGAATTATTATTCTTATGTCCCCTATAAAGACAACATGGTCAACAAATATTTCACAGGTAGAACTAAAATCAGCATAACGGTCTAGGAATAAAGTCACGGTTAGGCGCCGATGGCTGGTTGCCAGGTAGGAAACCCAGGTTACTTACTTGGTAATACCATCGCGTAGTTTGGGATGTGGTGGCCGCGAAAAAAGTAGGATAAAGGTATAAAAACAGGTGGTTATGTACTAGTCCCCTGGATGGCGCCCCGGGATAGGGTTCCCGGGGCGCCAGGTAGGGAAAAGGCGGCCAAACCCGGCCGGGCCACGATAAACCCGCCGGTCTGGTGTCGGCGGGCCTGTTTTAGGCACAGCAAGCCGCGGCAGCGGGCCGAGGCGGCCACGAAAAAGCGGGGCCCGTCAGGGCCCCGCCGGGATAGCAGTCGATGGTAGGAGGTTAGGCGTGGCGACGGCGGCGGAAGAAGGCTCCGCCGAACAGGGCCGAGCCAAACAGCAGCAGGGTAGCGGGCTCGGGAGTCTGGGCGATGAGGGTGGCGTTGATGGACGAGACCGAGTAGTCGTGATGTTCATGCGGGACCTGGGATTTGGGGTTAAAGGCGGTGAAGGTCAGGGTGGTTCCCTGCTGGCCGCCTAGGTCCGGGTTGGCGACGCCGTTGGTCGAGCCGACGACTTGGCCGGGTACGGCCTCGAAGAGCTGCGGCGCACCGAGGTCAACGGTGTAGTATCCCTTCTCAATATAGGGATGGTCGTGGGACCTGTGGAAAAGGTCGGTGATGCCGACGCTCTGCAGGAGCACCGGCCGGTTAAAGGTAAATACCAGGGCCTCCTGGTGGTCGATCTGGTCGTTTATGCCACCGGTTACCCCGTAGCCGTCGGTGTTATCCCAGTATATGTTGGTGGGAACCGAGGTCACGGTGAGGGTCACCCCCGCCCACTCGGCGCCGAGATATGATAGGCTACGGGTAAAGGTTTGGGGGCTATCGGGCCGCCAGAAAGAATCCAGGAAGTTGATGTTGGCGGCCGAAGCCGGCGTGGCCAACAACGCCATTGCCAAACCTAAGACGATCGCGGTCTTTCGAAGCATCACCGACTCCTTTCTGTAATTGTCATACCTTTATTTATTCACGATAAAGACACGAAGGTCAACAGATATTTCACAGATAAATGTAAAATCAGAATAACGGGCTAGGAATAAAGTCACGGCCGGACTTAGATGGCTGGTTGCCAGGTAGGAAGCTCAGGTTACCCTATTGGTAATACCATTGCGTGGTTTAGGTCTAAATTATCGCGGTAAAGTCAAGATAAGTCCGAGAAAACGATTAGTTACAATACTGGTCCCTGTACGGCTCCCCGGGGCGGTTTTCCCGGGGCGCCCGGCGGGAAAAAAAGCAAAACCGACCAGCTCGGTGCCGGTGGGGCCCATTTTAGGCACAACAAGCCGCGACAGCGGACCGAGGCGGCCACGCAAAAGCGGGGCCCGTCAGGGGCCCCGCCGGGATAGCGGTCGATGAGGTTATGCGTGGCGGCGACGGCGCAGGAAGGCCCCGCCGGCCAGCACCGAACCGAACAGCAGCAAGGTGGTGGGCTCGGGGGTCTCGGCCCCGGCCACCCGTACGCTGTTGAGTGTAAAGTCGTGGTCCTTTATGCCCGAGGACCGCAGCAGCAACGAGGTGGCCTTGGTGCCGGAGAGGTCCACGGTCATAGCGCCGGAGGTGAAGGGCTTGGGGAAGGTCTGGGTGGGGTCGTTCTGGAAGACGGTCTGCCAGGTGAGCCCGTCATCCACGCTATACTTGAGCCCTTCGAAGAACGGTTTCTTGTGCGGCTTGTTGGTGTACTCCAGGTACAGAAAGTTGACCGTGAAGGAGCTTAGATACACGGATTGGCCGTTGTCTAGGGCAAACGACAGTTGCTCGCCGGGGCCGATCTCGTTCCCGGCCCGGCCGCGATGTACCCCGATACCCACGGCGGTCACTCCATTGACGGTTCTTTTCTTAAAACCCAGCCAGGCGTTTTTTTGGCCGTTTTTCTTAAATGCCCCCAGGGTGAAACCTATACTCCCCTTGGTGCCGCTGTATTGATGAGGCCCGTGCGTTTTCCAATTAGAGTAAGGCGCGCCGGTGAATTCGATATTGGTGGCCCAGGCCGGGACGGCCAGGAGGCCTACCGCTAGTGCCGAGATAATAAGAACCTTGCGGATCATAGTTATCCCCCCTTTGTTATCCTACTTTTATTATCCGGTACCTGTAATTTATTCACCTAAAAATCAAAGTTGTCAATAGTTATTTCACAGGCTGGCGAGTTTTCGGGGGCGCCCGCAGGGTGGCGGGGATACCGGCTGGCGGCGGGATATGCCATAACATTTGGTAAATTCATCAGATAATCCGGGACGCCGCCCCATGGCCAGCGCCCGACGGCAAAGACGAACAAGCGGCGGACGGGTTCGCTGCTCTTCGTTCAGGGCGCAGCCCATGATGTCGCGGGGGATGTAGTCCACGGGGTGGTCCTTGTCCGCCCCAACGGCGATCTCGCCAACGGGCCGGGGTAGCGCAGTTCGCGGACCCGGAAGGTGGCCCGGAACATATCGCAGTTGCCTTGTCGCTTTTCCGCAGCGGCTGTGCAGGCCGGACTGGGGGGCCCCGAGCACGAACGATTCTTAGCGCCCAGGGCCTAGTTGGCATTGGGGCGATGCAGCTTAGGGTACGGTTATCCTTCCCGGCCCGAGTGCAGTCGCCGGCCGTCGTATAGTTTGAAGATAACATGCAACCGCATGCCTTATTTTGCGAGAGGTAGTCGCTGCCGGGGAAGAATTTATCTGCGTTATATTTAATAATCGGTAGTTATAGGTGGACCCCTGTAGTTATAGGTGGCCCTCGTTGGTTGGCTGCTGGGGCGAAAAAATATATCAGGATAGGCCTTGGGGGCGTTTTCGTCAAAGACGGCAAGATTGCCGCAAATTTGACTTGTTCAATTGTTCCATAAACCTGTGTAAAGCCGGCAACATGGCCGTTTGCCGATGAAAATCATCAATCCCCTCAATATCATGGCCGGCTTGTCTTGCCTACAGGGCAAGACGGTGGTAATAGCAGAATCAGTTACTAAATTCCTGGGGAGTCGGCCATGGGTGCAAGGAGATCGGTTTCATCTGGGGTGCAGCAACTGGACCAGCTTTTGGACGGGCTATTCATCGGCGACAACGTGGTTTGGCTTGATGACGCCGGCAGCCTGGCCCATGTGTTTTGCCGGGAGTTCATCCAGTCCTCGCGCGAGCAGCACAAGCCGTTCATCTACGTGAGCTTTGATCGTTCGCCCAAGAACCTGCTGGACAAGCTGGGTCCCCAGGCCGACTACCCGGAGATGGTCATCCTGGACTGTTTCACCTGCGGCCGTGGGGCGTCCTCGGAGCTCTTTTTGAAATTCTACGACCACCTGCCCGATGACTTCACCGGCCGGTTGCAGATGGTGGAGCATCCCGGTGACCGCGCCCAGTTGGCCACCGCCCTCTACGACCTGCACGCCCGGCTCAGCGGCGACGTGCGCCTGGTCTTTGAGTCGCTCACCGGCATGCGTGAGCTCTGGGGCGGGGAGGAGCAGTTGGCCGAGTTTTACAGCGCGGCCTGTCCCCGGCTCTACGAGCTCGACACCATCGCCTACTGGATACTGGAGAAGGAGGCCCACAGCTCGCGGCTCAAGGCGCGCATCGGCCAGGTGGCCCAGGTGGTCATCGACCTGTCCATCCGCCGCGGCACCACCTATCTCTCGGTGCTCAAGGCCGACCAGCGCCACCCGGACCACCGCCGCAAGCCGCTGAAGTACTGGGCCCACGCCGATGGCATCGGGTTCGAGGACGAGCGGGGCGGCACCGGTCGCCTGGAGCTGGGCCGGCGTCTAAAGAGTCTGCGGGGCAAGAAGGGGCTGTCCCAGTCCGAGTTGGCCCGCATGGTGGGGGTCACCCCCAGCACCATCAGCCAGGTGGAGTCCAACCTCATCTACCCCTCGCTGCCGGCCCTGCTCAAGATCGCCGAGGTCCTGGGGGTGGAGATGGCCAGCCTCTTCAAGGGCGAGATGGACTCCGACCGGCCGCTGATCACCCGGGCCGACCAGTCGGTGGCCATCCAGTTCCCCGGTCTGAACCAAAACGCGGTGGAGGCCCACCTGCTCACTCCCCTGGGCTACGACGGCCGCGTGGAGCCCTACACCATCGAGATTCAGCCGGGCCAGGGAGTGCCCTCCCACTTCTTTCACCACAAGGGCCAGGAGGTGGGTTACATGCTCAGCGGCCGGCTGGAGGCCGATATCAGCGGTTCCCAGTACCTGCTGCAGAAGGGTGATCTCATCTACCTCACCACCCAGCAGCCGGCCGCTTGGCGCAACCCCGGCCCGGAGCCGGCCCGCATCCTGTGGATCAAGGCGCGCTGACCGGTTTTGGCCGCACCGCCCATATAGCTTGACACCCCGCGGGGCGCTGGCGATAATCGGCGCGACGGGTCACCCCTGGTCGGAGGATACGCCATGGACCCCTTGGTGCTGATGAAGCGCAGGGAAAACTGGTTTTGGTGCGATGACTTCAACTCGCGCACCAACCTGGCGGTGTGCCGGCTGCGGGTGGCCAAGCGCCGCTCCTACTACCCCTGCAACACCTGCACCCGCTGGCGCGAGATGGCCCGGCGCCAGGCCCCGCCTCCCGAGGACGCGTCCTCGTCATAGCTCCCGGCTGGCCGCGCACCGGCCCGCCTTTTAACTGCGGGGAGCAAACGTTGGGGGACTGCCGAACCGCGCACCGGCCGGGACGGCTCAGTATTTTTCTTTGGTCCCATACCAAGCTAAAAAAGCGTGATTGATTTGTTGGTGACGGCTATTTAGACGGCGGTTTCAGCGGCCCGGTGCGTAACCGTCGCTGGGCCCGGGTCGGCGAGATCGCCGGGGTCAGCGGGTCGGCGGGGGCGGGGTGGGCGGCTTGCCCGGGGCAAAGGTTTCGGCCTGCAGGAAGTCCTCGGTGCCGGCCGGTCCCGGCTGGCCGGCCGGCTGGGGCTGGGGCTCGGTGCCCTCCAGGAAGGCCTCGAAGAAGCCTCCCGCCTGGCCGGTGGGCAGCAGTTTGCCGGTGGCCAGGTCCACCCGGTGGAAGACCACGCCCTCGGGCACCGCGAAGTCGGTGACCGGCACCTTGGCCATGGCCTCCTTCATGAACTCCCGCCAGATGGGTCCGGCCGCCCGGGCCCCGGTCTCCCGGCGTCCCAGGGGCAGGTTGTCGTCCTGGCCCACCCACACCCCGCAGACCAACTGGGGGGTAAATCCCATGAACCAGGCGTCGCGCAGGTCGTTGGTGGTGCCGGTCTTGCCGGCGCTGGGCCGGCCGATCTGCAGGGAGCGGCCGGTACCGTGGCGCATCACCCCGCGCAGCAGGTGGGTCATGATAAAGGCGGTCTGGGGGCTGATGACCTGGGTGGTGGTGGGCTTGGCCTGGTAGATGGGCTGGCCGGTGCGGTCCAGCACCTCCTCCACCATCACCGGCTGCACCAGGCGGCCGTGGTTGGCAAAGACCGAGTAGGCCCTGGTGAGCTCCAGCAGCGAGAGCCCGGTGGAGCCCAGGGCCAGCGAGAGGTTGGGCTTGAGGTCGCTGGTGATGCCGAACTTGCGGGCGAACTGGATGGTGTAGGGGATGCCGATATCGTGCAGTAGCTTGACGGTCACCACGTTGCGGCTGTGCTCCAGGGCCTGGCGCAGGGTGGTGGGTCCGTAGAAGCGCCCCTCGTAGTTCTTGGGCTTCCACTTGCGCATGGGGCTCGACGGGTCGTCAAAGACCACCGGCGCGTCGACGATGATGCTAACCGGGGTGTAGGAGCGCTGGGGGTGGTCCAGGGCCGCGGCGTAGATAAAGGGCTTGAAGGCGCTGCCTGGCTGGCGGCGGGCCTGCAGGGCGCGGTTGAACTGGCTCTCGGCAAAGTCGCGCCCGCCCACCAGCACCCGCACCCGGCCGCTGCCGGTCTCCAGGGCCAGCACCGCCGCCTGGGCCACCGGCTCCTGGATCAGCTCCAGTTTCCAGTAGCCGCCCGCCTTGTGAAACTCCACCGGCTTGACCAGCACCAGGTCGCCGGCGGCCAGCACCTGCTGCACCCGGGTCACCGGCTTGGGGCGCACCTTGAGGTTCACCACCGGCTTGTGGGCCCACTTCAGGTCCTCCAGGGTGAGCCGGCCGGGGTGGCCGGCCACCAACAGGTGCACCACCTGGGCCTTTTTATCCACCCGGGTGACCACCGCCCGCACCACGCGGCCCGCCTCCAGGGGACGCCGGTCCAGGGGCTGGGACTTGGCGGCAGCCACCTGGGAGGGGTCCAGGTGGCCGATGGGCCCGCGGAAGCCCTGCCGCCGGGTGAGGGCGGCCAGCCCGTGGTTCATGGCCTTGTGGGCCAGGGCGGTGAGCGCCGGGTCGCAGGCGGTCTTCACCGTGAGCCCGCCCTCGTAGAGCAGGTTGGCCCCGTAGCGCTTCTCCAGCCAGCGCCGCACCGTCTCGGTGTAGTAGGGCACCGGGGCGGTTTTTTGGCGGTGGCGGCGGATGTCGAGCTGCTCGGCCAGGGCGGCCTCGGCCTGGGCGGCGGTTATGCGGCCGTCGTCGAGCATACGGCCGATGACGTAGACCTGACGGGTGCGGGCCCGGCGGGGGTCCCGGATGGGGCTGTAGCGGCTGGGGGCCTGGACCAGGCCGGCCAGCAAGGCGGCCTCGGCCAGGGTGAGCTGCTCCACGTGCTTGCCGAAATAGACCCGGGCCGCCGCCTCCACCCCGTAGGCGCCGTGGCCCAGGTAGATTTGGTTGATGTAGAGATAGAGAATCTCCTGCTTGGTGAGATAGTCCTCCATGCGCCGGGCCAGGATCATTTCCTTGATCTTGCGCACCCAGGTGCGTTCATTGGTGAGCAGCAGCTCCCGGGCCGCCTGTTGGGTGATGGTGCTGGCCCCCTGCACCACCCGGCCGGCCTGGAAATTGGCCCAGGCCGCCCGCAGGATGCCGGGATAGTCCAACCCCTTGTGCTCGAAGAATTCCCCGTCCTCGGCCGAGACAAAGGCCCCCACCACGTGGGGCGGGATGCGGTCGTAGGGCACCAGGTAGCGCCGCTGGCGGAAAAACTCGGCCATGAGGCTGCCGTCGGCGGCCAGCACCGTGGTCACCACCGGCGGGCGGTAGTCGGCCAGGCGCTCGATCTTGGGCAGGTCGTGGCTGATCCAGAACCAGGCCCCCACCCCGGCCCCCACCCCCAGGCTGGCCAGGAGCAACAGCAGCAGGGCGCTCCAGAGCAGCAGCCGCTTGGTCCGCCCCCGGCGCACGCACTCGCCCACCAGCAGCACCACCAGGCCGCTCAAGGCGGCCCAGCGGTGCCCGGCGGCCAGGAGCCCGATTCCCAGGCCCAGGCCGCAAAGCAGCAGGACAAGGCCGATCCAAAAGCCCATCCCCCGCGGACTGGTTTGCTTGGTTCGCTTGGCCAGGATGAACCTCTCAAGTCGTAAGGGCCTAAACGCAACACTACGCCGACGGCCGGCGCCCGGTAAAACACCCATGCCCTAACCAGACGCGCCGGCCGGGTTTTTTCAACCCGGTCCCGCCGGAATACAGGTCAAATTCTACCAGAGCGCCGGGACCCGGGCCAGCCGGGGACCTTGCTTGACCCCCCGGCGGCCCCATGCTAGGTATTGCAGCGGGCGCCGGCCGCCTCTCACCTCATACTTTATAGGTAGATGCAACGTGCATGAGCTCTCCATCGCCCAGTCGCTACTGGATATCGTAATCGACGAGGCCGCCCGCCACGGGGTGCAAAGCCTCAAACGGGTGGGGGTGAAGGTGGGGGCCTTCAGCGCGGTGGTGCCGGATTCCCTGCGCTTTTGCTGGGACCTCATCATCGAAGACACCCCGGCGGCCGGCTCGGAGTTGGCCATCGAGGAGGTGCCGCTCAGGGGCCGCTGCCACGCCTGCGGGGCCCGCATAGACATGAGCGACCCGGTTTTCGAGTGCCCGGAGTGCGGCTCGGCCGACATGGAGCTCACCCAGGGCCAGGAGCTGATGGTTGCCTATATCGAGACCGAAGATTGACCAGGACCCGGCCTATCGCCGGGCCGGGCCGT
>JAMOVV010000130.1 GCA_027067385.1 Desulfarculaceae bacterium
TCTACTATAACAATATATACTAAAGCGCCCCTCGGGCGGGCAACCGACAATCCCCGCTGGCAGTTCAGGGGGTCAAAAACACCGCCGCGCCAAAACGCTGCTCCAGCGCCCGGCGCAGGTCTTCGGCCGCGTCCCGGCCGGCCAACTCCACCATCAGCTCACCGCCGTCGCCCACCACCAACCGGCCGTGGGCTTCGACCACCTCGGCCACCTCGGCCGGCTCCACCGTCCACCAGCCCCGGGTGCGCATGAGCAGCTCGCGTCCCTTGAGCCGGCGCGGGGTAACCAACTCGATGTCGCGGTAAAAAGCGCTCCAACCGATCTGGGCCGGGGCCTTGAGCACCGGGCTCACCGGATCGTGGTAGATGCGGCAGCGTCCGAACAGGCGCAAACGAATCATGACCCCGCCTCCCGCACCACCTCGGCCGTCCAGTCCGGCCCCAGCAGTTCCGCCGGCGCCGCCTCCACCGCCCGTCCCTCGGCGGCCAGCACCGCGGCCAGCGAGCGGCCGTAGAGCCAGGCCGCCTCTTGGGGCCCCACCGCCCGGCCCCGGCTGCCGGCCAGGGCCCAGGCCCGCTGGAACAACTCCAGGGCCCTTTGCCGCCAGCGCCGCAGGCGCAGGTCAAAGCGGTCCACCTCCCAGGCGGCCAACAGGCCCTCCGAGGTCTGTTCCACCGCGGCGAAGACCTGGCGCAAATGCCGCACCCCGGGGTCGCGCCCCCAATCATCGTTTTGCATCATCGCTGCCTCTCGCTTGGGGTCAAAGACTCATATAGCATAACCAGGCGCTCCATGAGAGGGCCGGCGGCGAACCGGCGGCCAACCATCTCCCGGCCGGCCGCGCCCATGCGCCGGGCCAGGTCCCGGTCATCCTCCAAGCGCCGGGCCGCCGCCGCCAGGGCCGCCGCGTCGCCCGGCGGCACCAGCAGGCCGCCGGCCCCGTGCTCCAGCCAGTCGCCCACCCCGCCCACCGCCGAGGCCACCACCGGCCGGCCCAGGGACAGGGCCTCCAGCCCGGTGATGCCAAAGGGCTCGGCCCACAGGCTCGGTAGCCACAGCGAAAGCGCCCCGGCCAGCAGCCGGGCCATCTGCCTCCTGTCGGCCCAGCCCACGTACTGGATCCGCCCGCCGCTGGCGCGGGCCCGCCGGGCCACCTCCTCGGCCAGGGGACCGTCCCCCGCGATTACCAGGCGCGCGCCCACTCCCAACCCGGCCGCGGCCAGGGCCACCCGCACCCCCTTGCTCTCCACCAAACGGCCGGCCAGCAGGTGATACTCCCCCACCCCGCCGGAGCCGCCCGCGGCCAGGCCGTGCACCATGGGACCCAGCACCTCGACCTTCTCCGGCCCCACCCCGGCCGCCACCAACTCCCCGGCCATGTAGCCGGACAAAACCAGCACCCGTGCCATGCCCGCCAGGGCCGCCAAGCGCTCCCGGGTCAACTCCAGCATGCGCCGGCCGTAGTCCTGGTCCTCAAAACACTCCCGGCACCTCCGGCCCATCACCCGGGTGCAGATCGCGCCCTCCGGCGTCAGCTTGCCCCGCCCGGGACAGAAAAGCCGGTGATCCTGTACCGTCATCACCGTGGGCGCCAGCTCGGCCGCCCGCTGCAAGAGGGCCGGGTCCATTACATTATTAATATGGATCACCGCGGGCGCGAACTCCGCCGCCACCCGCTCCAGCCGGACCAAGGCGGCCCGCCCGCCCCGTGGCCGCAGGCCCGAGCGCTCCAGCCCCTTGACCCGCACCCAGGACCCTACCGTCGGCCGCTCGGCCGGCGGCAGGCTACCGTCGTCATAGCCCACCGCCAGGAGAGTCTCGGCCCGGCCCTGCAGGTGATCCAACACCCCCAGCAAATGGCGGTCAGCCCCGCCCCGGGCCGACAGCCGGTCATGCAAAAACAGCACCCGCAAGCCCTGCCCTCCCCCCGGGTGGCCATCCTGGCGCGGCTGGCTCATCGCCGGTGATCCATTACTACATATAGGGGTATTAACATTAATAATAGCCATTATCTTGGGGTGCGGGAGCCCAGGCCAAGCCCCGGAGCAAGTCCCCGGCAGTCGTTTTTTTTCATCCCAACCATAGCCTGAACCGCACCTCATGGCAATTAAACAATTTAATCAAACAGTTATTGGAAATTATCCCTACCAGGCCATACTGATTGGTTCCCATCTAAACTCTTGACACACAACATCTAGTAGGCTTTAATAATAGTGCCACCACATAGAGCGTTCACCGGGCGACGCAGGGGGCGACCCGGACGGCGACGCGGAGGCAAGCCAGACGGCGACGCGCGGGGGCGACCCGGACGGCGGCCGATCTGACCTGGACGCCGCCGCAGCCAAGAGTCACCGGGCGACGCGGGGGGCGACCCGGACGGCGGCGCGGGAGGCTCAGAGGGCCACGGCGCGGGCGGAGCATGCGATGTGAGCCATGCGGCCGCCGGCGGCATCAGGGGATTTCAAGCGGGCAAGTAAGTCACTACCAGGGAGAGACCATGGGCAACTTGAAAGTTTTGGACGGCAAATTCCAGCGCAACACCGAGACCACCGACATGGCTCTTTTCGTGCGCACCAGCTCCGAGGAGATGGCCGGTTGGGACCGCGAGCGCATCGAGGAAGCCCTGATCCGCGAGACCAGGCTGGACGAGGGCACCGCCCAGGAGATCGCCTCCGAGATCGAGCAGATGATCACCCTAAGCGGCATCAAGATGGTCACCGCCCCGCTGATCCGCGAGCTGGTCAACACCAAGCTCATCGAGCGCGGCCTGGAAGAAGAACGCCTGCAGCACACCCGCCTCGGCGTGCCCCTGTTCGACGTGGACCACATGCTGCGTCTGCCCAACAAGGAAAACGCCAACGTACCCCACGGACCCGAGGCCACCAACCTCACCCTGGCCGAGTCCATCAAGAAAGAGTACGCCCTCATAAACGTGTTTACCCGCGACGTGGGCGACGCCCACATGCGCGGCGACATCCACCTGCACGACCTGGGCTTCGTCGACCGCCCCTACTGCTCCGGCCAGTCCCTGGAGTACATCAAGAAGTTCGGCCTCAACCTGCCCAACAGCCTGGCCCTGGCCAAGCCGGCCAAGCACCCCGAGGTGCTTTTGGCCCACATGGTCAAGATGGCCGCCGCCCTGCAATCCAATTTTGCCGGGGCCATCGGCTGGGATGCCGTAAACCTCTTTTTCGCCCCCTACCTGGAGGGCAAATCCGACCGCGAGATCAAGCAACTGGCCCAGATGCTCATCTTCGAGTTCAGCCAGCAGGCCGTGGCCCGCGGTGGCCAGGCCATCTTCACTGACATCAACCTCTACTGGGAGGTGCCTAAGCACTTCGAAGACGTGCCGGCCATCGGCCCCAACGGCCAGTACACCGGCAAAACCTACGCCGAGTACGAAAAGATCGCCCAAAAGTTCGTCTGGAAACTCTTTGAGGTCTACAAGGAAGGTGACGGCGCCGGCCGGCCCTTCTTCTTCCCCAAGCCCCTGGTGCACATCACCGAAAAGTTCTTCCAGACCGAAGGACACATGGACTTCCTGCACCACATCTGCGACGTGGCCTCCAACAAGGGCAACACCTACTTTGTCTTCGACCGCGGCGAAACCGCCAAGATCAGCGAGTGCTGCCGCCTGTCCTTCAAGCTGGAACAGAGCGATCTCGACGACGCCAAGACCCCTTGGCGCATGCGCTACAGCGCCCTGCAAAACGTTACCCTCAACCTGCCGCGCATCGCCTACCAGGCCGGCGGCGACGACACCAAGCTCTTCCAGATTCTGCGCCAGCGCGTCAAGCTGGCCGCCCAGGCCCACCGGCAAAAACGCGACTTCATCCAGGAGCTGCTGGACCACGGACCCACCGGCCCCCTGGCCCTGTTGGCCATGGACCTAGACGGCGAACGCTACCTGCGCATGCACCGGGTCACCTACCTCATCGGCATGGTGGGCCTCAACGAAATGATCAAGCAACACATGGGTATGGAGCTGCACGACAACGACCAGGCCATGCGCTTCGGGCTCAAGATCATCGCCCACATGAAGCTCATGTGCGACCACTACAGCAAAAAATACAACATGCGCTACGTGCTGGAGCAGACCCCGGCCGAGTCCACCGCCTACCGCTTCGCCAAGCTCGACCTCAAGGACATGCCCGAAAAGGCCCGCCATATCGTAAAGGGCGACCTCTTCACCGGCGAGGTCTACTACACCAACTCCACCCTCTTTGACGTCCACGCCAGCGTCAACGCCATCGAGCGGGTCAAGCTCGAGGGCCGCTTCCACCCCATCATCGAGGCCGGGGCCATCACCCACGTCTGGATGGGCGAGGCCGAACCATCGGCCGCCTCCTTGGCCAACTTTGTCATCAAGATATTCCGCGACACCAAAAACGACCAGGTCGCCTTCAGCCCCGAGTTCACCTGCTGCAACGCCTGCGGCCGCACCAGCCGTGGACTCAGCGACCAGTGCCCCGCCTGCGGCTCCGACCAGGTCGACGGCATCACCCGCATCACCGGCTACTTCACCCGCATCTCCTCCTGGAACAAGGGCAAGCTCGGTGAGCTGCGCGAGCGCTACCGCAACCCCGGCTTCCTGCGTGCCGAAGCCCCGCCCGCCGGCAGCGCCGGCATCGCCAAGGCCGTCTAGGGTCAACCACCAGGGCTGGGCCAGAAGCCGCCTACAGGCCAGCGGGCGAGAGGGCCACAGGAGGCAACCGGGGCGAGAGGGGCCAGAGGGGCCAGAGGGGCACAGGAGGCAAACGGGGCGAGAGGGGCCAGCGAGGCGAGAGGGACGCAGGAGGCAAACGGGGCGAGAGGGGCCAGAGGGGCGAGGAAGACCAGCGGAGCGGGGGAGGCACGGGGCATACAGGGCGTTAGAGATGAAGTCAATCGCCGCGTGACATCGCGTCGCCGGTGTTGGAGGTGGAGGCAAACCGACCAACAGACCTGCGGGCGGCTACCGAAAATCGGGGCCAACGCCGCTTTCCCAGCCGGAAACCCTCACGGGGGAGCCGAACCATGCCTCAACCAGACACCAAGCCCCTAAAACAGGTGGTCAGCCCAAATACAGCCGCACCGCCGGGACCGGGCCGAGGTGATCGACGACCAGGGCGGCGAGTACGGCAGCCAAGGCCCCGGCGGGAGTAGTAATCGGTAAGCATTGGACATCAACCAGCTTTTCCATGACCATCGGTCCACCCTTTGACTAAATAAAGAGCGGTCCCATGGCCAGGAACCACCAACCCCAATCACGCGGGAGAGGAACAATGACCCTTTTCACCAAGCCCGGTTGCGAAAAGTGCCACTACATCACCGACAGATTCGACCTCGCCTCCCTGGGGGTGGCCGAGGAAAACCTGGCCCCCGACAACCCCGACGCCCTGGCCCACCTGGCCTGGCACGAGTTGGTGGAAGAGGCCGAGCGCGCCCTGCCCATCCTGGTGCTCGACGACTCCTCCCACATCAGCGGAGCCATCAAGATCAAAAGCTACCTCCGCAAGGTGGCCAATGCCTGAGCTCCGCCACCGGTGGGGAGCGGGCGCCAAACGGCGAGTACCATGAACCAGCCCCGACGAGACACCCCGGCCAAGGTCACGGCCATAAGCTCGTCCCCGGCCCTGGCCGGCGGCAGCGACGCCCTGCCCACCATCAAGGGCTTCTTGGAGACCAGCTTCCTGGACTGGCGCTCCAAGATATCGGCCGTGCTCTTTCTGCCCGGCTGCAACTTCCGCTGCCCCTTCTGCCACAACTACGAGCTGGTGAGCAACCCCGACCAATACCAGAGCCTGCCCATCGACAGCGTGATGGACCGGCTCAAGGTCTTCGTGGGCTGGATCGACGGCGTGGTCATCACCGGCGGCGAGCCCACCCTGCATCCCGGCCTGGCCGACCTCTGCGGCCTGGTCAAGGAGGCCGGCTTCCAAGTCAAGCTCGACACCAACGGCTACCGCCCCTGGGTTATCGAGGAGTTGGCCTCCGCCGGCCTGGTGGACATGGTGGCCATGGACTTAAAGGCCCCCCTGGAGCCCGAGTCCTACCGCCGGGTGGCCGGCCGCCAGGTGGACATCGACCGCCTGGGCCGCTCGGTGGAGTTCCTCAAGTCCTCCGGCCTGGACCACCAGTTCCGCTCCACCATCGTGCAGCCCTGGCACGGCCGCCGGCAGCTAGAGGCCATGGCCGCCAGCCTGACCGGGGCCGCCTGTTGGAGCCTGCAGGCCATGGACCCCACCACCGGCTGGGACCAGTCGGCCATGGCCGGCCTCACCCCCTACCTGCCCGAAGACCTGGCCCGCCTCCAGGCCCAACTCGCCGACCCGGTCTGCCGCCCGGCAGAGCCGGCCTGAAAACTGGCCTCTCAGCACCAAGGGTATTATGAGTAGTACCCAAGAACAAGATGACCGTTCCGCACCAGAGGTCGTAACGAAGTATTTGTATCGGTACTACTCTTTTCCAGACGATTCACTCCCTCGACCAGAGTATGAAAGTCGGCTGGCCCGCATTGAGAGTATATTTAGCGAGCGCAAGCTGTTCTTCCCTTCGCCGGCAAAATTCAATGACCCTTTTGATTGCCGCATGGAAGCGCTTGAATATCCATCTGATCCTAAAGAGTGGGAAGAAGAGGCGCCGGGTGTTCTGGACCGACGGCACCCGGGATTGTCACGCCAACAAAAAAGAGCAAAGCTACGCGAATGGGGAAAAAATAAAGCCTATGATTCTATTGATGTTGAGGGACTAAGGCGCACATTACAGACAAGGGTTGACGAGCATGGCGTTTTATGCCTATCAGAAGTCTTCGATGATCTGCTCCTGTGGTCGCATTACGCCAATGGGCATACCGGCTTTTGCCTGCAATTCCGAAGAGCCAACCGCTTTTTTCGTGATGCTCTACCCGTAAGATACAAAAAAAAGTGCCCTATTGTGCCAGCCTTTGAAGACCCCGAAGAATCTGATTTTTACAAAGCACTCACGACAAAGCACAAGGGCTGGAGTTATGAAAAGGAATGGAGGCTGTTTCAGATAGGCTGCGCAAACCAAACCTTCGTTTTTCCCGAAGGCTCGCTCACCGGCGTCATCCTCGGATGCCGTATTTCGGAAGAGCACAAGCGTCTACTTGTTGACTTGGCCGCCTCAATGGCCGTACGCCCTGGGATTGCTAAGGCCAAACGCAACCAAATGGAATATCGTCTGGATTTTCTTCGGTTAAAAAGCTATGGGGGAGTGCTTATTAGTGATGATATAGAACTCGGCTGATCCTGACTATCCCCCCTCTTCCCTTTTACAACCTCTTTTCCTTTATTAATTTCCCCCCAGCCCCTCGCCTATTAATTTCCCCCCAGCCCCTCGCCGTCCAGGCCCAGGGCCCCCAGCAGGCCGGCGGCGTTGGGCAGCAC